>CAZUHN010000184.1:0-23672 GCA_964620535.1 uncultured Nitrospinaceae bacterium | reverse complement strand
AGACCCTCCGGAGGTCCTGCAGATAGCATTCCGCCGGGACATGTACCCCTCCCTCGCCCTGGATGGGCTCGATAAGGATGGCGCAGGTCTTTTTCGTTACCGCGTTTGCCACCGTTTCAGCGTCGTTGAAAGGAAGATATCGAAAGCCGGACAGAAGAGGCTGGAAACCCTTGTGAAACTTTTCCTGGCCAGTGGCTGCCAGGGAAGCCATCGTCCGCCCGTGGAAACTCATGTCGAAGGAGAGGATTTCATGTCGCCCCTCGCCGTATTTATTGTAGGAATACTTTCGCGCCAGCTTGATGGCCGCCTCCACCGCCTCGGTCCCACTGTTGCAGAAGAAGGTTTTGTCGCCAAAAGAGTTCTCCGTCAGCCTTTTCGCAAGTCCGATCTGCGGCTCAATGTGGTAAAGGTTTGAGACGTGGAGTAATTTTCCCGCCTGCTCTCGCAGCGCGGCGATAACCGCCGGGTGGCAGTGTCCGAGATTGCATACAGCAAGGCCGGAGACGAAGTCCAGATATTCCTTTCCGTCGGCGTCCCAGACGCGGCAGCCCTCACCGCGCACGAGTGCGACCGGATAGCGGCCGTAGGTTTTCGCAACGTGCTGGTCGGCAAGGGCGATGAGCTCCTGATTCTTCATTTTGATCGTCTCCGATTCGGTCATGCAATGAATTGGGTGCCTACCCCTTCGTCGGTGAACACCTCCAAAAGAACAGCGTGCGGAACTCTGCCGTCAATAATATGCGCCTTTCGGACGCCCGATGAGAGTGCCTGCAGGCAAGCGTCCACCTTGGGGATCATCCCCCCCTTGACAACCTTTTCGTTCTTGAGCGTCCTGACCTCATCTCGCTGCACGGTGCTGATGAGGTTTCCTTTCGCATCGAGGACCCCGGGCACATCGGTCAGGAGGATGAATTTTTCCGCTTGTAGGGCCCCTGCGATAGCACCGGCGGTGGAGTCCGCGTTGATGTTGTAGACTGTTCCGTCTTTTCCGACGCCGAGAGGAGCGATGACGGGAATAAAGCCCCCTTTTGTCAGGTGATGAATGATGGCCGGATTCACTTCGGCCACATCGCCCACCTGGCCGATGTCGACTTTCTCTTCCCCGCCTTCCTCATTTTGGCGGCTGACCATGTGCTTGCGCGCCCGGGTGAGGCCGGCGTCGGAGCCGGAGAGTCCCACAGCCATTCCCCCGTGCCGGTTGATGAGGCGCACAATCCCCTTGTTCGTTGACCCGGCGAGAACCATCTCCACCACCCCGACGGTTTCCTCGTCGGTGACGCGCAGACCTTCAATGAACTGGCTCGTTTTCCCGATTTTCTCGAGGGTTTCACCAATCTGAGGTCCCCCGCCGTGGACGACTACTACGTTGATCCCCACGAACTTCATGGTGACGATATCCTGGGCAAAGGGGGCGTGAAGGTCTTTTTCCAGCTGTGCGGCGCCGCCGTACTTGACCACAATGGTTTTCCCGACGAATCGCTGAATATAGGGAAGGGCTTCAACAAGGGTCGAGGCTCTCTCTCGGGGATCCATTTGGCGAACTCCTATCCCACCTGTTGCCGGCGAATGCGCCACTGCAGACGCAATTCCACGGGGTGTGGAAAGGGGGAATATACAACGGAGAAAAACGCGGGCCAAGGGGAGCGCCGGGAAGAAGCCGGGAATGGGCATTCGGCCCAATCTCCGTCGTTTCATGGTGTCGCTGCGGGGAAAATTCGGAGGTCCCTGCAAGAATGGCCGTATATTTTCGCCAAGCCGGCGGGGCGCTTTCGCCCCGAAAAACCTATAAATCGCGATCCGAAAATGTGAAAAAGGGGCGTGGCTCCCGCCCCATCCTGTTCGTTAGAGGATGTAGCGGCTGAGGTCGAGATTCTCAACGATTCCGTGGAGCTTATCCCGAACGTAGGCGGCGTCGATGGTTATTTCCTGTCCTGCCATGTCTGGGGCGTTGAAGGAAATATCTTCGAGGAGGCGTTCCATGATCGTGTGGAGTCGCCGGGCGCCGATGTTCTCGGTTTGTTCGTTGATTCGGGTGGCCATATGGGCGATTTCCTCGATGGCGTCATCGGCGAATTTGACGGTAATCCCCTCGGTGGCCAAAAGGGCGGGGTACTGGCGAATAAGGGCGTTCTCGGGCTCGCGAAGGATGCGCACGAATTCGGCCTGACCGAGGGAATTCAGCTCCACCCGGATGGGGAAGCGGCCTTGAAGTTCCGGCAACAAGTCAGAAGGTTTGACCGCATGGAAGGCCCCTGCAGCGATAAAAAGGATGTGGTCGGTCTGCACGGTTCCGTACTTTGTGCTCACCACGCTTCCTTCGACAATGGGGAGGAGATCGCGCTGGACACCCTCCCGCGACACATCGGGTCCATGATGGTTTGAGGAACTGGAAGCCACTTTATCGATCTCATCGAGGAACACGATTCCCGATTGTTCGGTGAGGGCGACGGCTTCTCTGTTCACCCTGTCCGGATCGATGAGTTTGTCCGCCTCTTCCTGGCACAAGATCTCGAAGGCCTCTGGCACCTTGAGGCGTTGATTTTTCGTTTTTTGAGGAAACATCCCCCCGAGCATATCCTTAACCTGAATCCCTATTTGATCCAGGTCGGTTCCGCCCAAAACCTGAATATCGGGCGCCCTGTCCGCCACCGCCACCTCCACCTCACGGTCATCGAGTTTCCCTTCTCTCAAAAAATTGCGAAATTTATCTTTCGTGCGGAGATAATGTTCTTCGCCCAAGGGATCGCGCGGTTGACCCTTATCGTCTAGTGCGCCGAAGGCGGGAGGATGGGGCAGAAGAAGGTCAAGGAGGCGTTCTTCGGCCATGTCCTGTGCCTTAGCCTTGTTTTCCTCCCGCATTTTCTCCTGGACCATGTTGCGTGCCAGCTCGACGAGATCCCGGACAATGCTCTCCACATCGCGTCCCACATAGCCGACTTCGGTGAATTTACTTGCCTCAACCTTGGAGAAGGGACTCTTCGCCAATCGGGCGAGGCGGCGGGCGATTTCGGTCTTTCCGACGCCGGTGGGGCCGATCATGATGATGTTTTTCGGGGCCACATCGTCGCGCATCTCCTCGGCAAGTTGCTGGCGGCGCCACCGGTTTCGAAGCGCGATGGCAACGGCGCGTTTTGCCTCCGATTGGCCGATGATGTAGCGGTTGAGTTCTTCGACGATACGAGCGGGCGTTAGGGTTTCAATCATAAGGTTTCCACGGTGATTTGATGATTGGTGTAGACGCAGATGTCGGCCGCAATGATCAGAGAACGGCGCACGATTTCCTCGACAGAGAGGTCGGGAGTAAGTCCGAGGATGCCGCGGGCGGCCGCCATGGCGTACGCTCCGCCGCTTCCAATTCCGATAACTCCGTCGTCCGGCTCGATGATCTCGCCTGTCCCTGAGAGAAGAAGGCTCTTTTCATTGTTGCTCACGATGAGCAGGGCTTCGAGCCGCCGCAGGACGCGATCGGTGCGCCAGTCCTTTCCCATTTCAACGGCGGCCCTCGCCAAATTGCCGCGGTATTGTTCGAGCTTGATCTCGAATCGCTCAAAGAGGGCAATGGCGTCGGAGGCGGATCCCGCGAATCCGGCCAGCACCTCCCCCTCGCCCAATCGGCGAATCTTCGCCGCAGTGTGCTTGACGGCGGTCTGGCCAATTGTCACTTGGCCGTCACCGCCGAGGGCGATTTGATCCTTGTGACGCACAGAAAGGATGGTGGTGGAGCGGATGTGTTCTCGCGGATGGGTCATCTGGAGTCCTTTACTTTTTTGTTGTGCACTGTTTCTTCGTTTCGCCTTGGGCGCCGGTGCTGTTGCCGCCGGTCCGCGCCCTCGGGTGTGCATCGTCGTAGGTGGCTTGTAGGTGCGCAAAATCCACCTGGGTATAACGTTGCGTGGTGGAAAGGCTCGCGTGTCCTAATAGCTCCTGGATCGAGCGAAGATCCGCGCCCCCCTCGAGAAGGTGCGTCGCCGCGCTATGGCGAAGTGCGTGCGGCGTGAAATGATACCCGAAAGCACCCTTTCGCTCGTAGCCCTTCAGGGCAACCCGCACCCGGGCGGGGGTGAGGCGGCGCCCCCGGGAATTGCGAAAGAGGGGGGAAGTTTCCTTCCACCTGGGAGTTTTTTCGGGAAGCGGCGGCCGGAGAGTCCGGTACACTCCTATGGCCTGGGCCGTCTCGTGCGTCATGGGGACGATGCGCTCCTTTTTCCCTTTTCCGCGAACCTGAAGGAGGCGCTCCTTGAGGTCAATGTCTTCGTCGTTTAGCCCGCAAAGCTCACTTACCCGAAGGCCCGACCCGTAGAGTATCTCGAGTATCGCTTTGTCCCGGGCGCCGTCGGCATTGGATGTATCCGGCAGTTCCATCAGCCGCGCGGCGTCGTCAACTGGGAGAAAGGAGGGAAGGGTGCGGCTGGCCTTGGGCGGAGGGATCTCCCCGGCGGGATCCCCCACACTCCACCCTTCCCGCCGGAGAAAACGGAATAGGCTCCGGAGGCTCGAAAGATGCCGGTTGACCGTGGCGGCGGCCACCCCCCGGCCGTGGAGGTGGGCCAAGTAAGCTCGGATGGAAATGGGGTCCACTCTTTCCGGCGGGACCGACAATCCGACCCAATCCGTGAGGAAAGCGTCGAAGTCGGCAAGGTCCGATGCATAGGCGCGGAGCGTGTGGTCGGAGGCGCCCCGTTCCACCCGAAGATGATTTTCAAAAAGGGATCGGGCCCTGCTTAGATTTTCTGGAATGTTTTGTCGTCGCGCCATGGCTTCAGATCTTTCAAGGCGCGCTGCACGATGAGTTTGTTGCGTTCCTTCCGGCGCGCGCGTGTTTGCAAAGGCGGAAACAGTCCGAAGTTGATGTTCATCGGTTGGAAGTTTTTGTGACTGGTCTGGCAGATGTAATGGGTCAGGGAACCCAGGGCCGTGGTGAGGGGAGGCGCACATATTGACTCATTACGAATGAAGGCGGTGGCATAAACTCCTGCGAGCAGGCCCATGGCGGCTGACTCCAGGTACCCTTCGACACCGGTGAGTTGGCCCGCGACGAAGAGGTTGGGATAGCGTTGTAGCTGAAGCGTGTCGCGGAGAAGGCGAGGGGCGTTGAGGTAAGTGTTTCGGTGCAGGCTCCCGTAGCGCAGGAAGCGGACCCCGGACATGCCCGGAAGAGATTGGAATATACGCTTTTGTTCGGGGTAGCGAAGCCGGGTCTGGAAGCCCACTATGGAATAAAATTCCCCCGTGAGGTCCTCACGCCGAAGCTGAACCACTGCGTGGTAGGTCTCCCCCGTTACCGGGTGGGCGATTCCTACGGGTTTCATCGGGCCGTGGGCAAGTGTTTCCTTGCCTCGTCTTGCCAGTTCCTCGATGGGCAGGCATCCCTCAAAATAAATGGCCTTTTCGAACTCTCGAAGAGGGATTTTTCCCCCATCGAGGAGGAGTTGCTGGAACTCTTCATATTTTTCCTGGGAGAGACCGATGTTGATATAGTCGCCCTCTTTCTCTCCATCGAAGGATTTTCCGTACCGGGAGGCGAGGAAGGCTTCGTTCATATCAATGCTGTCGGCGTACACGATGGGGGAAATGGCGTCATAGAAATAGAGGTATTTCCCTTTCGTGAAGCGAGCCACCTCAGCCGCGAGGGTCGGGCTTGTCAGTGGTCCGGTAGCGATGACGGTGGGAACGTCCTCGTCTATGGAGGTGTATTCCTCCCGGCGCAGGCGAATGTTTGGTTCGCCTTCTATGGCATCGGTAACGGCCTCGCTAAAAATTTTTCGGTCCACCGCGAGGGCAATCCCGGCGGGTACCTGCGCCTCGTCAGCGCAGCGGAGGATGAGGGAGCTCATAGATCGCATTTCATCTTTCAAGAGGCCCGAGGCGTTTTCAAGGGAATTTGAGCGCAAGGAATTGGAGCAAACCAATTCGGCCAGGAGCCCCGTCTGATGGGCGGGGGTGGGGGTTTGGGGCCGCATCTCGTAAAGATCGACGTTGACGCCCCGCCGGGCCGCCTGCCATGCGGCTTCACTTCCCGCGAGGCCGCCTCCGATAATATATAATCTTCCGCTCATGAATTTTCCGATGTGGCTGCAGGGGAGGGATCTGTGAGCGCCATCTCTCCCAGGGAGGCGATAATCTCTGTAGAGGCGTCCTCGGTATGCCCACACTCTTTCAAGGGGCATACGATTTGCTTTCCACTCTTTTTTGTCGCCTTGAGAACCAAATGAGGATGCCCGCAGGCGGGGCATGCCTTGTCCGTCGGCGGTCCCCAAACGACATAATTGCACTTTGGAAAGCGATTGCAACCGTAAAAGGGCTTTCCCGTCCGTCGCGAACGCCGCCGCACAAGTTCCCCGTCGCAGTTCTTTCTTGCGCATGCGATTCCGGTCGGCGGAGGCGGCGGAGCGCCAGATCCGTCAGGGGAGACTTTGCGCGTTTTGTGCTCCTTGGGTGATTCGGAGCAAGCGAGATAAATTCCGAAGGGGCCGTTTTTGGCGCGCATGGGAGCGCCGCATACTTCACACGGGGGAGCCTTTTCCTCAATATCGTTCAAATTCTCGTCCAACTCCCCGTCCTCGCTGTTATCGGAGATATTCTCTGAGTAATGGCATTTGGGATAGGTTGAGCAGGAAATAAACCAACCGTTTCTACTGAATTTCTTTACGAGCGGGCTGCCGCACTCCGAGCAATCTCGCCCGACCGGCTCGGTCGTTGTTTTGAGACTGGGAAGCGTTTTTTTTGCCTTTTGTACTTTTCGGTCGAACTGGCCGAAAAAATCGCTCAAAACGGGAAGCCAAGGAGTTTTTCCCCCTTCGATGTCATCCAGGGACTTCTCTAATTTGGCTGTGAATTTGACGTCGATTTCGTCCGGGAAACCGCGAATGAGAAGTTTGTTCACTTCACGGCCCAACGGAGTGGGGACAAACTGGCGCTTTTTCCTGTCAACCGTAACGTACTTGCGTTTTTCCAGTGTGTCGAGAATTGTGGCGTAGGTGCTGGGCCGCCCCACCCCGTCCTCTTCTAGCTTTTTTACGAGGGATGCCTCGGTATAACGCGGAGGCGGTTGGGTGAAATGCTGCTCTGTCAGAACGCCGCTCGGCACCTTTTCTGATGCCAACAGCGAGAGGGCATCCCCCTCCGAGAGAGGCGGGAGGATTTGGCTTTTTCCTCGGCCGGCCAGTTTTTCTCCGTTTCCTTCTCTTTCCGTGGTATTTTCTTTCCCGCTTTCCTGGTACGCCTTGAGGAAACCCTCGAATTTGAGAACCGATCCGCTCGCCCGCAGCAGTAATCGCTTGCTTGCATCGATGTCAACGCTTGTTTGGTCGTACACGGCAGGCTTCATCTGGCTGGCAAGGAAACGGCGCCAAACAAGGGTGTAGAGGGCGAGTTGATCGGGCTTGAGGTGCGCCTTCAGCCGGTCGGGCGAAAGCGCGGGGTCAATCGGGCGAATGGCCTCATGGGCGTCCTGGGCCATGGCACCGCCTTTGTATACAGGTGGTTTTTCCGGCAGAACTTCTTTCCCGAAATGGTTGTCGATATATACCCGGGCCGCGGCGATCGCCTCGGGAGCGAGACGGACTGAATCGGTGCGCATGTAGGTGATCAGGGCAACGGTGCCCAGTGCAGACCCAAGATTGACACCTTCATAGAGGGTTTGTGCGATGCGCATCGTTTTTTTAGCGCCGTAACGAAGCTTGGTCGAGCTTTCCTGCTGGAGGGTGCTCGTAATGAAAGGACTGGGCGGACGGCGGCGGCGCTCACGCCGTACCACCTTTGCCACTCGATGCGGTGCTTTCTCGATCTCCTCTGCGAGTGTGCGCGCCATCCCTTCATCCGGAATATCAGCCTCTTTTCCATCGATTCGGAAGAGTCTGGCCCCAAAGGGGAGGCCGTCTCCCGGCTTTTGGAGGGATGCATCGATGGTCCAGTATTCTCGGGGCAGAAACGCCTCAATTTCCTCCTCGCACGCGCTGATAAGGCAAAGGGCGACAGATTGTACCCGTCCGGCGCTCAGACCGAAGGCGACTTTGTTCCATAAAATTTCCCCGGAAAGTTTGAAACCCACGATGCGGTCGAGCTTTCGGCGGGTTTCTTGGGCATCGACCTTATTCTGGTCGATCCGGCCGGGTTGGCTAAGTGCTTCCGTGACCGCGCGGCGGGTGATTTCGTTAAAGGCGACCCGGTAGATGTCGTTCTCCTTTCCGATATCCCGGAAGATCTCTGCGATATGCCAAGCGATAGCCTCTCCTTCTCGGTCGGGATCCGGGGCGAGATATATCTCTTTGGCCGAGCATGCCGCCCGGCGAAGGGCTTCGATGGTTTTTTTCTTCGACAGGATCTCGCCATAGTCGGCTTGGAAATGGTTTTGGACATCGATCCCCATCTTGCGTTCCCCGGTTTTTTTCAGATCGCGCACGTGCCCCTTAGAGGCCATGATGGCAAATTCTCCACCGAGGAACTTTTGGATGGTCTTTACTTTGGCTGGCGATTCAACGATGAGAAGCTTTTTGGGATTTCCCTCTGATGCCGATTCTTTTTTAGGAGAGCGGACAGGGGGCCGTTTCGCCGTTTTATTAGCCGATGTCTTTTTTCCCATCTAACTCAATTCATAAGGTGGGTTTCGTTTTCTTCCACGACATGAAAAATATTTTCGCTCGGAACGTCCCGATTTTCTTTGAACATAACGAGGAGAGTTGTGGTTTTCACTTCTTCCAGTCCGATCTCCTCGTCGACCAAGTCAATGCACCGCTGGATAATTTCTTCCCGCAGGTAATCGTCGATGGAGCCGCTGTTGTACAATCTGCGAAGAAGCCCCTGCGCCGCGGGAGTGAAGGCGAGGCGCTCTTCCGGGTGCATGACGCGTACCGTGCGAGTTCGCCTTCCGATCAATTTGCTCTCACCTCCACGCATATCAAAGCCGAATTGCTGAACCCACGAGAGTACATCGTAGATTTCTTCCTGAAGAAATCCTCTGCTCGTCAGGAGTGAAACCATTTCCCGCTCGTTATTGAGAACGCTCCGATCTTGACGGCATCGCTCTACCAAGACCTGCACCATGGAATACATTTTCTCACGCACGTGACGTCCTCGCTATTAGTGCGCCGCCAGATAAACGTCTCCCCCGGCCTGTCGGACAAATCCCTTGAGCTCCAGGAGAAGCAGCAAGTTCGTCACTTTTCCAGGAGGAATTCCTTGCGCTCGCGTAATTACCTCAACCGTATTCTCCCCTTGTGCGAGGAGGGATAGCAACTCGCTTTCTTCCTTGGAAGCAAGAGGAGTGTTCTCAACAGATTCACCGCGCGGCGATCCCAAGCGGATTTCATGTGTATTAAGAAGGAAGTGCCTCCATGATGTCTTCCACTTTTCGATAAGGGCGTGCCATCTTTCAGTAGTCCGTGGCAGTCGGCGCTTCGGTTGGTGTCCGTGGATCCTGGGACCGCCATCACCTTCCGTCCCTGTTCAAGAGCCAGGCGTATCTCGTTCGAGCAATCCCAGTACCTTTTTCCCGGAAATTCGAGCGAAATAGGACACCGGGGCGGAGAGGACCTTCTCGAGTTTCCCAAAAGCGGCCAAAAGTTCCTCAAGTTTCTCTGGCGCCATGTCGGGCAGGGTTTGTGAAACGAGCCAAGCGTCAGAAATCGCACTGGTTTCGGATATTGAAGACATTGATTTGGCTAGATTACTCTGCATTTTGAATCCTGGCTCGAATCAAAATTTCAATTGCGGCAAGGACGATTTCATTGATTATCAGCCCCATCCTGCTGCCTGAAGGGCATTTTGCCCTTCGTTCCTTACCACGAAGGGTGTGACCTGTGTCAAGACGAAAATAATATAGACACCTCGATTGATCCCTAAAAAGGGTGGCCCATGCGCTGAAATATTTGGGGGGGGCAGAAGACGGTGGACTACTTCTGCAGGTTATTTCTCGGCAATTTCAAAGATCGGACCTGTCCTCGAGCCTTATTGGTGAGGGGATGAGATGGGAAATTGTCGAGAATCTTTTTAAACTCAAGGGCCGCTCCACGGGGATTGTCCAGGCGGAGATATGTGAGCCCGCATTTGTAATAGGCGTCGGGCACTTTGTGGCTCTTCGGATACTGGGTGATGACCTTCCTGAATTCATCGAGGGCCGAATGGTATTCTCTTATGTCGTAATAACTCTCGCCAAGCCAGTATTGGGCATTTCCCGCCAAGCGATGGTTGGCGTATTGGCTTAGAAAGTCCCGAAGGCGAAGAATGGCTTCTTCGCTTTTCCCCTCCCGGACAATTCGGTAGGCACGATTGTACGCCTCCTGAGGAGGCAGGGAAGCCAGACGGTGACGCAGGGGTTTCATCGCAGCTGGCGGCGGTGTCTTGCTCTTAATGACGGGGGCGGGTCTCGGAGATGTAGAGGTGGCCGGAGCTTTCCTTTGGGGTCGCCGGGAGAGGTTGGTGGGCGCCCGATGGGGTGCCGGTCTACGGGCGGTTTCCTTGAACATAAGAAATTCTCGGCGAAACTTGTTCAAGTTCTCCTCGAGCCGGCGTTGATCGTTCTGGATTTTTCGGGCCTCGACGGCCAACCTTTTGATCTGTTCGTTGGCCTGGGAAATGGAAACTTCGAGCCGGGCTCTTTTTTGCTGAGCGGTTACGGCCTGGCGGAGAATGAAGTCCATTTCTTGCGCCGTTTTTTGGACCGGCGCCTCGGATACGTTCTCCTTTGGGAACTCCGCGCAAGAGCCCAGAGCGAAGACGAGGGCAAGCGCATAAGGAGACAGGCGCGTCGACATGCCGGATAAACCTCAAAGGGCTATGAACTTGAGCCTACTGGGTGGCCTGGCAAAATGTCAATTGGCAGGGCAAAGAGAGTCTCAGGTGGCGATGACCTCGAATCCCTCCTGATGAAGCTCCAAATCGGCCTTGACGACAAGTTTGATGTTTAGTTTATTTTCGAGTTCTTCAACGTGGGACCGTTCGTCCTCAAGCAGGAGGTCGGCCACATCCGGATGGACGTTGATCATAACCTTCCGATTGGACGGATGATTTTGGCGGACCCGGCGGACCTCGCGGAGGGCCTCATAGCTAATCGTTGCAGGGGACTTGATTCTGCCGCGCCCTTCGCAATAGGGGCAGGTCCCGCAAAGAACGCGCTGGAGGCTGTCGCGAACCCGCTTGCGCGTCATTTCAACGAGCCCCAGGTCACTGATCTTGAGAATGTTCGTGCGCGAACGATCTTTCCGCAATTCATCTTTAAAGGAGTTGAAAACTTTATCCTTGCTTTCCTCTTTCTCCATGTCGATGAAATCAACGATGATGATCCCGCCCAGATTGCGAAGCCGAAGTTGCGCCACAATCTCCCGAACCGACTCCATGTTTGTCTGGAGGATGGTTTCTTCGGGATTGCGCTTTCCAACGAATCGTCCTGTATTTACGTCAATTGTGGTAAGGGCCTCCGTTTGATCGATGACAATATAGCCTCCGCTTTTCAGCCATACGCGCTGGCCGAGCGCGCGCTCAATTTCCAACTCGACACCGAACTGATGAAAAATGGGTTCGCCGTCATCGTACAGCTTGAGCTTTTGAACAAGATGCGGGTAGTAGTTCTCAAGAAATTCCAGGCATAATTGGTGCTGCTCCTTATCGTCGATGACCATTCGCTCTACGTCATCGTCAAATAAATCCCGCACGGCGCGCTTTACGATGTTTAGGTTATGGTAGAGTTCGGCGGGCGCTGTTACCTCTTCGTTTTTCTGTAGAATGTTGTCCCACAGTGTATGGAGAAAGTGCATGTTCGCCTCGATTTCCTCGGGAGGGAGCCCCTCGGTCACGGTGCGTACGATGTAACCCGCGCCAGGTTGGCGAAACTTGCGCACGAGTTTCCGGAGCCTTCGGCGTTCTGCCTCATCCTCGATTCGCCTGCTGATCCCGACCTGATTGATCGTGGGCATGTAGACTACGTACCGACCGGGCAGCGTGATGAAGCTTGTTAGGCGAGACCCTTTTGTTCCAAGCGGTTCTTTGCTTACTTGCACGATAACTTCTTGGCCGATATCGAGGAGATCCTCAATGTGGCGCTCTTTGCCTCCCCTTCGGGCCCGGCGGCCCACCCCGAAAGGACGTCCCCCGTTCACGCCATTTCGCTCTTCGTCGTCTAAGGAACCATCAAAATCCAGGCCTTCTTCTTCTTTGGCGGCGATCCTCCGGTAATTCTCGATGGAGTCGATAGTGTCGACGTCATTCACGTAGAGAAACCCCGCCTTCTCGATACCGATATCAATGAAAGCGGCTTGCATGCCGGGGAGAACTTTGGTGACTCGCCCCTTGTAAATGTTGCTGACGATGCTTTTTTCGCTGTCTCGCTCGATGTAGAATTCCGCCGCCACGCCGTTCTCAAGAAGGGCCAGGCGCGTTTCGAAGGGCTCGGCGTTGACGATGATCTCAGATGGCATATTCGATGTTCTCCGGTGTCGATTTTTTCCATTTCATCGCAATTTTTTTAACCTGTGATCGCAGGCAATCTTCAGATGAGAGGCCAAGGCTAGTTTTTAGGATCTCGGATACTTTCGGAGTGGATCCCTCGCCATGGTTGATCGAAAGGAGAAAGAGAAGAAGCTGCGTCCCGTCAGACCCGCGCCGCTCTCCTTTAACGGAAAAATCAGCGATGGCAGGACGCGCATCGAAACGGACGATCCTGCCTTTTCGTTCTCGTTCGATTTCGATTCTTTCGCTTGCCAGCGTCCGTATAACGGCCCGCTCGGCTGTGACGAGCGCATCGGCCCCTTCTCCCAGCATCCCGACGGGAACATAGATCTCATATACAGCACCAAAATCGGCATTTGCCGAAGAGAGGGCTCCGTTTTGAAGTTCCCAGATCGCACGGAGACGCAGGCCGGCGGGCAGGCTCTCTTTGAGCCGACGACGCACGTCACGTACCTCTAGAGGAATTTCGGTTTCCAATAGTGAGATGTCCACCGCTTCGGCCCGGCTTTCAACTCCAACCGGAAGTGCGCGGGAAAAGGTAATTTTTGGATGGGGGCTGAAGCCCTTGGTGTGCGCCATCTGCATTCCCGTCCGCTGGACGGCCCGGATAAACGCGCGGAGGACTTCGAGATGGCCCAGAAAACGGAGGTCGCCCGATTTTTCAAAAAGGAGGCGGAAGCGGCGCACTGAATATTCTGTCGCCTCGGCCGCAATCCCGGGGCTGTCGTTCCCGGTGCCCTCGAATCCAATGGACATGGGTCCGTTCTCACGGAAGTCATGTCGTTCTCGAGGTTTTCGGTGCCCTTTCTTTTGGATTTTATGATTCTCTTTTGTGTTGACAGGCAAAATCTCTTTGGGCCTCGGTAGGGCAATGTCCCTTTTTTTCTCGGCCCAATCAGTCTCGACCGGGATCGTGGCGCATCGATCGAGAGAGTTGTGGGCGGCACGCGCACCAGTTTTCGTATTTGACAAGGGCGGGAAAGATTTGGGCGGCGGGATGGGTTTTTCATAGTGGTATTTGATGCCTTTGTAGTTATCTATAATCCCGCATTGGTAGCACTTCTCATACCGGCAATCGCCCACCGTCACCTCCCGGAGGGCCCTCGACCATTCTTCCCGCTGATAATCCTTGGTGATACCCGGATCGAGGTGATCCCAGGGCAGGGGTTCCTCGACAGGAATTTCCCGGTGGGCATACCAATCGGGATCCAAGCTGTGGGCAGCGAAGGCGGCTTCCCACTTGTTGAAGTCGAAATGTTCCCGCCAGCCGTCGAACTTGCAGCCCAACTCGACGGCGGTCTCGATGACGTCCGCCAACCGGCGGTCTCCTTTGGAAAGGATGGCCTCCAGCAGGCTGTTGCGCGGGTCTGACCAGTGGAGCTTGATGCGCCAGTCCTTCACCGAGCGTTTTATATAAGTCAACTTTTCTTGGACTTCTTCGCTCCGGTTCTGCGGAAACCATTGAAAAGGGGTGTGGGGTTTTGGCACGAATGTAGAGAGACTTACATTGATGAAACGGAACTGATTCCCGGTGTTTCGCGATTGCATCTGGGCGCAGGTATCGAGCATTTCCGCCATCTTCTCTAGGTCTTCGAAAGTTTCGGTGGGGAGTCCGATCATGAAGTAGAATTTTACCCCCGGCCAACCGGCGTCAAGAACGTCCTGCAGGTTTCTCCGCAGATCTTCTTCGGTGAGCACTTTGTTGATGACGTTCCGCAGGCGCTCGCTGCCCGCTTCAGGTACCAAGGTGAAACCCGTGCGGCGGACGCGGGCGATTTGAGCAAGCAGCTCTGGACTCATCGCACCCACTCTCAGCGAAGGAAGTGAAATGGAGGTATTCATCGGGGCGAGCCTTTCCATCATCCGGGGAACCACTCCTTTAAGGGGCTGCCAGTCCGCGATACAAAGGGATGAGAGGCTGATTTCTTCATAGCCGGTTTTGCGCAGTGACTCCTCGGCGAGTTCCATCATTTTCCCGGGTTTCCGGTCACGGACCGGCCGGTACACCGTTCCGGCGTGGCAGAAGCGGCAGCCTCGCGTGCAGCCGCGCTGGACTTCCAGGGTCACCCTATCGTGAACGACTTGGGCGTATGGCACGATAGCAGCGGTCGGGTGGGGCGAACGGTTGAGATCTTCCAGGATACGCGCCAGCACCGGCCGCGAACCCCCGTTCACGTGGCGGACCTCTCGGATTCGACCGTCTTCCTCGTACTCCACCGCGTAGCGTTCCGGGACGTAAATTCCCTCCAACTCTTCCAGTCGTTCGAGCAAAGTGGCGCGTGGCGCTCCGGATTTCCGCCAGACCTCATGGACATCAACGATTTCAGGGAAAAGTTCCTCTCCGTCGCCCAGCGCGACGGCGTCGAAGAAGGGAGCGAAGGGTTCCACGTTGAATGCCACGGGACCGCCCCCCACAACGAGGGGATCCTTCACGTTCCGGTCGATTGCCCGTCGAGGGATCCCGGCGAGGTCGAGCAGCCGTACCACGTTGCTCGCAGCGAGTTCGTAAAGGAGTGAAATGCCCAGAATGTGGAATTCTCGAACGGGTATGCGGCTTTCGAGGGTGGCGAGCAGAGCCCCTTTTTGGGTAATGATATCCTCATAATCCATCCAAGGGAGGAATACCCGCTCTGTGGCGATGTCCTCGCGCTCGTTCAGTAGGTGGTAGAGGATCCGAATGCCGTTGTGGGACATTCCGACTTCGTAGCTGTCCGGGAAGGCGAGGGCGACGAGGTTTCGGACCCGGGAGTGGTCCTTGTGAATCGAATTTACCTCATTGCCCAGGTAACGAGAGGGCTTTTGGACAAAGGGGAATATTTCCGAAGAATAGTCGATTTTCATTATATATCCAGGCAAATCTCAGCCCGGGGGTATAATTGATTACTGGCCTATTACAGGGGGTCGGTCGGGCTTTTCCGTGACGCCTCCCTGTGCAATCAACCCGAATGGTGCTGGAATCTCAAGGATTTTGCAACTCATTGCGATGTTGCGTTATGGCAGAAATGGGGAAATTCAAGAAAGAGAGACAAAATTCCTGCGCCTGAGCCGAACATTGAGCAAGAGACCGATGGCGAGGAACGAGGCGAGCGCGGAACTTCCCCCATAGCTTACAAGGGACAAGGGCATTCCTGCGATTGGGATCAAACCCACCGTCATGCCGATATTCAGGAAAATATAAAGGAAAAAAGAGGTTGCCACTCCGACGGCGATCAGGAGCCCTTCTTTGTCGCCGGCGTTAAGGGCTGTCTGTACGCAACGATGAATGAAGATCAGAAAGAGGATTAGCAATACGGTCGCCCCGATGAAGCCAAGCTCTTCGCTTAGTACCGAGAAAATAAAGTCAGTGTGTTTTTCGGGCAGAAAATGAAGGCGGCTTTGGGTCCCCTGAAACAGGCCCTTGCCCCAGAACCCCCCGCTGCCGACGGCGATTTTGCTCTGGAGGCTTTGATAGCCTGAACCGAGCGGGTCGGCCTCCGGGTTTAGCACAGTGAGGATTCGATTTTTTTGGTAGTCCCTGAGGAAAAACCAACCCACTGGAGCTACGGTGAACCCCATCGCCGCGATAGACAGGAACACGCGTGTCCGCACGCCTACAATAATAAGCATGAGCGCCGCTACCATGACTGTCATGAGGGAGGTTCCGAGATCGGGTTGCCGCGCCACGAGAGTACAGGGTATCGCGACAAAAATAAAAGGAAGAATGAGATCGCGGAATTCCAAGGGCGCGGTGTTTTCGCGGGATCCAAAATAACGAGCGAGGACCAGGATAATGGCCAAGCGGGTGAACTCAGAAGGTTGGAGCCGCATGGGCCCAAGGATAATCCATCGCTTTGCCCCGTACACTATTTTCCCGGAAATGAGAACCAATACCAGGAGGGCAACGAGGAGAAAATAAAAAATGTAGGCGAGTCGCGTAAAATGGTGATAGTCGAAAAGGAGGATAAAGGCGACTGAAACAACGCCGGCGGAGATCCAAGTCAATTGCTTCCAATGGAGGGCTTCTTCCAGCAGGGCCGTGTTCGTTTGGATGCTGCTGAATATCATGAGGACGCCGAACGTGGAAAGGGCGAGCGTGACGAAAATCAAAACCCAGTCGAGTTGCCCCATCGCACGCCGAAGGGGAGATTGAGGAGTGGAAGGAAAGCCGATCATGGAATATCTCTCATGTTGATGAGAGGTTGAATTCGCGCAGATTTTTTTCCCGTTCTCGTGGCTTCCTTCTTTCTCCTCTTTGCCGGAACCTCAAGATAAAAGGCCATGAGATCGCGGGCGATCGGAGCGAAAGAGGAGCCGGGTCTCCCCGCGTGTTCGCCCAGAACGGCTATCGCAATCCGCGGGTTTTCAAAAGGGGCGAAAGCGACGAACCACCCATGGTCGCGGAACTTGCGCGGGAGGTCTTCGGGCTTCGCCTTACGCCCTGTTATTTTAAGATGGACCACTTGGGCGGTGGCCGTTTTTCCGGCCACCGCCACGCCCGGTATGGCGGCCTTTGTTGCCGTGCCGCGCGGTCCGTTCACGACTTCCCACAAACCGTGCCGCACCTTCGCGAAAGTGTCTGCCCCGATCGGAATTCGGTTCAAGGGTTCGGCCTGGTGTTCGTAGATGGGTTTTTGGTCTGCTCTCCAGACTCGGCGGACGATATAGGGCTTCCAAAGTGTACCGCCGTTTGCAACCGTCGCGATGAGGTTTGCCGCCTGCAATGGAGTGACAAGATTGAACCCCTGTCCGATGGAAACGCTGATCGTTTCGCCAGGGTACCATTTCTCTTTGAAACGGCGCCGTTTCCAAGCGTCCGAAGGAACGAGCCCCGGCTTTTCCCGGAAGCTGAACTGGGTGGGTTTTCCCAACCCGAACATGCGCGCGTACTTGGCGATTCTCTCTAGTTTGAGGTGACTGCCCATCGTGTAGTAGTACACGTCACAGCTTTGGGCGAGTGATTGAACGAGATTGATCGGGCCGTGCCCGCCTGGCTTCCAATCCCGAAACACCCGGTTTCCGAACGGAAAATGCCCGTTGCAATAGATGGTTTCCTCGGGTCGGATGATTTTTTCCTCCAACGCGGCGAAAGCCATCACGATCTTGAACAGTGAGCCGGGAGGATATTGCCCCCGAATGGCGCGGTTTTCGAGGGGATGCAGGGGGTTCTGGGAGAGCGCGCGCCAGGACTCTGGCCGAATTCCGGCGGCAAACAAATTCGGATCAAACGGCGGGTTGCTGACCATGGCCAGGATACCGCCGCTGCGGGGATCGAGGGCGACGATGCTCCCTTCAAAGTCGGTGAATAGTTTTTCGGCTTTGGCTTGAAGTTCAGAGTCTATGGTGAGCTCGATGTTGTATCCGGCCTTCTCATTGAATGGCCGGACAATCCGTAGTTCACGGCCGTAGGCGTCGACCTCCACTTGCTTGAATCCGTTTTTTCCACGAAGATACTTCTCCTGGGAGCGTTCGACGCCGTACCTTCCTATCAGGTCCCCTTGCCGGTAATTCTGCTTCCGCAGTTTTGTCAGTTCCCGGTCGCCGATCTCGCTCAGGTAGCCCAGGAGGTGGCCCGCGAGTTTATTGTGCCTGTAATTTCGCAGGGGAGCGACCTGCAGGAAAATGCCGGGCAGGTCCGGCCGGTTTTCCATGACGTAGGCTACTTTGCGACGGTCCACGTCTGCTTTCACAAGAAAAGGGCGGAAGGGGCTGGCGGTTTGAACTTTTTTCCACAACACGGGGAAGGGGGTTTCTGTAATGTCCGCCAGATGGCGCACGGTTTTTTTTAGATCCTGTGCATCCTCTTTTAAGAGGAAAATATTGAAAGAAGGTCGATTGTCCGCCAAAATCCGTTTTTTCCGATCGTAAATGATACCGCGCGGACTGCGGACGAGGCGGTAGGCAATTCTGTTGTTCTCTGAAAGGGAGCGAAAACGCTCTCCCTGAAGGATTTGCAGGTACCAAAGACGACCGAACAGGCCGATGAGAAGGATGCTGAATAAAGTCGCCAGGAGACGGACGCGGCTTCGGTAGGCATCCGGAATCTCGGAGCCAGGGCGTCGAAATAGCGAAGAGGACATGACCTCAAATCCGTTCTGGGTAGGGGACGCCACCCGGCGAGGGGAGAATTTGCGCCTCCGCCTTTCCAAGCAGGCCCACAATAATGGGAGCGAGGAGGGCGGTTAATGTCGCACTTTTTCCTTCAGCGATAAAAAAATTTGTGGGCAAAGATTCATCGGGAAGAAACACAAATAAAAGTGCCGCGCCAAGTACGAGGTTGAACACGGATCCGAATAGACCGAGACTGATCACATAAAGAATATTTCGGCTGGAAATATTTCGGCGGAGACCGCCAATGGCGTATCCAATGAGACCCTTCGCCAACCCGTTCACGCCGAGGAGGCTACCCGTGAGCACGTCCTGGAATAGGCCAAGCAGAAAACCTCCGGCAAGCCCAGCTTCGCGTCCGCGGTAAATTCCAAGAAAAATGGTTGTAAGAAGGATGGCGTCAGGGCGCGTGCCTGTCAAAACAGAGAAGTAATCCGTCATGGTGGTCTGGAAAACGATAGTAGCCGCTCCGAGCAGGACATAGAAAAGAGCAGTCATTTCCGGGCCTCCGCGCTTCCCGGCAGCATGATTACAAGCACCTCCTCGATTTTGTTCAGATCTGCGGTAAAATCCGCTTCCACCTTCCGGAAAAGTCGCTCGCTTTTGGGGCCGACGTTTATCACCCGGGCGACCCGCAGTCCTTTGGGGAACACACCTCCTTGGCCTGATGAAATCAAAAGGTCACCCACTTTCACGTCGGCGCCCATCGACATGAAACGCACCTCCCCTTCGCCCACAGGAGATAGCCCGAACACTCCGCTCGCTCTGCTTCGCTGTAGCAGGATATCCACGGCGCTCCGGGAGTCGGAAAGCAACAGGACACGGCTCGTCCAGCGCCCGACGCGGGAAATCCTGCCTACCACCCCTCCTTCGTGGACAACTGGCAGATTGCGGTGTGCCCCATCGGCGCTGCCAAAATCGATAATCAAAGTGGATCCAAAGGCACCGGTGGTTCGCCCCACGATATTGGCCAGGCGGGTGGTAAAGGGTAGCCGCCGCCCGCCGCCGAGGAGCGCTTCGAGCCGAACGATCTTGGCCTCAAGTTCTCGCGCCCGCAGCGAGACGCCTTTCAAGGAGGACAACTCCTCTTTTAAATGCTCGTTTTCTTCGCGAAGGTTGTAGAGGAAAAAATATTCGTTCCAAGAATTCTTGACCCATCGTTTGGGGATGGAGACGGCCTGCATTATCGGGCCGGCCATCGTAAGAAGGGCGCGCTCGACCAGGGTCGTTCCGCCCCTGCTGCGAACGCTGATATTCATCAGCGTGAAACAGGCGACGAACAGACAGGACAACATGACGGTGTTGCGTCGTTCTTTAATTAATTGATACATGTTTTTATGCGTATTTGCCTGCGTCAGATGAAAGCTTGAGATCGGGCATTAATGTGAGCAACGCCTCGGTCTGTCGGTGTTTTAGACCGCAAGCTTTCCGAGGAGATCAAGTTCATCGAGCACCTTGCCCGTTCCCATTACGATAGCGGAAAGGGGGTCCTCGGCGACAGTGACAGGAAGCCCGGTCTCTTCGCGTAACAAAATATCAATTCCTCTCAGGAGGCTTCCTCCTCCCGCCAAGACAATTCCGCGATCAACAATGTCCGCCGCGAGTTCCGGTGGCGTGCTTTCAAGCGCGCTCCGAACGGCCTCGACGATGGCATTAACGGTTTCGGAAACCGCATCGCGGACTTCCTCGTCGCTCACCGCAATCGTTTTGGGAATGGCGGCGACGAGGTCGCGCCCTTTAATTTCAATGGTTTTTCTGTCTCCTACCTGATAGGCGGAGCCGATTTCAATTTTGATTTGCTCGGCCGTTCTCTCGCCGATGAGCAAGTTGTAGTTCCGCTTGATGTAGCTGATGATGGCCTCGTCCATCTCGTCTCCGCCCACACGAACAGACTGGGCATAAACGATCCCAGCCAGCGATATTATGGCTACCTCTGTCGTTCCGCCGCCGATGTCCACGATCATGTTCCCCGCCGGCTCTTCGACCGGAAGACCCACGCCGATGGCCGCCGCCATCGTTTCTTCAACGAGGTACACTTCTCGGGCTCCTGCGTTTTCCGCGCTGTCTCTCACGGCGCGCCTTTCCACTTGAGTGATGCCCGATGGTACGCAAATGATCATGCGAGGCCGGACGAGGGTCTTTCGATTGTGGACCTTTTGAGTGAAATACCGCAGCATGGCCTCGGTGATATCAAAGTTGGCGATTACACCATCCTTCATCGGCCGTATGGCAATGATGTCTCCGGGTGTTCTCCCGAGCATGGCTTTTGCTTCAGAACCGACGGCCAGGATTTTTTTGGAATCTTTGTGAACGGTGACGACCGAAGGCTCTCGGAGGACAATTCCCTTTCCTTTGACGTAAACCAAGGTGTTGGCAGTTCCAAGGTCAACAGCGAGGTCATTGGAGAAAAGGCCCAAGAAGGAATTAAATACCATATGAATTGCAACCTTTAGGGGCGGGAAGTGAAGTCGAATGTAAAATACTACGCGTAAATGACTTGAAAAATCAATACTTAAGAAAAAAAATGTCCAAAGTTCTTCCCCGGAAGACAACGAAATTGCAAAAAACTATGAATACGGATGCAAGACGAGTCCATCCGCGGCTTTGCGGGCGGGGAACGGTTGGTTTATTTTGGTGTTTTGGCAACAGGTGGGAATTTTTCCTTCCACCTTCTAGCGGGGGAATGTAATGCTTCGATTTTTGCGAGAAAAAGGAAACTCTTTAATACTCAAGGGGATTTTGGGATTTGTCGCTCTCACCTTTATCTCCTGGGGAGGGTTTTCCCTCAGTCGGCGATCTGGGCTGACTGGAGGCCAGGTGGCGGCCTGGGTGAATGAAGAGCCGATTTCGGTCCAGGAATTTGAGAGGCGCTACGCCCAGAGTGTTGCAGCGGTCCGCCGGCAGCTGGGGGGAGCTTATAACGAAGTCCTCGCCCAGCGCTTGGGATTGCGCCGCCAAACGCTTTCTGGAATCGTCCTCGAAAGGCTCCAGATCGAGGAGGCAGCGCAGCTGGGCATGCGGATATCCGACGAGGAAGTGTCCCAGCGCATTCAGGAGTTTCCCGTCTTCCAGCGCGGCGGCCGGTTCTCCCGCGAGCGCTATCATCAGGTGCTTAACGCCAACAAATTGACCCCCCGGGCGTTCGAGGAGAGCCAGCGCCTGCTCTTGACCATCGAACAACTGCGCCGTTATGTCGAAATGGGCGCTGCAGTTGTAGAGCAGGAGGTGCGCGACGGATATCGATGGCGAAATGAGAGGATACGGATCGAGGCCATCCGTTTGCCCGGGTTTCTGTTTCATGAGGATGTGGACAAAAGCGGAGAAAAATTAAAGGAGTACTTCGAAAAGAACAAAGAGACCTTCCGAACGCGCACAGAGCGCAAGGCCGCCTGGTGGTATCTCCCCTATTCATCGGTCCAGGCGGAGGTGTCGTTCAGTGAGCAAGAGTTAAAGGGCCACTATGAAAAACCCCAATCAATCTATACGACCAAAGAAACCGTTACAGCGAGCCATATTCTCATCAAGATTTCCACTGATGCGGACGAAAAGGCTGTAGAAAAAGCCCGCGCCACCCTCTTGGATATACGGAAGCGTGTTTTGGGAGGGGCGGATTTCGCCGCTCTGGCCCAAAAGCACTCCGAAGGGCCATCGGCCCCTCGCGGCGGAGATCTGGGTTCTTTCGGCCGGGGTGCGATGGTTCCTGAATTCGAAAAGGCCGCGTTTGCATTGAAAAAAGGGGAGGTGAGTGAACCGGTGCGCTCTTCATTTGGACTCCATCTCATCCACGTGCGTGATCGGCAGGAGGCGGGAAAGAGCACCTTCGAGGCGGTGCGTGAGGAGATCGAGAAGGATCTCCGGAAGATAAAGAGCCGAGAAATCGCCAATAGGAAGCTTCGCGATTTGCGCTACAACATCGAGGATGGAAAAAGCCTTCCTGCCATTTCCGGCCTCAAAATTGGAGAAACGGGTTTCTTCGGGAAACTTTCCCCATCACCCTTGCTTCCAGAGGACAAGCTCATGGCTTCCCTGATTTTTCAGGTAAAGAAAAAGGGTGAATTATCCAGGGAAAAAGAGGGTGAGAAGGGTATGATGTTTATTCGGTTTCTTGACGAGCGAAAGCCCCGCATCCCCAACTTCGGGGAAGTAAAAGAGAAGGTCCTTGATGCCTATCAGGCTTCGGCCGGCTCAAAGATCGCGGCACAGAAGGCGGGGGAGTGGTTGAAAGAGATTCAGGAAGGGCGGTTGAGTTTCAAAGGGCTTTCGGAGAGGTTGAAAGTGAAAATCATCAATCCCGAAGCCTTCACCCGATTTGATGTGCCGGAAGAGTTTGGGGGCAGCCGGGAGATCGTCGAAGCGGCCTTCCGCCTCAAAAGCGGAAAGGTCGCCCAGGGGCGGGCCGGTCAGGATTCTTTTCTCCTCCTCGGCGTCGAAGAGCCGTCGGTGGATATGAAGAAGTTTGCTGATCAAAAAGCAAACATCCGCCGGAATCTCATCGCGATTAAGCGGAAGCTCCTCTTTTTTAGTTACTTGGAGGGTCTTCGGCAGACGGCGACTGTGCGCATTTCGGAGAACTTCGCGCTATAGGCAATCTATAAAAAGCGTGACGGCCGGGCCATCCGGGAAGGAAAGCCTTGTCTGCTTTTGCCTTTAACGCCAATAGTCCTCACGGTCTTCCGGCCGGATTTCGTGTTTTTCCTTTACGCCTTTCTCGAACAGGCGCGCGGCCTCTTTTTTCCGCTCCTCTTGCTGTGCCATCAGGTCCTTGAGGTCGTGGCTCTTTTTTTTCGCCGCCTCGGCGAAGGGGTCCTTGATTTGATGGCGCGTCAACGAGGCATGACCGGAGTCGATCTCAAATTTGATCTGGTTTCCGGGAACCACATCGATGGCTTTCATCACTTCTTTGGGCAGCTTGATCCGCCCGCCAGAGCCCACCTCGATGATGTGAATATTTTTTTCGGTCATTGTCATTTCCCTCTGCCGAATCGGTACATGTGATTGAGTGGCCCTCTGCCCTTCCCCAGGGGGAGGGAGTGATCGATGGCGCCCTGAATATAATTTTTTGCTTCCGCTACAGCTTCTTTAAGGGAGCGTCCGAGGGCTAGGCCTGAGGCGATGGCTGAAGAAAGTGTACAGCCTGTCCCGTGGGT
>CAZUHN010000183.1:0-15015 GCA_964620535.1 uncultured Nitrospinaceae bacterium | reverse complement strand
CGGCGAAGCGGGAAAGATCCTCCTCGATGGCGATCACCTTTCCGCCGCAAAGGAGAACGTCCCGTTTCCCCAGGGGGGCGGGCGCGAAAACCTCCGCCCCCCGAAGGAGCGTGTGCGTCGTTGCCATGCGCTTTCCTCCTCCCTGCCAATCCTTTCGGAAAGGATTGGCCACATTGGTTCTCGCCGGGGAAACCTGCAATCTGCATGACGGCCGAAAAATCGTCAACAGGTCCATCGGCGCTTCAACGAACCGATTGAAATGCTCGCCGATGCGATCGAAGACCTGAAGTTCACATCCTTTCCGTGCACCCCACGGGTCAGCGCCCCAGCGCGGCCAGCGCCGCCGCGCCCATCTTGATGCCCGTCATGAAGTGATCGATGCGCAGGCGCTCGTTGGGTCCATGCTGGCCGTTGTTCGGCTGGGCGTAATGGGTCACGATGGCGGGCATGCCGAGTGTCTCGGTGAAGGTATGCGTGGAGGCGTTGCTTCCCCCCGAGAGGGGCAGAACGACGGGGGGCGCATCGAGCTGGCCCGCCTCGTGCATCTTCCCGAAGGCGTCGAAAACCGAGCGGACGAGCGGATGGTCAAGCGGCGTCTTGCTGGGGAGGCTCCCGCGCGTCATCCGGAGCGAGACGCTCGGGACGCCTTGGGCCTCGACGTGTTTATTGATCTTCTCGAAGGTGCCCTCGGGGGTCATGTTCTTCACGAGGCGGGCGTCCAGAAAGGCCGTCGCGTGGCCAGGGATGATAGTGGACTCCATCCCGCAGTCGATCCCCTCGATCGTCAGCGTGGGGCGGAACATAAGTTTCTCGCCAACCGAGAGATGTCCGGGGCCGTAGAGCCGCTCTAGCCCCAGCCTTTGGCGGACCTCCTCGTCTGTGGTGGGAATATTTGCCATCACCTCCCTTTCGAGATCGGTGGGCGGCACGGCATCGCCGTAGAAGCCTGTGATCAGCACTTCCCCTTCCGGGGTTTTCATCGTCTGGAGCAGATGAACGAGATCCCAGGCGGGGTTCCGGACGAGCTCGCCGAGATTCCCGGAGTGGACGTGGGTCCCGATCTCGTTGCGCACGCTGAGGCGCATGCACAGGTTGCCGCGATTTCCCAGGCACACCGTGGGCCGTCCGCTTAGGTGGCGGGGGCCGTCTGAAGCGTAATGGATATCGGCCTCCAGCTCCCCGCGGTGCGCTTCGGCGAAGGCGGCGAAGTTCGTGGAGCCCACCTCCTCTTCGCCCTCGATGACAAAGGTGACGGCGGCGCGGAGCCTCTCCGCTTCATGGAGGAGGCGCACGGCGATCGCGTTCGCGATGATCTGCCCCTTGTTGTCCGCCGTCCCGCGCGCGTAAATGCAACCGTCTTTCTCCACGGGGTCGAAGGGGGGCGTCTCCCACTCGGACAAATTGCCCGGCTGCTTCACGTCGTAGTGCCCGTACACGATGACCCGCCGGACGGCCGACGGAGGCTCAAGCCTCCCCAGCACGACGGGGTGGCCGCCCGTGGGGACGAGACGGGCCGATACGCCCCAGCTTTCGAGCCAGGCGCGCAGGTGCTCGGCGCATTCGGCGATTCCCTCTCCGGTAGAGCTCACGCTCGGGCGGTGCAGAAAATCCTTGAGCGTTTCGAGGAATTCTGCCTTGCGGCGGTCAATGGCATCGTAGATCTCTTTCATGCGAAGCACCTTTCGGAGGATGTCGGAGATTCCCGATTTCACCGCATGAGGGGACGGGAAATTCCGGGAGGTCCCCCGTTGCCGTCCAGTAACCCGGCCGGCAATCAAGTATAACTCCTGCCGGTCCCGGTTGGGCCAGCCGGCCGCGGCCCGAACCCGCTGAAGCGCGCGGCCGCCTCGAAGGCGGCGTCTATACCGTAACCGCAGCGGGTGGCGCAGGTCCGGGAATCCTGGCGCTTTCCGGCAGGCCGAATCGGAGGACAGCGAAGAAGGTTACCGAGTGATAAACGTGGCGGAGAGAGAGGGATTCGAACCCTCGAGGCCGGTTTCCCAGCCTACTCGCTTAGCAGGCGAGCGCCTTCAGCCACTCGGCCATCTCTCCGCGAGGAATTTTTCTACTTTTTCGACCGTGCGCCCGCTGGTGGATCGTCCAAAAGTGGACCGCGCGGCCGGGTGTGTCAACCCGCCTCCGGCCGCGCGGGGAGAGGCGGCGCAAACGCCCGGGACGTGGTTCGCCGGAGGGAGGAAGCCGGAGGCGGCCCGCCCCTTTTCTTTCAGCGCCCCTTCCCCTGGAGGCGGATGGAGATGATCCTCACCTCCTGAAGCGGTTTTTCGCTAGCGTCGGTTTCCGCCTCCCCGATCTTTTCCACCACCTCCACTCCCTTCACCACTTTTCCGAAGACGGTGTGCTTGCCCGCGAGGTGGGGGGTGTCCCCGAGGTTGATGAAGAACTGGGAGCCATTGGTGTTGGGCCCGGCGTTCGCCATGGCGATGACGCTCTTCGTGGGGGGGCGGGAGGGAAGGGACTCGCTGTATCGATAGCCCATGTTCTCGTACGCCTTTTTGAGGGTGAGCGCCTTCATGTTCTTCTGGACCTCGTCCCTTCTTTTGTCGAGATCTTCCTGCGATCGGATGCCCATGCGGCTAAAGAGGGGGGATATGATGAGTCGATATAAGTCATCTTGGGAGCGCACGACCATCTGCAGGTAGAGGTGAAGCTGGCCGCCGGCCTCGAAGGCCATGAGCTTGTCCAGCCCGAGGCGGGTGGCGTTGATCTCGTCCTCGAATGCGTAGCCCGGCCCGCCCCTGCCGCTTCCTTCGGGGTCGCCCCCCTGGATCATGAAGCCCTTGAGGATCCGATGGAAAATCAGTCCGTCGTAGTAGGGCCGCTTCACCTTTCGGCCGGTCTTGGAGTCGGTGAACTCCTTCGTCCCCTCGGCGAGCCCGATGAAGTTCGCCACCGTTTTGGGCGCCTCCTTCGGGAAGAGCTTGAGATGGATGTCGCCGTTGTTCGTCTTGACGATCGCGACGGGGTTGGCGGGGTTTTCCTGCGCGGCCGCCGGCAGGGCCGAGAGGAAAAGGAAAAGAAGCGCGAAAAGAGTCTGCATATTCGGTCTCCCGTTTGCGTGTTGGGGTGATCGTATCCTGGAGAACGCCCAAAAAGGGAAAACATTCCGCCCGAATCCCAGGAATTTCGCCCGCCCCTTGAACCAGGGATTTCCCTTGATTTCATTATTGATCGACTCGTTTTCTTCGCCGCAATGAATCATTTTCCGTTTTATTAAGCGGCCGGGCCGGAACGCAATCCGAACGGCCCGAATACGGGCAGGCCACCACTTTCTCTTATGCAATCAGGCTGCAATTTAGTTGGGACGATATAATGTGAAAAATTAATCGCTTAATGGTTCTGCTTTAACATAGAGAAACCTCGGCGCAACATCAAAATATCTAAACAAAGCGGGGCACAACCATCCCTCAAATCGTCTTCTTCAGAACGATACCAGTTTCCGCCTGTCTCTTCACGAATCCAGTTGATCCTTTTCTGGTAACCTGGAAAGGGTCCCGTCGAGAACAGCAATCTGAAACTCTCCCTGGCGTTTGGAATCTCCTGAACGAGTGTGTCAATCATACCGGGAACCCCCGAGACGAAAGACTCCTGCATCAGTCCCACGGCCTCATCATCAAACACCCAGGTTCCATGTGCCTGGCAAGGGGCGATAACTATGATCTGGTTCGACATCTTTCCTTTACCTGTCCTCACGAGAGGCATCGTCTGCATGAGCTGAAATTTTGGTTAATGCTCTATTAAAGTCTTTTTCTTTTTCAGGGTATTGCCTATAAGGTCTATCAAAGTCTAACCCTTTCTCCCTCAAATAAGATCTCTTTTCTTCATCGCCTGATTGCCATTCCTCGTATACTGGGGTCTTCATTTGATATAACCTCATTACTTGCAAATCACGAGGAAAAACTAACTACAATATGAATATTCCTTGCGATTGACTTCTTATAGAGACATGCCTTGAATATATTCTTTTGCATCTTGAAGAAACGCTTTTTCATCTGCACTTGCCTCTTCCGCCAAATCATCAATATTTTCGATCGCAGTTGGAATTGTCATCCAGGGAGCCTCTTTTCTGAGTAGTCTGTCCTTTCTCCATTCGTTCAGGCTATGCCTCTCCCCGCGGGGAAAAACCTCCGGGTATTCGGTAAAAATAAGCCTTTTGGCCAACTCTCGTAGTCTCGGATCGGATAACCTCTGCCCGATCCCTAACCGATCTCCCCAGTCAGCATCATGGAATTCCTTCATCAACTCTTGATCAGGCCACTTAATAAAATCACTATAAATTTTCTCTTCCACATAGAGTGAAGGAGCTTTGTCTTCCAATTTCTGGCTCAGACTTTGGGCAACTCTACCGTGGAATGCTGCGTCAGACCGTACTTGTACCGCTCTTTCTTCAAGAACAGACAGGCTTGGAATTTCATCCAAGATATCCTTAGAAATCTCATCCATTTTCATCATGCTTGGAAGCGAATTCGCCTTAACTGTTCGAATGACCTTGGCAGTTTTCGACTTTTGCAGTTCGACTAATTCTTCGAAATCAAGTGCCAAGAATTCATCGGGGTTCTGACTTAAGTCGAACACTGCGTTCTCAGTGTCGTACTTCGGATTAGACCCACAGAATGTAACGACTCGGAATGTTGATTTTCCATAATATCGCTCAAGCAAACCCACCATCTTGTTTTTCATGATCATTTCAATGGCCATCTTTTTTTGAGAAAGGATTAGCATTCTTTCCCAAATATTGGGTGCCACTCCTTTTATGTGCTTCGCTAATAAGAGAGTGGCCTGAACGTCACCCATTGCGTCGTGCGCATCAGGATGAGGCAAGCCGTTTGAAACTGTCACATCCTCTAAACTGAAGCTTTGGTTTCCTTTTTCATTGCGGAGAATGATTAGACTCCTTGGCTCAAAGAAACTCGCAGCTACAGCTATTTTCATGACATCTGAACGGAAATTTCCGTTTGTATTTGTAATGTAGAAAGGATGCAGAGTCTGATAGAAGGCCTGCCGCAGGAAGTGCTCATCAAAATGGATGCTGTTGTACCCCAAGAAAACGGCCGGAGACCATTCCATGAATTTGGCTCGAATCTGCATTACAGCTTCATAGTATGTCGGCAGACTCGGATCGGTGAGCATCGCCGGGGTAGTATGATTGACCAGCAACGCCTTAGGAGAGGGAACAATATGAGGCATCAGGCGGCATCGAATTTCAAATCGATCTAGTTCGATTACATTCTCATCTGTCAGAATCGCACCCAACTGTAAAAATTGATCAAAAGCAGGATCGATACCCGTGGTCTCAAGATCATAGAAAACAAAATTCATCTGAAGCCTCTGACAGATCAATTGACCTCTGGATTCATCGGACGACCGACTCCAAACTTCTCTCGATACTGATGCAACCATCCTGCCTGATTCAGTTTATTCTCTCCAGCTGGCAAAGCGGGGTGGTGAATAGATTGTCTCGCTACCCGATGGATATGATCATTATCACAAACCCCGCCTCGACAGGGCGCTCATCAAGGCCGTGGCCAGGGCCCACTCCCGGCGAGAGGAACTCGAACAGGGCGAGGCGACCTCTGTCGCCGACCTCGCTGAAAAGGAAGGTCGCACGGAGCACTACATTCGCAAGCTGTTCGGCTTGGCTTTTCTCGACCCGGATATCACCGAGAACATTCTCCGGGGAACCCTGCCTCCTCACCTCACGTTGGAGTATATTATCGGACTGGATCTACCTCTCGCCTGGACCGATCAGCGCCAAAAACTAGGCGTATACGAAAAACAATCCGAATGACTCCTCGCTAATCCGGACCGTATTTTTTCCCCCAGAGAAAATGAGGATGTCGGGGCCGAATCAAGCCAAATCCATGGTCCCAGAGAATCAGGAATTGTCGGATTCAGTTAGCGAAAGACCCACCAAGTCGGGAGAAATCGGCACAGCGCAATGCACAGAGAAGGCTCGTGATGACTGTTTGGCGGAGGGAGAGGGATTCGAACCCCCGGAGCTTTCGCTCAGCGGTTTTCAAGACCGCCGCCTTCGGCCGCTCGGCCATCCCTCCGACGGGGGAAGATCGATCCGCGTCCGCCGGAGTGGCAGTCTACCACATCTGTTTTCAGCCATTTCGCAGGAGCATCAGCCCCCATCCCGGCCAAGATGAACAGGATGCTGAGCACCCGCCAAGGGTCGCGGGACTCGCCGAAGAAGATCACTCCGAGCAGGGCGGTTCCCGGCCACCCCGATCTCGGTCCACACCGCGTAGGCCGTCCCGACCGGGAGGGTCTTCACCGCCTGGGCGAGCAGGAGGAAACCCACGATCATCGCCGCCCCCGACCCGAGGGAAGGCCAGAGGAGGGTCAATCCCCGGTTTTCTTGATCCCCACCGTCCAGCCCGCCTCGAAGGCCCCGGCGGCGATGAGTATCAGCCAGGCCATCTGCCGTTTCCCTCCAAACGATCGGGCGCGGGGGGAGGAGAGAAAGCGCGGGGGCGGTGAAGCAGTTATTACTCCGGCCCGATGACCTCCATCCCCTCCATGTGCTCCTTGAGGGCCCCAGGGAGGGCGACGCTCCCGTCCGCCCGCTGGCACTGCTCGAGGATGGCCACCAGGGTTCGGCCCGCCGCGAGGCCCGAGCCGTTCAGGGTGTGGACGAACTCGGGCTTGGCTCCGCCCGCCGGGCGGTAGCGGATTCCCGCCCGCCGGGCCTGGAAGTCCCCGAAATTGCTGCACGAGGAGATCTCCCGGTAGGCGTTCTGAGAGGGGAGCCAGACCTCCAGGTCGTAGGTCTTGGCGGCGGCGAAGCCGAGGTCCCCGGTGCAGAGCGATACCGCCCGGTAGTGGAGCCCGAGGAGCCTGAGCACCCTCTCGGCGTCGGCGGTGAGCGATTCGAGCTCCTCGTAGCTCGAATCGGGCCGGGAGAACTTCACCAGCTCCACCTTGTTGAACTGGTGCTGGCGGATGAGTCCGCGCGTGTCCTGTCCGTAGGAGCCAGCCTCGCTCCGGAAGCAGGGGGTGTAAGCAGTGTACTTCAGGGGAAGGTCCGCCGCCTCGAGGATCTCTCCCGCGTGGATGTTCGTGATGGGGACCTCGCCGGTGGGAATGAGATAGTACGCGCCTCCGTCCACCCGGAAGAGGTCCTCTTCGAACTTAGGGAGCTGGCCCGTCCCCGTCATGGCCTCGCGGTTCACCATGAAGGGGGGGAACCATTCGGTGTAGCCGTGCTCCCGCGTGTGAAGATCAAGCATGAAGTTGATGAGGGCGCGCTCGAGCCGGGCCCCTGCACCGCGGAGGAGGGAGAAGCGCGCCCCTGCGATCTTGACTGCCCGCTTCGTGTCGATGATTCCCAGCGCCGCGCCGAGCGCGTCGTGCGCCTTCGCCTCGAAGCCGAAGGCGGGCTTTTCCCCCCACGTTCGGATGAGGGAGTTCTCCGCCGGGGAAGCGCCGTCCGGGGTGGTTTCGTGGGGAAGGTTCGGTAGGAGGAGGAGGGCATCGCGCTGCTGCTGCTCCAGCGCGGCGAGCTCGACCTCGAAGGTTTTGGCCTCGCCCGCCAGCCGCTGGTTCTCGGCGAGGAGGGCCCCGGCCTCCCCACCGGGGTCCCCCTTCCGCTTGAGCTCTCCGATCCGCTTGCCCTGCTTGCGGGCGGCCGCGGCGCGGTCCTCGACCTCGCCGGTGAGCCTGCGGCGCCGGCTGTCCAGCTCGAGGATGGCGGCGAGATCGAAGCGCTCCCCCCGCCGGGCCAGCGACCGGCCCACCGATTCGGCGTCGCTTCGAATCAACCGGATATCGAGCACTGCCGGTGATCTCCTCTTGCGGGGCGATGGGGCGGGGGGCTTCCGGGAGTGGAAACGTGAGGACCATAAAACGGCCAGAATGAGCCGTCAACAAGTCGGGAAAATTCTCTTTCGATCTGTTGGAGCGGGGGCGGAACCGGGTTATCCTGCGCGCGCCGCCCCGGATGGCCGCCGCCAAGCGCCCTTCGCCACCATGCATTCCGAAAGCATGCGTTCCGAAAGGAGGACCGCCATGTTGCTACTTTTCCGGACAATGCTCCGCTCGGGCGGGCTTCTCTCTGTCTCGCTCGCCTTGGTCGGATTCGCCTTCTACGGAATTGCTCTCTTGAGCGTTGCCCTGGTGGACGATCCGGGGCGCGCCCTACAGATTTTGGTGGTTTTCCTCTTGCTTTCGGCGGTTTTCGGGGTTGCCCTGCGCTGGGCGCTCCGCCAGGCGATCGCCCGGGCCCTCCGGCCCTTCGAGTCGGCCAAGGCAGCTTCCTCCCGCATCGTCACCTTGGGCGGCGAAGGGGGCCAGAGTGCGGTCCGGCGGCTCCGGAAAGGGGCGGGCGCCGCCGGCTTCCTCGCTAAGGGTGCGCTGAGATTCCCCTTCCGGGCGGCGGGGCAGCTGGCCCGGGAGGCCTTTCATGGCGCGGCCCGCGCCACAGGAAGCGCCAGGAGGACCGCCGGGAATATCTTTCTAAAAATTCCGCTGCCCCGGCGAGGCCCCCGCACGGGCAGCGCCCTTCCCACCAGCGGGGGGAATTTGTAGCTTGGCCGGTTCGAGATCTCGGTTGTAATTGACGCGCTGGACCTTTCTCCCCACCCCATCGTTCCGGAGAACGTAAGCGTGGAGAGATTCAAGATGGTGGTGACCCGGAAGCTGGGGCTCCATTCCGTGGTCATGTGCACGCTTCACATTTCGGATGATGTATTCGAGAAATGCGAAGGGTATGTCGTTTGGGCGAAAAACAAGGGAACCAATACGCCTTCCTGGGAGTTCGGCTTGAACGTGAAGTTGAACGCGGGGCGGGCCGTAATTTGTCTCGCGGCCGGTTGACCGGCCGTTCTTTTTTTTCAGGGAGGAGGCAGGATGGACTACCGCGGGCTCATCGACCGCGCCCTTTCCGACGAAGCGCCCTTGCGCGAAGAGGCCACGGCAGTCCTGAACGCCCCGGACGAGGATTTACTCCCCCTTCTCGACGCGGCCTTCCAGGTGCGCCGCCGCTATTTCGGCCGGAAGGTCCAGATCCATTTTCTGATTAACGCGAAGAGCGGCCTCTGCTCCGAGGATTGTGCCTATTGCTCGCAGTCCTCGGCCTCCGACGCGGACATCGCCCGCTACGGGCTGGTAGACGAGGAAGAGTTCCTCGCCGGGGCGGAACGGGCGGCGGCGGCGGGCTCGCGCCGCTACTGCATCGTGGCCAGCGGGCGGGGCCCCACCCGCGAGGAGGTCGGCCGCATCGCCGCCGCGGTGCGGCGGATCAAATCCACCCACAACCTAAGCATCTGCTGCTCGCTGGGAATCCTCGGCGGCGCGGACGCGCGCCGCCTAGCCGAGGCGGGGGTGGACCGGCTCAACCACAACCTGAACACGAGCGAGCGCTTCCACCCCTCGATCTGCACCACCCACACCTACCGGGACCGCGTCTCAACGCTCGAGGCCGCCCGGGGCGCCGGGCTCGAACTCTGCACGGGCGCCATCTTCGGCCAGGGAGAGAGCCGGGAGAACATCCTGGAAGTGTGTGCGGCACTGCGGGCGCTTGCGCCCGAGTCCATCCCGGTCAATTTTCTCCACGCCATCCCCGGGACCCCGCTCCAGGGACTCCCCCCCCTCGGTCCGGCCGCCTGTTTGAGAATTCTTTGCCTGATGCGCTTTTTCAACCCCCGCACAGAGATCCGCGTGGCCGGGGGGCGCGAAGTCCAGCTTCGCCATCTCCAGCCCCTGGCCCTTTTTCCCGCCAACTCCCTTTTCGTAGACGGCTACCTCACCACCTCCGGCCAGCTCCCCGGGGACGCCCACCGCATGATCGCCGACCTCGGCTTCGAGGTGGACGCCGTGGGGGAGTCCGACTCCGCGATCCATCTCGGGCGGGGGAAGGCCGTGCCGGAACCGCTTTAATGGACTTGAGGCGCTACCTCGCCGGCCCCCCCGCCAGCAGGCGGCAGGCGGCGGCGGCGAAGAGCTTGGGGCCGGTTTTGAGGAGCGTTTCGTTAAAGTCGAACCGAGGCCGATGGTGTCCCTCGGGAAGCTCGGTGCCGAGGAGAAGATAAGAGGCTTTCCCCCCGCGCGATTGTACGCGCTCCATCATGTAGGTGGCGTCCTCGGCGGCGCCGAAGGAGCCGTAAGGAACGATTTCGTCGAAATCCCCGGTGGCGGCGGCCGCCGCCGCCACGACGCGGGCCAGCGCCTCGTCGCTTTCCGCGCTCACGCACCTTCCCACGATCTCTGTATCCACGCCGAGTTCGTGGCGCGCGGCCGCTTCATGGATGATCTCAAAAGTTTCCTCGCGCAGGCGATTGTTCTCGGCGTTGGTGGCGCCCCGCACCGCGATGAACATTTCCGCCCGGTCGGCTACCACGCCCTTGGGCTTTCCGGCGCTGATGTATCCGCACATCACCCGGGAGGGGTTGAAGGGATCGGCGAGGGCGTGGATGCGCTCGATGGTAGTGGCAACGCCCAAGGTGGCGTTTCGGACCTTTTCGGGCTCGAGGCCGGTGTGGGCGATCCGCCCCCGGAAGCGCGCCTCGATCGAGGTCTTGGCCGCGAAACCGTCCGTCCCGCACACCACCTTTCCGGTGCGCAACGCGTTGATCCCGATGTGGGGGGCGAGGAAGAAATCTACATCGTCCACCAGGCCGGCCGCGGTCATGGGCTCGGCCCCCCGGATTCCCTCCTCGGCGGGCTGGAAGATGAACTTCACTCGGCCCGAGAGCGAATCCCGGAGCCCGGCGAGGATGGCCGCCGTGAAGAGGCCCACCGCCGCGTGGCCGTCGTGGGCGCAGTTGTGCATGAAGCCGGGGCGGGCAGAGGCGAAGCCCTCTCGGGCGGGAAGGTGCTCCGGGGCGGACGACTCCTCGCCCATGTTCGCGTCGATGTCGAAGCGCATTCCCACCGTGGGGCCCGACCTTCCGGTTTCCAGGACGCCCATCACCCCCGTGCACCCGCCCCGCTGGGGGGCGAGGAGGTCCTCCGGGAGCCTGTCCCGCCGGGCCATCTCGTAGGCTTCCGCCAGCGTCTCCTCGGGAGGGAGGCCGCCCTGTACCTCTTTCTTGATGACCTCCTCCCCCAGCTGGATTTCGAGGCCCATTTCGCGCAGGCGCCCGGCGAGCTTGGCGGTGGTGCGGAACTCGGTCCAGGCCCGCTCGGGGTGGCGGTGCAGGTCCCGGCGGAAAGCCACCGCCTCGGGGTGCAACGCCTCGGCTCTTTCGGCGATGGCCTTCAACGGGACGCCGGGGAAGGGGAATTCCGCGGACATGGACGGATCCTCATATGGAGTGAGGGAAAGAAAAACCGCTGCTGGCATATGCCGCGAATGTAGCAGGAAAGGGAAGAGGGAGGAACGAGGGCCGGTCAGAGCGAGGAAGTCACCGGCCCGTTGCGCCGAAAAAATTCCTGACCTCTTCCAAGAACCGGGGCCAAGCGGGTTCGTTCTCGAGGATTAAGTGGTTCCGTCCTTCGAGGGCGACGAACCGGGCCCCCGGGATCATAGCGGCCATCTCACGTCCCTCGCCGAATGGCGCTGCCTCATCATTTCGACAGTGCAGGAGGAGCGTTGGAACGTTGACCTCGGGAAGCATGGATCTTACGTCTAGCACATCACAGACATAGCGAATGCGGACGGCGTTCTCCGCCGAGGCGATCATTCGCTGGAGATCGTTGAACCACTGTACCTGCTCCGCCGTCGACTCGAGGATGAAGCGCGTGGTGAACATCTGCCGGAACGCGGGATTCTCTTGGGCCCATCCGTGCCGTATGAGGGTGAGCATCGCCTCCGCCTGCTCGACCTCCTCCGGCGAGCCACGCACACGCGGGCCCCTGGCGTATCCGCCGTACAGCACAAGGTGCGTTACGCGTTCTGGGTGCTGCACCGCATAGGCGATCGAGACGGCACATCCCTGTGAGATTCCCAGGAGCGCGAACCGCTCCAGGTCGGCGGCATTGGCAACCGTTTCCAGATCGAGAACGAAGGCATCGAAGGATATGTCGTCCACGTCCCAATCGAAGAGGCCGTTACCTCGTTCGTCATAGCGGACGATCAGGCGATCCCGGGCGAGCTCTCGCGGCAGAAGCTGCCACACGGGGTTATGCCAGTCGAACTTGTGGTGGTTGGGCTAGTTCGCCGCCTTGACCAGCGGCGGTCCTTGGCCGACGGTGGCATAGGCGATGCGGACCCCGTCGGACGACGTGCAGAAGCGGACCTCCTGCCCGCCTAAATCTTCAAAACCGATGTCCAGTTTATTTTTCACTTGGCGGTAGGCGTCGCTCGAGATGCAGACCCCCCCCCTTGGCGAGTCCTTCCAGCCGGACCGCAATGTTCACCCCGTCCCCATAGAGCCGGTCCTTCTCGACCACCACGTCGCCCGGGTTGACCCCGAACCGGAACTCCATCCGGCGCCCCACGGAAAGCGCCGCACTCTGCTCCTTGAGCGCCAGCTGGATCTCCACCGCGGACTCGACCGCGCACACCACGCTGCCGAACTCGGCGAACGGGTTGTCCCCCGAGGAGTCCACCACCCGCCCCAGCTTCTGGAGGGTGTTCCCCAGGTTGTTGTGGGCCTCAGAGAGGCCGGGCTCGGCCTCGATCGCCTTGGAGGTGTGGCAGATCGCGATGCCGTGCCTCCCAGTCTGGGAGGCGATCACGCCCAGTGAGGTGGTTCGCGTCCGTGTGATCGGGATCGGCCCGAAGGATCTCGTTGTAGAGAGCTTCCGCTTCCGGGAGGCGCCCCGCCCGGCGATGGGCGAGGGCCTGGTTCAGCTTCAGGAGGGAGCCGGGCAGGGCCCAGGCTCTTTCTTTTTTCCTCTGCCACCCGGAAAGCCTCTCCTCCCGCGCGGCGAGCGCCCCGGGCCGGCTAGCCGATCCAGGCCACGGGGGCCAGCGCCCCGATGTCGCTCAACACCTCGACCACGGCGGGCCGCCCGCAGGCGAGGGCCTTTTCCAGCGCGGGCCGGATCTCCCCCGGCTTCTCGGCCCGGAACCCGGCCGCCCCCATGCTCTCGGCCACCCGGGCGAGGTTTTGTTTCGAGAAGTGCCACATCTCCCCCTGCTTCCCGGAGGGGTTTCCGCCGTAGGCGTCCACGAAAGTGCGGGTCTCCTGGTTCAGGGAGTGATTGTTGTTAACCACCGTCACCGTATTGATCCCGCAGCGGACGGCGGTCTCCACCTCCTGGATGTGATACCAGAATCCGCCGTCCCCGGTGAAGCAGACCACGGGCCGCTCCGGCCGGGCGCACTTCACCCCGAGCGCGGCCGGGAAGGCCCAGCCGAGCGAGCCCGCGCATCGGATGAAGTCCCACTTCACGCTGTTCATCCAAAGGTGCTGGGCGGCCCACATGGCCGCGTGGCCCGTGTCGCAGACGAGGAGCACGTCTTCCGGCAGCGCCCCGCCGAGCTCCTTCAAGATGCGCTCCGGGCGCATGGGAACCGCGTCCGAGTTCCGCAGAGGGGCCACCTCTCCCCGCCAATCCGCCGCCAGGTCTTGGACCTCCGCGAGCCAGGCGCCGGTCCCGTCCGTCCGGGGGAGCGTCTCGGTCAGCGCCCGCAGAGTCACCCGGGCGTCCCCGAGGAGGGGGACGACGTTCGGGTAGTTCCGCCCGAGGTCCCCCGGATCGACCCCGATCTGGATGACGGCTGTCCCAGGCCGGGGCACCTGCCAGAAATGGGTGACCTGGCTTCCCGTCCGGCTCCCGGCGTAGAGCACGAGGTCCGCCCGCTGGATCGCCTTGTTGGCGCAGGACCGCGAGTAGGTTCCCGGCACCCCGATGTAGAGCGGGTGGTCCTCCGGTACGAGCGAGTACGCCGCCACCGAGGTGGCGACCGGGCAACCGATCCGCTCGGCCAGCTTGCGGAGCTCCGCCCCCGCCCCGGAGTGGCGCGCCCCGCCGCCCGCCACGATGACGGGCCGCGCAGCCTCCTGAATCAGCCGCGCCGTCTCTCTGACGCGCGCGGGCTCGGGGGCGGGCCGGTGGGCCGGGACCCGGGTGTAGGCCTCCTCTACCACGAGGTCGAGGTCGGCCTCGTGGTCCTCGATGTGGCCGTGGTTCCCAAGAAACTGGAGGTTCACCGGGCCGGGCGGGCCCGAGACGGCCTCCCGGAAAGCCTGGCGCAGGAGGTCCGGCAAGCGCGCCGCCTCGTCAACCTGGAAGTTCGCCTTGGTGATGGGGACGAACAGGGGGTAGTCGTCGATCTCCTGATAGGCGCCCCGGTGCTTGAAAGCCGGGAGCCGCCCCCCGGTGAAAGCGATGACCGGGCTCTGGGAGAGGAAGGCGTCCCGCAGGCCTGCGGCCAGGTTCGCCGCCCCCACCGCCTGCGCCCCGCAGATCCCGGGCCGGCCCGCGGCCCGGGCGTAGCCGTCCGCCATGTAGGCCGCCGCCTTCTCCCCGTGGGCCAGCACCCGCTTGATGGGCATCTCGTCCATCTCGGCCAGCGGCCGGCTCAGGATGGTCGGAACGAAGAAGACCGCCCGCACTCCGTAGGCCAGGAAGAACTCGGCGATGTAGCGCCCCGCTGTCATCCTCGGCATGGTCCACCCTCCGTTTTGCGCCCAGTGATCGCTCTCCCGCGTCCGCATGTGCCGGGCGCCGCCCGCGCCCGGAAAGGGAAGATAGCATGAAACCGCGGGGGGAACGGGGGTAGGGGGTATCGCAGGGGCAGTGCAGAGAGTTGACCCTTGCGGACCGGAAATTGGCGCGGAGTCGCCTCTTTGCCGGGAACGCCCCCTTCGCCACCCGGCAGAAAAGAAAGCCTCTGCCCCGTCCGCTCAGGGCGATGGGAAAGCCTTACCCCCGGCCCAGATCCAGGCGGTAGAAGGTGGCGCGATCGCGGAGGATGGGAACGCCGTCCTCCACCGCCTCCCAGCCCCGCCGCCGCGCGAGGCCGCGGACAGTGAGAGGATTCGTCATTCGCCCTTCTGGCCGGTGCCCTGCCAAGTCAATACAAATTTGCAGTATTCACATCCATAAACACAATCGTAGGCGACATCTTCCTTGGGAGGATGATATGCAAGCATGGGCCGT
>CAZUHN010000182.1:0-1547 GCA_964620535.1 uncultured Nitrospinaceae bacterium | reverse complement strand
GGTTAATCCCCTAGACCACGACATCCGCTTCGTCGAGGACGACTGGGAGTCGCCGGGACTCGGCGCCTGGGGTCTGGGCTGGGAGGTGTGGCTCGACGGTATGGAGATCACCCAATTCACTTACTTTCAGCAGGTGGGGGGGATGGACCTGGACCTCATCTCGGCCGAACTCACCTACGGCCTCGAGCGGATCGCGATGTACCTCCAGGGGGCGCAGAGTGTCTTCGGCCTCGTCTGGTCCCGCGACCCAGAAACGGGCGCGGAGGTGAAATACGGCGACGTGCACCTCCAGACCGAGGTGGAGTTCAGCCGCTTCAACTTCGACGAGGCGGATCTGGACACCCACTTCAAGCTTTTCGACATGCACGAGGCCGAGGGCCTTCGACTCATCGGGAAGAGTCTGATCTTTCCCGCCTACGATCAGGCCCTCAAGTGCTCCCACGCCTTCAACGTGCTTGACGCGCGGGGGGCCATCAGCGTGGCCGAGCGGGCGCGCTACATCGGGCGCATCCGCAAGATGTCCCGCGCCTGCGCCGAGGCTTATCTGAAATCGCGCTACGAGGCGGAATTTCCACTGATCGGGGACGAGGCTGAAAAGGATCGATGGCTTGCGGCCTACGCGCCTCGCTTCGTGCCCGGAGGCGAGGAATCCGCCCCCGCCGGTGCGCCCGCAGGCCGCGCTTCCTGAATTTTTTCCCGGAGAAAGAAGTTGGGCAAGGAACTTTTGTTCGAGATCGGGACCGAGGAGATCCCCTCGGCCTATCTGCCGGGGATGCTCCGGGCGTTCGAAGATTTGGCGCGTGAATCCTTCAAAGATGACGCTTTGGATTTTGAAGGGCTTTCAGTACACGGAACACCAAGGCGGCTGGTACTCCACGTGGCTTCCCTGGCGGAGCACCAGAGGTTGCGTGAACGAGAAGCCCTTGGCCCTCCGGTATCAGCGGCTTTTGATAAAGACGGCAATCCCACCAAGGCGGCCCTCGGGTTTGCAAATACTTTTCGCGTAGAAGTCACTGACCTCTCCAGGAAGGACACGCCCAAAGGGGAAAGGCTTGCCTTCGTAAAGAAAGATTCAGGACAACCCACATTTGTAACTTTGCCGATTCTTTTGGACGACCTCATAAGGAAATTGCCCTCTCCTAAATCAATGAGATGGGGAAGCGGAAAAATTGCCTTCGTTCGCCCCATTCAATGGGTCCTGGCTATATATGGAAAAGATCTTGTCATAATTGATGTGACCGAAAGCGGGCGTTCTGAACCAGACTATCCCTCGTCGGGGATTACCACACGCGGCCACAGGTTCATGGCGCCAAAAGAATTTAAAGTCAATGATTTTCAGGATTATCTCAAGAAACTGCATAAACATTTTGTCGAGCCCGTTGTGGACGATGGGGAGGGGGGCGGAAGGGTCCCGATGGTGCGGAAGGGGGTGCTGGCGGTCGCCGGGAGAGCCGGGGCTGAACTCGCGGCCGGACCCGAGGCGGTCGATCGGTTGGTGGAGAGGGTGGCCCACCTCGTGGAGTGGCCCTTCCCGGTCGCCTGCGCCT
>CAZUHN010000181.1:0-2333 GCA_964620535.1 uncultured Nitrospinaceae bacterium | reverse complement strand
CAATCATGACAGAGCGGTCGAAAGCAGGCCGGAGGGCCTCTTTTGGGCTGCCACCATCTCCGAGCATCTGATATCCCCTCGCTCGGGCGATTTTAGCCAATTATATCATATGGTTACAAAGATTCCGGACTCGTTTTGCTCTGTTCCGCCGCATAATGTGGGATGACAGATGTCTAGGCGATCGGAACCATGATGCGGGAGCTGGACACCCTCGCCCTTCTCGTGGATATAGAGGTAGTAGACCGCATCTCCTTCGGAAGGCGAAGCGGGGTGGCCTGGGGGGCGGAAGGCTTGAAACCGTCTGGCCCGTGGCCGCCCGCGGAAAGGTGCAGTAGGGAGATTATTCTTCCACCTTCAGGGGCCGGCCCCACTTCTTGAGCTTGTCCTCGTCGAGCTCGACGCCGAGCCCCGGACCCTCCGGGACGATCACCTCCCCGTCGATGATGGTTTGCTCCTCGGCCTCTTTGTCCTGAGCCTCGGCCTTCGGGTCCGCCGGTCGAGGCGCTTGGGGCCTTCCCCCGCTCAAGCCAGACTCGCCGCCCGCCACATCCGCCTGGGACGGCTATTTGTCCTTCTCCTCACCACAGGCTATTTCATCGGCTTGGGCGGGATGCGCATCGCACTCGGGGAAAATCTCTACCAGACGGCCCACTCCTACTTCGGAACCCTGGCCCTGGCCCTTTTGCTGGGAACGGCCTACCTCGGGCGGCGGCTCCGCCTCCGGCCCGGGGATGACGACACCCGCCAGCTCCATTCCTATTGTGCTTTTCTCACCATTTTTCTCGCGCTCGTTGTGGCCTTCTTGGGATTTATTTTGCTCCCGTAAACAAGGGACGACCCCTACCGTGAAGGACAGCCAGTGAATCATTTTCAAAGCCGGGAGATCGAATCATCTTGTTCATTCTCGGACACGCGGTTAGAATGCCGCAATTCAATGCGGAAGGCTATATTAGGTCTGTAACCGATACGGCTTCGGCCACCCAAGCAGAGGTGATCTGCCCCGAGAGAGAAGGGAAGCGGGTACGGATGGCGAATCGGAGAGTTCAGTTAGGGATTCTTCTTCCGACGCGGGGGGTCCTTCTTTGGAACAAGGGCGTTCCGGAACTCGGGCCCATCATAGATCTCGCCGTGCGGGCCGAGGAATTGGATTTCGATTCTGTTTTCGTGGGCGATTCCATCTTGGCGAAACCGCGGCTCGAAGCGCTCTCGGTTCTCTCCGCCGTTGCGGCTCGCACCGAAAAAGTATTCCTCGGTACCGCGGTTTTCCTGCCATGCTTGCGCCATCCGGTCGCCCTGGCCCATCAGGTGGCCACGCTTGATCTCATCAGCGGCGGACGAGTCATCCTCGGGGTGGGGATCGGTCCGCCCAAACCGGTCGTGTGCGAACATGAGTTCGAGACTCTGGGTGTTCCGTTTCGAAAGCGCATGTATTACATGCAGGAACACATAACCTTAATGCGCAGATTGTGGACGGAGGAAAACGTAACGTTCGACGGAAAATACTACCATTGCGAGAATGTGACCCTCGATCCCAAGCCCGCCCAACAGTCAGTTCCGATTTGGATCGCCTCCTCGATGGCTGACACCGCTTGGAAACGCGTGGCCCGATACGGGGACGGCTGGTTTCCCAACCGCCTCAAACCAGATGAGTTCGGAGCCACCTGGAAGCGCATCCAAGAAGAGGCGCGCGCCCTTGGGCGAGACCCGGGGACGGCCGCCTGGTACATGACCACTTGTCTTGACGACGATAAGCAAAAGGCGATCAAGAACGCCGAGGAGTTCCTATTGGCTTATTACTACACCCCGTTCTGGGGCGACAGTGTTGAAAAATGGGGAATATTCGGAACGGCCCAGGATTTGATTCAGACCATCAATGCCTATATCGCCAAAGGCGTCGGGCACGTCTCCGTCCGATTCACGCACAAGGATCAGGTGGACCAATTGGAAAGGTTCACCCGAGAGGTTCTCCCCCACCTGCACCTCGCCTGAATGGGAAACCGCCTATTCATAGATTTTCCAGACAACCCGATTTCGGCCCTGCTCTTTTGCCTGGCAAAGCAGGTTATCCGCAATGGGGTACACTTTTTCGAGATCTGGTCTGCGCGATGAACGGATGCAGACGGCGCCCAGGCTGAAGGTTATGTCGCCGGCCTTCGGGATTTCGGCGAAGTGCTTGGCTTCGACATTCTCGCGGAGACGCTCCGCCACGTTTAGCAGCTCTTCAATTTCTGTGTGCGGCAGAATAATTCCAAATTCCTCTCCGCCGAACCGGATGATAGAGTCCACGTCCCGGGTGCCGGCCCGAAGGATATGGGCAAGTTCCCGCAATACGC
>CAZUHN010000180.1:0-2171 GCA_964620535.1 uncultured Nitrospinaceae bacterium | reverse complement strand
AAGCCCGGAAAAAAGCGGTATCCTTGCCTCCGGTCGGAAGGGGTATGTCACCGCAACATATTGAATCCACGAATCTTATCATCATCCGCTCCCGACTGCCTACCGTTTTTTCCCGCCCGCGCTCGGAAAAAACCGATCCGTATTATGAAACGCACGCCCCGGAAAAAGCACCCCTCTCACGCCCCACCCGGCGCGCCCTGCCTTTTTTTGTTTACATTCCCGCGCATATTTCCCCGTTGAAAATAATATATACCCACTCCGTATGCCGTTGAAAAATGTCCCCTCGCTGCCGCACGCCGCCCGGAGGGAGGCCCGCGCCCTCATCGTCGCCCAACCGCCCAGGCGGTCTCGCCGCGTAAACGACAGTCGCCGTCAAGGCTCATTTCGAACGTTTCCTGTCAGGATGAGTTGAGTGATAAATTGAGCGAAAGGGTCACTTCCAAAACGATATCGGATTTTGGTGACCAATGGACTCATTTCCAAAGATTCGACGGCTACTACGGCTCCGTCGAATTGCTGAGCGATCATTTCGGCCACCTGATGTCCATTTCAAAAATAGAGGGCAAGCGGGTGGGGAAAATTGGTAGCGGTGCGGGCCGATTCGTGGCCATGCAGCTTGACACGGGGGCCAAAGAGGTTGTGGCAGTTGAGCCGTCGGAAGCGTTTTAGGTGTTGAAATCGAACACCCAAACCCGCTCCGGCCCCATCCGATACATCTGGGGGCGGGGAGAGGAAATTCCCGCCCACTTGGAGTTGGATTTTTTTTGCTATCGGCGTCCTGCACCATATCCTGGACCCGGGACCTGCCGTCGAGGCGGCTTACTGGGCGCTCAGGCCCGGCGGGCGTTTGGTCGCGTGGTTGTACGGAAGGAAGGGAACGAAAAATATCTCCGGGTGATTGAACCTCTCCGGAAATTGACCGTGAGAATGCTCTACGGGGCGATGAATGCATTGGGCCACGCGTTAATCCGGCACTCGATGTCTATATGGCGCTGTGCACAATTATCCCGCTTCCCATTCACAGGTACTGTAACCATGTGCTACATAAGTTTGATCGCGAAAAATGGCGAATCGTCATCTATGATCAGATCAACCCTGTCTACGCCAAATATTATACGTGCGGGGAACCGCTCAATCTTTTCTCGAATGCGGGTTTTCGGGAAGTCAGGGCCTTCCACCGGCACGGCTACAGTTGGACGGTTGTGGGGGAGCGTCCCGGACCTGGCGAGTAAATTTTTATTACACTCTTTGAAGGGTGGAGAATCTTTTGCCAGCTAATTTGTTTCATCGGGTATCATTGATTCTCGGGCGTACGAGCCGGCGTCGTATTGTACGCCGGGCTTCAGGCGCCTCTCCCGGCGGCTTCGCGGTCTCTTTCCTTCCCGGTTTTCGATTCGGCGGAGGGTTGCCCGTTTCACTCGACAAGAGGTTGTGGTTCGTTGACCATGTATTTTCAGCCTATCGTGTTGTCCATCCCGTGGGCTATGAATGAACCAAAGTGGACAGTCGAAAGGGAGAAAAGCCATGCAGCTGAAAGTCTTCGCCGACCCCGACCCGCAGGCCAAGTGGAACGAGTACCAGAAGGAGCTCGGAGATGAGCTTGAGGCGTACAACGCCAACGTTTATAAGCAGTTGAACTATATGTGGCTTCGCGATCGACTTTGGTTCGTGAAGCAGCTCATTGCCGACTTCGGCCGGGAGGAGGCGAAGATCAAGCTAGAGAAGCTCATCGACCAGAAAGCCGAGGAGATCGGGACGCGGTACAAGGGGTGGGCAAAGGATAAAAAGATAACCAATCCCATCCTCGCCACCATGCATGGATATTTCATCGATTGGCCCTGGATCTCCCCGAGCTGGTGGCTCAAGTACGCCCCTGACGAAAAAAACCCCACCCAGCTCATTTGGCGCCTGGACTGCCACATAGGGGACTTCTGGCGGGAGTACGCGCCCGAGTATCAGGATTTCGGCATCATCTTCTGCGACGTGGATAAAAAACTCGTCCCCCACGTTGACCCTGGCCTCTCCCTCGAACGGCCCATGCTTGCATATCATCCTCCCAAGGAAGATGTCGCCTACGATTGTGTTTATGGATGTGAATACTGCAAATTTGTATTGACTTGGCAGGGCACCGGCCAGAAGGGCGAATGACGAATCCTCTCACTGTCCGCGGC
>CAZUHN010000179.1:0-4947 GCA_964620535.1 uncultured Nitrospinaceae bacterium | reverse complement strand
TTTTGGCCGTGCTCGTCCGTCCCGGTGAGAAAGCGGACTTCCTCTCCCCGCAAGCGATGGAAGCGCGCCTTCACGTCAGCCGCGATAGTGGTATAGGCGTGGCCGAGGTGGGGCTTATCGTTTACGTAATAAATGGGTGTGGTGATATAATAAGGTTTGCTCGTCATCCGTTCAAACCGCCTCCCGGCGGATCTCAATTTTGGTTTTCGGCCAAGGGATTCTTCAGCGCGTACTGCCCGTTCGACATCCGCTCGAGTTCATCGGCATGGACCACCATGCGCTCTCCATTCTCGAGGCTCAGGGTCACCTCCTCCTTGAGAATATCCTGACGAATCACCCTGGCCCCACAGTTGCACCCGCCCACTTTTTTCTTGCAAGCGGGAATCTTTTTTTTCACCGAAACGTAATGAGAGTGCTCAAATCGGAGGCAGCACTTCAGCCGCCCGCACGCTCCCGAAAGCTTGGACGGGTTCAGGCTCAGGTTTTGGTCCTTCGCCATCCGGACCGAGATGGGGTCAAATGCGAACAGAAAACTGCTGCAGCAAAGGGTCCGGCCGCAAGGTCCACAGCCGCCCTTCATTTTCGCCTCATCGCGCACCCCAATCTGACGCATCTCGACGCGGATCGAGAACCGCTCCGCCAAGGAGCGAACGAGACGGCGGAAATCCACCCGCTCATCCGCCGAGAAAAAGAAGGTCGCATTGCGTTGGGAATACGTGTACTTCACACTGAGGAGGTGCATGGGCAATTTCATCTCTTTGATCTTTTTGTGGCAATATCTCAGCGCATCCACTTCCAACCTCGCCGTCTTCTCGAGCTTTTTGAGGTCGTCCGCTCCCGCGCGGCGACGGACATTCTGTAACGGTTTTTTGTGATAGCGGGCCGGAAAAAAGCGCATGCTCTCGCAAATTTCTCCGAACTCCTCCTCCCCGCCCTCGGTCTCCACCACCACCTTATCGCCGACCCGCAGGGAGATTTCGCCAGCCAGGTGAAAAACCGGCCGCGCCCCGTACCGGAGGCGAACCCCAGCGATGCGGATTTTCTCGGGCAAATCTTCCGCCGTGTCCTCTGGCGCGGTGGTCACAGCGGCCTGAACGGAATCTGAAAATTCATTCATATTCAACCTCAAACGCCCACGCCCACGGTGGATCGCAGCGCAATGATCAACTCCTCTAATGTAAGGGCGGGATTCGTATTTCCAGCCGAAACGTCACGGCCCGCCAATTCCACCTTCTCGAGAGCCCGGATAAGTCCGCTGAGACCCCAACTGCGACCCACCTCTGACAGCTCCTCTGCCACGTCCGCGCTCCACGGCTCCAGGTTGCCCGGAGCCACCTGAAGAATGATTATATCGCGAAGAAGCCCCCGAAGCATTTCCAGGAGTTGCAAAATCTCCTGCCGGGCGGTTTTCCCGGCTCCCGCGAGGTCGGTCGCTATCGATAATAGCCCCACCTCGTCCGCTTTTCCCGGCGGAGCGGCCAGGCCGTTCAACAGCTCCAGCACGGCTTCGCGTCTCCCGGCCAGGTCGGCCGCCTCCGGCCCCAGCGCCCGATCCAACCGACCCATGCTCAAGGAGACGAGCCGGTGGAGGTCCGCCTCTTCGCCGCCCTGTTTCTCCGCGAGGATGGCGGTCAGGTCGGACCTGCTCAGGGCGTTGAACCGAACGCGCCGGCAGCGCGAGACCACGGTGGCGGGAAGCGCGTGCAGGTTGGGCGTAACCAAGATGAGGGCCGTATCCGGGGTAGGCTCTTCCAGGGTTTTCAAAAGCGCGTTGAACGCATTCACCGTTACCAACTGAACATCGTCGATGACGAACACTTTCCAGCGCCCTTCCTGGGGGCGCAGGGATGCCCTGCAAAGAACCTGCTCCCGGACCGCCTCCGTCCCGATGCTTTGGCGATCCTCGGCCTGGCGCAATGTGATGACATCTGGGTGGACGCCCCGCCTCACTTTTTCACAGGCGCGGCAGGCATCACAGGGGGGGGCGCGCCCCTCACACTGAAGCGCCTGGGCGAGCAGGGAAGCCGCCGTTGCCTTCCCCACCCCCTGGGGACCGAAAAACAAATAGGCGTGCGCGACTTGGCCCGAGGACAGGTCGCGACGTAGCCCGCCTACCGCTGCGTCTTGGCCGCGGAGGGTTTCCCAGCCCACCCGAACTCGCCCACCACCACGCACCGTACCCGATCGCGAACCTCCTCGACGCTTCCCTTCGGAACGAGGCGGATCCGGGCCGGGTCGTCGCGTTGCAATTGCAAAAAACCGTTCCACACGCGCTCGTGAAAATCCAAATCTTCCTCCTCCATGCGGTCACCCCCGGTGCCGCCCCGGGCCCGCTGAAGGTTTTCTTTCGTAGAACCCTCGAAGAGAAGGGTGAGGTCCGGAACGAGCCCATCGCTCGCCTGCGCGTTGAGATCGCGCACGCGCTTTTCGGGCAGACCCCGCCCGAAGGCCTGGTAGGCGAGGGTGGAATCGGTGAACCGATCGCAGAGGACGTGGGTTCCCGCATCGAGGGCAGGCCGAATCACCTCGGCGATGTGCTGGGCCCGGTCGGCTTCGTAAAGAAACAGCTCGGCCTCCGGCACCATTTTCCCATCTCGCACCGAGAGCAGGACCGAGCGGATCTCGCCGCCGATGCCGGTCCCCCCGGGTTCGCGGGTGATCAAATAAGGGTGGCCCTCCGCTTGCAGCCAATCGCCCAGAAAAACCACCTGGGTGGACTTTCCGCTCCCTTCCGGGCCTTCGAATGTGATGAATTTGCCTCGCAACCGTCCACTCCACGCGGGCTGGAGCAAGAGCCGGGCGGTGTCCGTCCGACTCTCCTTTCTTGCCGTCCCCCATGCGCTGAGGGCACCTTACCACAAAAGCCGTAGGGGAAGACCCGTGGGAAATTTCCGGGCAGTGGAGGAAAATCCGCCTTCTCCTGCGCTCGCGCACCTATTCGACGCTGGTGGAGAGGCCCTGCGCCATTTCGATCTTCTCGGCGTGGTTCACCGTCCAGGCCACCTTGTGCGTCACCGCATCGACCAGCGCGGCGGCCGAGGGCATGCCGGTCCCGCTCCGCTTTACGCCGCCGAAGGGAAGATGCACCTCGGCGCCGATGGTGGGAAGGTTTACATATCCCAGGCCGAATTCGCACTCCTGTTGGATCCGGCGAATCTTCCGGAAATCCTCTGAAACCACCGAGCAGGAAAGGCCATAGGGAGTGTCATTGTATACCTCGATGGCGTCGCCCACATCCCGGACAGGCACAAGAGCGACGTGCGGGCCAAACACCTCCTCGCGAAGAACGCGGGAGTCCGCCTTGTGCTTCATCTTGTACACGAACGGTCCTATGAAGTGTCCGCGGGCATATTCCGGCCCCTCGAGCTGGCTGTAGTCCAAAAGAACTTCCCCTCCCTCCTCTTTGGCAAGAGCGTTGTAGCGTTTTACCTTCTCGACCCCCGCCTCGTTCACGAGCGGTCCCATGAAGGTGCCCTCGAGCAGCGGATCGCCCACCTTGAGGCGGCACGCCAGATCATTGAACCGCTTGCAGTATTCCTTGTAGACGGACTCTACGATCAAGATCCGGCCGGAGCTCACGCAGCGCTGGCCTGTCGTCTTGAACGCGCTGAGGATCCCGGCGTTCACCGCGAGGTCCAGATTCGCGTCGGCGAGCACGATGAGCGCGTTCTTGCCCCCCATCTCACACACCGCCATCCGGTGATCGCTCTTTCCGCACTCCTGGCGGACGAGGGAACCCACCTCGAACGAGCCTGTGAACAGGACAACCTCAACGTCCGGATGGGCAACAAGGGAGGGGCCCGCCTCCTCGCCCATCCCCTGGACCAGGTTCACCACACCCGCCGGAAACCCGGCCTCCTGCATGATCTCGACGATTCGCTGCCCCACACCGGGAGTCTCCTCGGAGGGCTTGAAAACCACCGTGTTACCCTCGACGAGGGAGGGGCCCATGAGCCAGAGGGGGATGGCGAAGGGAAAATTCCAGGGCGTGATGACGGCCATGACCCCTTTGGGCTTGCGGACCACAAAAGCATCTTTGGCGGCGATCTCGCTGCTGACCATACTGCCCTGGCTCATGCGGGAGGTGCCAAACACGTACTGGGCCATGTGGATCCCTTCCACGACGTCGGCGAGCGCCTCATTGATCTGCTTGCCGCACTCGCGCGTGACCAGCTCGGCGAGTGACTTCTTTTCCGCTTTGACGATCTGGACGAAATCATCAAAAAACTCCGCCCGCCGGATGCAGGACATGGCTCGCCAGGCGGGAAAAGCCTCTTTCGCCGCCGCCACCGCCCGCTCAATGTCCTGCGCCCCGGAGCGGGGGAACCGCCCGATAACCTCGTCCGTCTGGGCCGGATTGGTGCAATCAAATTCCTCTCCACCCGCCGCCACCATCCATTTTCCACCGATTAAGTTTCGGCCTTCCATTCTCATTGCCGATCCTCCTGGGAATGAAAATAATTATCGTCCAGCACCCGGCAACGGTAACGCGCCGCCATTTGATGTACTGAATATGGAAATTCGATTCAACAAAGCAAAACGTCCATGGCCACATACCGTACGTCGTCCGGCATGCGGCAGGGCAAAGCCACCAAGCGTTCGATAAACATGTGATGCCTCGAGAACAGATTCCTTCAGGATGACGGGGCGGCGTATGGATGATCTGCTCTGGCCCGACCGGCGATCAGACCGTCCGCCTACTCTCCTCCTGGTCGATCTTCCGGTAAATCGTACGGGTCGCGATTCCCAGCTGGAGGGCGGCGGCGCTCTTGTCTCCTCCCGTGTGATGGAGGGTTTCGAGGATGACGCGCCGTTCAACCTCGGCGAGAGGCGTCCCGATCGAGATGCTGATGATCGGCACGCCCGCCTCGACGGGCTCCTCTCCGTCCGGCTTTCGGCCCAGGGAGATGTGCTGAGAAAGATCGTCCGCCGTGAGGATATCTCCCC
>CAZUHN010000178.1:0-1881 GCA_964620535.1 uncultured Nitrospinaceae bacterium | reverse complement strand
ATGGATTTCTGCCCCTCGATCCTCCAGGGGTTCACGGAGTTGAGGAGGTAGAGCCCCAGCTCCGCCGAGGCCGCCTGGACCAGCCACATCGCGGCGTCGAAGTCCCCCCGGACCTGGAGAACCGTGGCCCCGTAGCTGAGGGCCTGGGCCAGCTTGCCGTAGGCGATCATCCCCTCGGGGATAAAGACGACGCAGTTCATCCCGATGGTGGCCGCGAAGGAGGCGAGGGAGGCCGATGTGTTTCCGGTGGAGGCGCAGGCGACCGAGTTGGCGCCTAGGCGTACGGCCTCGGAGACCCCTACGGTCATCCCTCTGTCTTTGAATGAGCCGCTGGGGTTCTCGCCCTCGTGTTTGACGGCGACTTTTTTGAGCCCAGTGTACTCGTTGAGGTTCTCGTGAGCGTAGATGTTGGTGTTACCTTCCTGCCGGGAGACGATCTGGTCAACGCTCAGCTCCGGGTAGATCAGCTCCTTGAACCTCCAGACACCGCTCCCGTAGGCACCGCTGCGCTGCGAGAACCTCCCGTCGAAGAGGGACCTGTCGACCAATGGGAACTCGTGGATCACCTCCAGGAGCCCGCCGCATCCGCATCTCAGCTGGAGCCCGGGCTCGAAGTCCCGGCCGCAGTCCACGCACATGAATCGTGCATCCATTTAGATCGCCCTCGCACCCAGTCTGCTCGGCCGGGTCAGGTAGGTATCGCTCGCGACTCCCGCCGCCTCGAAGGCCTCCGCCATAGCTTTCCCCACCCGGGCGGCGTCACCGCCCACGGCGAAGAGGGAGGGGCCGCCCCCTGAGATGGAGGAGCCGAGGGCTCCTGCATCCAGGGCAGCCTGTTTCACCTTCCAGAAGTCGGGTATCATCTTGGCGCGTCTCGGTTCTACCAGGTTGTCGCTTATGCTCCGTCCGAAGAGTTCCGCGTCTCCCATCGCGATGGCTGCGGCCATCCTTGAGGCGCTGCCCACGTTGTGGACCGCGTTCTTCAGGAGCACTTTCTCGGGGAGGAGAGATCGGGCGACTCTCGTCTTGTTCTCGATGTAGATGTCGGGGACCACCACCACGATATCGAACATGGGGGGGTCGAGGCGGATTACGTCGTACTCTGCGCCCACCATCACGAATCCTCCAAGCAGGGAGGCCGAGACGTTGTCCGCGTGGGGGCTGCCGGCTACAGCGGCCTCTCCTTGAGCGGCGAGTCTAACCGCCTCGCCTTCCGATAGCTCCAAACCTAGGAGCTGGATGGCTGCATATGCTGCGCCGGCCGCTGATGCACCCGAGGAGCCCATGCCCTTCCCGGGGGGTACTCCTTTCTCGATCTCGACGGCGAAGCCTTGGCTTGAATCATAATTTTTCAGTGCGTGCTGGAGGACGGCTCCGGCGCTGTTCGAGCCGGGGTCCGCGGGGATAGATTCCGCGTCCGGGCCTTTCACGATGACCCTAACTCCGGGCTCCTGGACTAACTCGATCTTCAGGGAGTCGCCTAGTCCGTCGAGGGCGATTCCGAAAACGTCAAAGCCGGGGCCGAGGTTAGCAATGGAAGCGGGAGAGAACACTTCAATCTGTTTGGCAGTCACCTGGCAACTCCAGCACCTAACACCCTTCGATCCCTTCGCTTGAATTATAAATCTTCTGGATTGGACAATCTTGAAAAACGGATATTTTTGGGTGAAATCGGCGTAAAACGAAGAAAAGGGGCGGTTTTCACCCAAAAAGTGGGGTCGTGCTGCTGTTTACACTTCGTAACTGCGACATCGAAGGTCCCAGCGACTGCGCGTGCCGTTGAAGCCGATCTGGGTGAATAAGTCGATTGCCGCGTCCAGTATTCTATCCTTTATGCTGGGGCCCTCAGTCTTCGGGGGTCTGCCGGGCCCTGTTCTCGTT
>CAZUHN010000177.1:0-8555 GCA_964620535.1 uncultured Nitrospinaceae bacterium | reverse complement strand
TCTCGACCACCCCGAAGGAGCTCACTCCCAGGAGATCCTCCTTCCCTACTTTTTGCTCCCGTCCGGACGGGGTCCTTGGCGCAGGAGCATCTGTTGGAGCGCGTTTCGCGGAACCAGCGAAGGAGGGGGCCACCCCAGGCGGGAGCGGCTGCCGACTTTGGTTCGCAGGGGGAATTTCCAAATCCCAAAAAAATCTCTTACGCAGGGCAAAGCACCTACCAACCTCCCCCGCTCGACCCCGGAAGTCAACTACCACCCCTCGGGCCGTTGTCCAGCGCCCTCCCCGCGAATCGCAGGGCAGGCGCCTCCTCCCCCGCCGGAAGGAGGCGGACATACGATCACTATTTCGGTTCAACAATCTGGAGATGGAAGGTTCGCGTCCCCCCTTTCCAATGCACCCTTCCCCGCCGGCGCGGGCCGGGCGCCGTTTTCCTCCCCCTCCCGTCGGGAGGGAGTTGGAGAAGGGAGATTCCCTATCCCACCTCGAAGCCCGCCTCCTCAACGGCCTTCCCAATTTCTTCGGGTTCGAGAGCCGCCTCGTCGTAGTCCACCTCCGCCGCTCCCGCCTCCAGGCTCACCTTGGCCGAGGCGACGCCCACGAGGGAGGCAATGGCCTTCTCGACAGCCGCCTGGCAGCCGCCGCAGGTCATCCCATCCACCTTCACCGTGATGTTTTTCATTTTCGCCGACTCCTCTTTAGCATTGACGTGAATTTCTACCCGAGGGCGACCCCCTGCGGCCGCCCTTTTCATTCCGGGAGGGAACCCCTACCGCTCCGGCCGCCACCTCCTGAGGAGCAGGGTGTTGCTCACCACCGAGACCGAACTAGAGGCCATGGCCGTTCCGGCGATGACGGGGGAGAGAAACCCCAGCGCCGCCAGGGGGATCCCCAGAACGTTGTAGAAAAACGCCCAGAAGAGGTTTTGGCGGATCTTGCGCATCGTTGCCCGCGAGAGGCGGATGGAGTCCGCCACGCTCATGAGGTCGCCCCGCATGAGCGTCACGTCCGCGGCCTCCATGACCACGTCCGTTCCCGTTCCGATGGCGAAGCCCACGTCCGCCGCCGCCAGGGCGGGGGCGTCGTTGATGCCGTCTCCCACCATCCCGACGATATTGCCCCCGGCGCGAAGCTCCTCCACCATTCCCGCCTTCTGATCGGGGAGCACCTCAGCGAGGACGTGGCCCACCCCCACTTGCTCCGCGATGGCTTGGGCGGTCCGTCGGTTATCCCCGGTCACCATATACACCTCGATCCCCATCGCGCGGAGGGCCTCTATGGCGGCCCTAGATGTTTCCTTCACAGTGTCCGCCACCGCGAGGGCGCCGAGCAGCCCCGCCTCATCGGCCATGAACATCACGGTCTTTCCCTGCCGCTCCAGTTCCTCGACCGCGGGGGCGTTTCCGTCGGGGAGGGCGCCGCGGCCGGCCATGAGCCTGGCGTTTCCGAGCCAGATGGAACGCCCCTCCACCTTCACCGAGAGGCCGTGGCCGGGGATCGCCTGAAAATCGGTCACGGACAGATAGTCGATCTCCTCGCTCTCGCTCCGCTCCCGGATCGCCTCCCCAAGGGGATGCTCCGAGCCCCGCTCGGCGCTGGCGGCGAGGCGGAGCAACTCCCGGCCCTCCGCTCCGTTGAAGGGAAGGACGTCGGTCACCTCGGGCTTCCCCTTGGTGATGGTCCCGGTCTTGTCCAGGACGACGGCCCAGATCCTATGGGCCGTCTCGAGTGACTCGCCCCCCTTGATGAGGATCCCGGCCTCGGCGCCCTTCCCGATCCCCACCATGATGGCGGTCGGGGTGGCGAGGCCCAGCGCGCAGGGACAGGCGATGACGAGCACCGCCACCCCGTTCACAAGGGCGGGCGTGAAGCCGGCGTAGGCGTACCAGAGGGTAGAGGTGAGGGCCACGATGAGGAGGACGGCGGGAACGAAGACGCCTGATATCCGGTCGACTAGACGCTGGATGGGCGCCTTCGATCCCTGGGCCTGCTCGACCAGCCGGATAATCTGGGCGAGCGCGGTGTCCTTACCCACCTTGTCGGCCCGGAAGCGGACCGTGCCGTTATTGTTGACGGTCGCTCCGATGACGGTGTCCCCGGGCGATTTCTCGATCGGAATGCTCTCCCCCGTGATCATGGATTCATCCGCCGAGGTCCGGCCGTCGAGGATGACGCCGTCCACAGGGAATTTTTCACCGGGGCGGACGAAAATCTCATCCCCCGCGATGACTTGCTCGATGGGGATCTCGCGCTCCTCGCCGTCTCGCAGAATCCGGGCCGTCTTCGCCTGAAGGCCCATGAGCTTCCGAATGGCATCGGAGGTGCGCCCCTTGGCGCGCTCTTCGAGCAGTTTGCCCAACCGGATCAGGGTGATCAGCACGGCCGAGGTCTCGAAGTAGACATGCATCGGGAGAACGAACGCCGTCACCGCTACGCTGTCCAGGTAGGCCGCGCTCGTCCCCCCCGCGACGAGGACGTCCATGTTCGCCCCGCCGCCCCGGAGGGAGTGGTAGGCTCCTCGATAAAAACGCCAGCCGACTATCCACTGCACGGGGGTGGCGAGGGCGAACTGCCACCATCGGGGAAGCTCCCACCCCTCGCCCCAGAATGTGCTCGTCATCTGGAGCACCAACGGAAAACTCAACAACGCGGAAAGCGTGAACATCCACACCTCCCACCGGTAGCGGCGCACACCCTCGGCGCATCCCGCATCGGCCCCCTCCCGGTCCGCCTCCTGCGCCGTGTATCCCGTCTTCCCGACGCGCTCGATGAGATCTTCAACCGAGACGGCGCCCGGGGTGAATCGGACCATGGCGCGCTCGGTCGAGAGGTTCACGGAGGCGGAGGCCACCCCCTCCAGCGCGTTCAGGCGCTTCTCCACTCGGGCCGAGCAGGCGGCGCAGGTCATCCCCCCGACGGCGAGCTCGACGCTTTCCTCGGGAACGGCGTAACCCGTCTCGACGACCCGCGCAGCGATCCGGGAAGGGGAAACGGTCTCCGGGTCGTAGGTCACGCGTGCGCACGCGGTGGCGAGGCTGACAGTGGCCTCCTCCACCCCTTCGAGCGCGTTTAGGCGCTTCTTCACCCGGGCCGAGCAGGCGGCGCAAGTCATCCCCTCGACGGGGATCTCAATCCGGCCGGCTTTTGTTCCCTCTAATGTAGCCATAAGGTTTTCCTTTCAAAAAACATTTATCCGAGCGTCTTCGCCGCTCTGTTTCCAGTTCTTCCCCGCCAGGGCAAACCCTCGAAGGCCCGCCGGCAGTCCGCCTCCAACGCCCGCGCGTCGAGGGTGCTCCGCGCGATGAGGTGGGCTCCCTGAATCTGGGTGAAAAAGGAGCGAGCGAGACCCGCCGCGCCGGGGCCTGATTCGAGGTCCCCTTCCGCCTGCGCCTGCCGCAGCCCCTCTTCGATGTGTGAGAGAAGGCGCCGCCATACTTCCTCCAGGCGCGCGCGCAAGTTCTCGTCCGCACCGCTCAGCTCGAGTGAGAGGTTGCCGATGGGGCACCCGCAACAGGGGGAGGAGGCGCTGGGCATCCGGGCGTAGAGGGCGGCGAAGGTTTCCAGCTTCTCTCGGCCGCTTTTTCCGCTCCCGAAGGCGGGCACGACGTGGTGAGCATAAAGCAGGGCCTCAAAGTGGGCGATGACGGCCAGGGCCAGGTTCTTTTTGGAGCGGAAGAAGTAGTACAGGCTCCCCCGGTTTACGCCGGCGGCCTGGGCCACCGCGTCGAGGGAGGTGGCGTTGAAGCCCTGTTGGTGGGCGAGGCGGGCGGCGGCGAGGACGATCCTCTCCCGCGTCGACCCGCGCACTTTTTTCTTCTTCGCCCTCGCCTGTCCGGCCGCAGCTTCCACCGCCATGCTCCGCCTCCCCTTACGGCTTTGCTTTATGCGCCGGATTGTCCTCTGCGCCGTATTTTCTTTCCCCGGGCAGGGAGAACGCCTCGTCCGGCCCGGGGTTATTTTGGGCTCACCGCCGGGGGCCATGCCCAGGTGGCACAAAACGTCAATCTGCGGGCAATATAAGGGCGCTTAGTTAGTTAGTCAACTAAGTATTTAAGCATATATTTTTCGCTCATAATTCATTCTAAATCAAGTAAATATAGTACCAGTGAGTTCCAGGATTATTGGCTACTCCTGGAGAGTCGAGAGGTGGGCGACGACGGAATCCTCGAGGACATCGAGGTTATATCCTCCCTCGAGGAGACTCACGATCCGACCTTCACAGCATTCGGCTGCGACGGCCTTAAGCATGTGAGTCATTCGGGCGAAGGCCTCCACGGTCAGGAGAAGGCCCCCGAGGGGGTCTCCACGGTGCGCGTCGAACCCGGCGGAAATAACGAGAAATTCGGGACAGAAGACCTGGAGGGCGGGAACGACCTCTTCCTCGAACCGGGACAAGTACGGCTCCTCCTCCATCCCGGGGGACATGGCGAGGTTCAGGGTAGCGCCCTCCCCTCCCCCCCCTCCCCTTTCCCACTCCAGGCCGCTTCCCGGCCAAAGGGGATTCTGGTGAATGGAGACGAAGAGGACCTCTGGATCGGTCCAGAAGACGTTTTGTGTCCCGTTTCCGTGGTGGACGTCCCAGTCCACGATGGCGACCCGGCGGAGACGGTGACGCTCCTGAAGGTAGCGGGCGAGGACGGCGGCCGTGGCAAAAAGACAAAACCCTATAGACTTGAACGGATAGGCGTGATGGCCCGGCGGGCGGACGGCGCAGAAAGCGTTTCGCACCTCACCGGAAACCACAACGTCTGCAGCCGTCAAAGCGGCGTCAACGGCGGCGAGGGCGGCATCATAGCTCCGAGCGCTGACCAAGGTGTCCCCCCCGTCGAGCTTTCTGGCGCCCCGCGCATGGGCCTCTCTCACCTGATCGTGGTGGGCCGGCTCGTGAACCTTCAGCACCCACTTCGAGGCGTCGTGGGAATCAACCTTCCGGAAATCCAAGCCGCTCGTCCGTTTCCGGATGGTTTCGGGGCGCAGCCGCCCGGTCCTCTCGGGCCTTTCGACGTGAATGGGAGATGTGAGGTGTTCCAGGCTAATGGAATCCCAATAATATGCTGTCGCGCTCATCAAAGCCGGCCTCTATTTCCATGTCGGGATCGTTGGATCGACACGGACTTATTCCTTGGGACTTCCCTTTACGTCAAACGCGCTCTCGGATCGAGGATCGTGTAAATCAGGTCCACCGCCAGATTGAGGGTGACGAACAGCAACGCCATTATCGTGACCGAGGCCTGGACCAAGGGAAAGTCTTTTGCGTAGACCGCTTGGATCATCAAACGCCCAATTCCCGGCCACGCGAAAATCGTCTCGACGATAACGGCCCCCCCCAGGAGGTGGCCGAACTCAAGCCCAATAATGGTGACTACGGGGATCAATGCGTTCCGAAGCGCATGCCAGTGGACGATGATGAACTCGTGCACCCCCTTGGCCCTTGCGGTGGTCACATAGTCATGCCGGAGCACTTCCAGCATGGAACTTCGAACCATCCTGGCGTTCCGCGCGATAGCATACGTCGCCAAGGATACGGCGGGCAAGATGAGAAACGAAAATCCGCCCTTGCCGCTAACCGGGAGCCAGTGCAACTTCACCCCGAAAATCAGGATGAACATGAGGCTCAGCCAGAAAACGGGAATAGATTGGCCCAGGAGCGCGAACAACATGCCGCTGTAGTCGGCCATCGTTCCCCGCTTCGTCGCGCTGATGATGCCCACTGGAACGGCGATCACAATAGACAAAAACAACGCTGCAAAGGCCAGCTCCAGCGTGGCGGGAATCCGTTCGGCGATCAGATCGAAGGCGGGTTGCTTGTGCCGTGTACTCTCGCCGAAATCTCCCCGAACGGCACGCGCAACGAAACGAAAATATTGCGTTAACCAAGGCTCGTCCAAGCCAAGATCTTCGCGAAGCTGGTTCACCTCCGCCACCGTCCAATCCTCACCGACCATCGAATCGATGGGATCACCGGAAAGAAAAAGAACGAAAAAGGAAATAAAGCTCACGCCGGCGACGACGATGACCGCGCGAATGGCCCTTCGAAAGAGATATCTGCTCACAACGCGCCTTTATTTTGTTTCCTTGAATTCGACGGAAGGCAAATAAATCCGCTCATCCGGACGGGGAATCCAGCGAATGCGGTCGTTCAGCCCGTAAAAGTCTTTCTGGGCCCAGAGAAAAACCCAAGGAGCTTCCTCGTGTATGATCCTTTGCAGGCGGAAGCTGAGCGCCTTTCGTTCGCCGAGATCGAAGGTGTATCGCATCCTTTTATAGCCTTCGATGTACTCGAGATTCTTCCAAGCAGTCAAATTCGCGAACAAGGTCGGACGAAGAACCCCGAGGTCCAACTCGGGTTCAAAGGCGGAACTGAACCCATGATAATAAAGCGCTTCAAGCTCCTTCTTCCTTCGCTTGGCCAAGAACACCGACCACTCCAAAGGGATGATCTCCATATCGATCCCGATTTTCCTTAAATTGGCGGCGACTGCCTCGGAAATTTCTTTGCCCTTCAGGTACCGGTTCAAAGGAACATTCACTTTCAACGCAAACGGCTTTCCATCTACTTCCCGTACGCCGTCGCCATTCGTGTCTCTCAATCCCGCTTCGTCGAGGAGGGATTTCGCTTTTTCCAAATCAAAGGAGTAGGAACCAAGCGCGGGATCATTGTTCGGCGGGTTCACCACGCTTCGCAGGCGGGAGCCCTGTCCGCGCAGGAATTGTTTCGAAATCATCTCGAAATCAACGGCGTAATTCAGCGCCCGCCGGACCCGCACATCGCGCAAGGGGCCATGATCGGTCCGGATACCCATGTAGACGCGCCTGCCGCCACTGATGGATTTGATCGAGAAAGGCCCGCTTTTCTTTTCCGAGAACAACATCTCCTGGTCCGGGGGAATGTTCATCACGATGTCGGCCCCACCCGTCTCCAGTTCCGCTATCCGGGCCGACCCTTCCGGAACGGGGCGCCAAAGGACCGCCTTGACCTTCGGGCTTCCCTTCCACCAATTTTCGTTCACTTCCATCCGGATGCGATCATCCTTCACCCACTCAGTCAACCTGTAGGGCCCCGTGCCGACCGGGTTGCGGATAAGGGTCTTCAGGGGGGTGGTGGAATAGTGTTTCGGGGGAAGCATGTAAGCGTTTGCGAGCCAATACGGGAGAGTGGCGACCGGCTTCTTCGTATGAAATTTCACGGTGTTTTTGTCCACAACCTCAACGCGATCGAGGAAAATTCGCCTCGGAATAGTGGTCCGGGCGCGAACCGATTTGTCCCACATCCGGTCGAACGTGTACTTGACGGAGCGGGCGTTGAAATCTTCTCCGTCATGAAATTTCACGCCTTTTTGGAGATGAAACGTCCAGACCTTCAACGAGCGGTCAACCTCCCAGGACTGCGCCAGCCCGGGGCCAATCCTCATGTCGTCCTTCCGCACGACAAGCGGATCGAAGACGTTCATCAAAATGCTCCACTCTACCGTAGAGGTGGCAAAGTGCGGATCGAGCGTATTCGCCCCCACCGAAATGAGGATGGTCAGAGGACGGTCGGAGCTGCTTTTTCCACAGCCCAGAGCCCCGAGCAGGAGGAAGAAAAGAAAAATTATTTTTCTCAATCCATGATTCAAAAAATCTTGCCTCCTTCCCGCCGAATCGAATTTCTAAAAAAATCTTATTCCATCGGGAAATTAATCTGTTCGCATCCGCGGATCGAGATAGTCCCGAAGCCAATCCCCGATAAGATTAATGCTCAATACCGTCATCATGATGGCCAAGCCGGGGAACGTCGCCAGCCACCAGGACAGTCTGAGGTATTCCCTTCCCTCGGCCAGCATCCCGCCCCAGGTGACGATCTTCGGGGGAACCCCCAACCCCAAGAAACTGAGCGATGCCTCCGATATGATATTTCCCGCAACCGCGAAGCTGCCGACAACGATCAGAGGCGCCGTCACGTTGGGGAGTATTTGGTGAAACATCACCTTGTATGTTGGATATCCAAGCGCACGCGCCGCCTCGACATATTCCCGCTCACGGGCGGCGATCACTTGGCCGCGAATCACCCGTCCGTATGCGACCCATCGACTGATGCCAAGGACGATGATGATGTTCAACAAGCCCGGTCCCACCACCGCCATAATCGTAATCGCGAGAAGGACAAACGGAAAGGCAAGTTGAATGTCCGCAAGCCCCATAATGAAATCGTCAATTTTCCCGCCGAAGAATCCTGCAACCAAGCCCAGCACGATGCCGATGGCACCGGAAACTATCACTGCGCTGATTCCCACCAATATGGAAATTTGCCCACCGCAAATGAGGCGGCTCAAAATGTCACGCCCCAGGGAATCGGTTCCGAGGAAGTAGCGAAAACTCCCTCCATCCATCCAATAGGGGGGCTGCAACCGGATGCCAATGTCTATCTTTGATGGATCGTTGGGAGAAATGAGGGGAGCCGAGGCCGCCAATAAGATCAAAATTAATAAAAAGATGATTCCGACAATTGTTGGCTTCGACTTTTCTAGGCTATGACCAAAATCTGTCCAAGAGAACCGTCCAGCTGCATCCAACTCCG
>CAZUHN010000176.1:0-3268 GCA_964620535.1 uncultured Nitrospinaceae bacterium | reverse complement strand
GCAGATTACGATGTTTTTCAAGGGAACTCTCCTATAGCATTTAACCCGTGACGACCGGAAAACTTCCACATCCACCCTCTTCTCGATAGAATAGCCATATCCCCTGTACAAAGCGTCCGGCGCGGCTCCATCACAGGGGAGCCTAGGCCACTTCGGGAAAGAGCAAACTACCGGAAATTCAGGGAAGTTCGCGGTGGGAGGTGGCTTGTATTCTTAGGTACTGCGGGTCAGATTCGTTTTTCGATCTGCCGCAATTGGTAGACTCGTCGACAATGTATCACCCGCCGGCGAGCGGGGAGGGATCCGCCAGATCCGGGGACGCAGCGACCAATCTTGCGCCGGTGAAATACTGCACGGGCGGTTTTCAATTCTTATTCTTGTGGCGGACCGGTTTCGGCTGAAAAGCGCCAAATCGGACGCGTTCATATTTTTTCGGGAGAGAAACGTCCGGATCCCTCATTCGTACTCGATCAGATCCACGCAGGTCGCTTTCGCCCCGCCCCCCGCCAATCCGGCCGACCGCGCCCCTTTGTCATGGAGGAGGGACCCGTGGACGGCATATGTTGAATGTGCTATTTCATCGGCAGAATCTAGACATGGTTCCACACCTTCGAAAAGAGGGAGGGTTCGGGGCGGCCCGCCCGGTCGGAACTCGTTCCAACGAATTCCCCGGGCCTCGAGAAATTCTCTCTCCTCCTCTCCGTCTTTTTGTTCAAATTCCATAGTCATGAGGAAAACATGATCATCGTCATGAAGCCTGGTAGCACCGAGGAGGAAATCCAGCGGGTCATCGGCCGCATCCGCGAGCTCGGCTACGAGGAGCACGTCTCCCGGGGGGTCGAGCGCAGCGTGATCGGTGCTGTCGGGGATGAGAGGGGAAAATTCGTCCTCGAATCCCTCGTGAGCATGGCCGGGGTCGAGAAGGCTGTGCCCATCCTCAGGCCCTACAAGCTGGCGAGCCGGGAGGGGCGCCCGGAAACCTCAATCATCCGGGCCGGCGAGGGGGTTTCGTTCGGTGGCGCGCGCCTCGTCGTCATCGCGGGTCCCTGCTCGGTAGAGAGCCGGGAGCAGATTCTGGCGTCGGCGGCGGCCGTCAAGGCGGCCGGGGCGCACGTGCTCCGCGGCGGCGCCTTCAAGCCGCGCACTTCCCCCTACAGCTTCCAGGGGCTGGAGGAGGAGGGTCTCAGGCTTCTCGCCGAGGCCCGGGAGAAAACGGGCCTGCTCGTCCAAACGGAGGTCATGGACACAGCCGACGCCGAGCTCATTGCCGATTACGCGGACATTCTTCAGATCGGCGCCCGGAACGTGCAGAATTTTTCGCTCCTCAAGAAAGCGGGCAAGTTGGGGAAGCCCATCTTCCTCAAGCGGGGAATGGCGACAACCATCGAAGACCTTCTCATGTCGGCGGAGTATATCCTCAGCCAGGGGAACCCGGACGTCATCTTGTGCGAGCGGGGGATCCGCACCTTCGAGACGGCCACCCGGAACACCCTGGACATCAGCGCGGTACCAGTACTGAAAGGCCTGACCCACCTCCCGGTGGTGGTGGATCCGAGCCACGCGGCGGGGGAGTGGAGCCTGGTCCCGCCCCTGGCCAAGGCCGCGGTGGCGGTGGGGGCGGACGGGATCATGGTCGAGGTGCACCCTGAGCCCGCCGAGGCGCTCTCCGACGGGGCGCAATCCCTCAAGCCCGAGACCTTCCGGCGGCTGATGGAAGATCTCCGGCCATTCGTCAAGGCGTCCGGCAGAACGCTCTGACCCCCGATTTTCCGTCTCGGCAGGTCTAAATGTCTTTGGATAGGGGAGAGGCGATGGAATTGCTGAGAACATTGGAGGAGAAAGTCTCTCCGACACACGCTGCGGTGCTGACCGTCGATGTGCAGAACGACTTTTTCCACGAGGACGGCTATGTCGGAAAGACGGGCTCTCCGCGAGACCGCTATCTTGAAATGGCGCCCCGATTGGAAAAGTTTCTTCAGGCCGCCCGCCGCCGCGGTCTGACAATCATCCACGTGATCAGCCATCACGACGAGCAGTACGCCTCGCCGGTGGTGACCGAGCAGAAGATGCGCAAAGGGCATCCGATGGAATCGGACGGCCGCAGGTTAAGGGACGCTCCCTATTGCCGGAAAGGAACATGGGGTTGCGGCTTCTACCTGATCGAGCCGGCGCCCGGCGAGGAGATCGTCATCAAGCACCGGTACAGCGCCTTTCAGGGAACAAACTTGAATCTTCTTCTCCGGAGCAACGGGGTCAAGACCGTTATCCTGACAGGCGCCTCGACCAATGTCTGTGTCGAATCGACGGCCCGCGACGCCTACATGCACGATTACTATCAGATGTTCGTGAGCGACTGCACGGAGACGGCGACCCGTGAGGAGCACGAACATACCTTGAAGACAATCGACAAAATCTTCGGTCAGGTGGTCACATCTGAGGAAATCGTAAAGGCTTGGGGGCTTCCGATGGAACACTTGGGCGATTCGGCATCGGGGTTCACACCTCCCTCCGTATCGGCTTAATCGCATCAAATCCCTTCCCCCCAAGGGGGGGGCGATCATCTTTGTGCAGTCAAGTACAATGGGGCGGGAGGTACGCTGTACGCCGGCTTTTTTGAGGCGCCCTGTGAGCGTCCGTCTCTGTGCGCGTCGAAGAAACCGGTGGCGAAAGCCGCGTTGTTCATGCCCCTCAGCCCAGGGTAATATGTTGTACGAGATACGATTGCATACCGGCATTAAGTGGACCCTCGCCCCTAATGGGAGTCGATTTTCGGACATCTTTTTCGGGCGAGAGTAATAATGGACCGTCTCTCATATGCGGTCTGAGTACCTGAGAAGGTCCGAGGAGGCCTTTTGGCGAAACGGATTAAAAGGGTCTTTCATGTCGTTCTGATCAAGCCATCCCACTATGACGACGAAGGATACGTCATTCAATGGTTTCGGTCGGCGATACCGTCCAACACGCTGGCGGCGCTCAACGGCCTCGCGCTTGACTGCGCCGCCCACGGCGTGCTCAGTGATGGAGTGGAAGTCTCGATCAGCACGTACGATGAGAACAATACGCGCATCCGGCCGAAGAAGATCATGAAGCGGTTGGAGAAGTCCGGAGGGATCGGTTTGGTCTGCCTGGTCGGCGTCCAGTCGAACCAGTTTCCCCGGGCTGTGGACATCGCCCGGGAGTTTCGGGCGGCGGGAGTGCAGGTTTGCATCGGGGGCTTCCACGTCAGCGGCTGCCTGTCCATGCTGCCGGAAACGCCGCCGGATCTTGT
>CAZUHN010000175.1:0-17940 GCA_964620535.1 uncultured Nitrospinaceae bacterium | reverse complement strand
GACGGCGTGGATGGCCTCGATGTCGAAGGGGTCCCGCCCCGTAATGGCCGGGACGAGGTAGTCATTCACGATGTGGACGGTCGTTCCCGGAGACTCGCCGAAGTAGCGCATGTGGTCCCCACCCCACATCGGGAGGACGGTTGCCTCTCCCAGGCCGAACACACCCTCGTCAGTTAGAACTTTCAGGATCACGTAATGTCCCAGGTTGCCCTCCGTGTCGAAAGTCACCCGGTGGGCCCGCCGGGGGGGGAGGGAGACGCGCATGGTTTCGGCGCTGGCGATCTTCATTTCTTTCTCCTTGCGACGTTACAGGCCGCGGGCGATCTCGAGAACCAGCCTTTTGTTCCGATCCTCGCCCACGGTGACGAAAACGACGGTGGTGAGGCCGATGTCCAGGTACTCCTCGAGCCGCCTCCGGCATTCGTCGGGCGTTCCGGCGTTCGCATAAGTGTGGACGGCCTCGTCCGAGATGTGTTTCTTGGCCGCCTCCCAGTCGTGGCACGCCCCCGCCTCGGCCACCGCTTCGAGGTCGATTGCGGTACCCGTGAAGCGGACGTTCTCCGCGATGGCCTTGCTCCGAAATAGGTAAGCGAGGAGAGATCGCGCCGCCTCGACCGCCTCGGAACGATCGCGCGATGTCGAGGTAATGACAAATCCCGCCAGCTCGAGATCCTCCTTCTTCTTGCCCGCGAGCCGGGCGCCCTCCAGCACCTTTTCGAGGGAATGCTTCATGAAGGCGGGGGAGAGCCCCGCCGAGAGGATGACTCCGTCGGCGGCCTCCCCTGAAAGTCGAAGCATTTTGGGGCCCATTGACGCCAGGAGGATGGGTATCGGTTCGGGGGGCGGAAAAAACATCTTCGAATCCCGCAAGGTGACCGCCTTTCCCTCGCGCTGGAGAGTTTCGCCGGACCAGTAGGCGCGCAGCGCCGAGATATACTCCCGGTGGACGGCGACGGGCTGGCGCAGCTCAATCCCCATCTCGCCGAGCGCCATGAGGTTCGCCGTTCCCATTGACCAGATCACCCGTCCCGGCGCGGCCTCCGCCAAGGTGGCCCCGGACATGGCGTGTATCAGGACATGGCGGGAGTAAGGACTGATGGCAACGGGAACGACGGTCACCCTTTCCGTCGCCGCGAGCAGCGCCATGGCCGTGGCGACCGCGCTGCGGTAGCCCATGTGCTCGGCCATCCAGAGGCTGTGAAAGCCCGCCGTCTCGGCCTCCCGGGCCAGCTCCATCATCTCACCCACCGGCCGCATTCCCTCGAAGGCGATACCCAGCCGCACGGCAGCCCCTCCCAAAATAAAACGGCCCCCGACTTAGAGGGGAACCCGGTACTTGTCCATCTTCTCCTCGTCCAGCTCGATCCCCAGGCCGGACCCATCAGGCACCGCGAGATGGCCGTCCGCATAACCGAATGGCTCGCGTACAATGTCATCGTTGTAGACCCGCATCGCCACCCGGGTGGGCTCCTTTCCCTCGACGCAAGTAATCGGGATAACGCAGCTGTGGCGAATGGCGGGGGAGCTCGCCGCGAGGTGTAGGTTGGCGGCGTTCCCCACCCCTGTCTCGCCCGAGCCGTTCACGTTTGCCGCGATGCCACCCGCCTCGGCCACCGCCGCCATCTTCCGCGCGGGCCAGAGGCCTCCCGGCTTGGTGGTGTAGAGGGAGACGATGTCCCCGGCGTGGTATTGGATGATCCGAAGGACGTCCTGCGGGGTCCACGCCCCTTCGTCGTGCATCAGGGAGAGGTCCAGCGCCCGGGCTACCTCAGCCATCGCCTCGAAGCCCTCCACGGGCTGTTCCGCAAAGAGGATGTCGCACTCCATCATCCGTTTCAGGTAGCGGATTGCCTCGCGCGGTCCGGGATAGCCCTGGTTCCCGTCTACGGTGATGTGGATGTCGGGTCCCACGGCTTTGCGGACCTGCTTGGCGGTTTCGATGTCGCGCTCCGGGTCGAGGCCCACCTTGAGCTTGAAGGTGCGGATCCCCTCCGCGGCGGCCTCCGCCGCCTCCGCGGCGGCCTTCTCGGGCGGCATGATGCCGATGCTGTGGGTGATGGGGATCCGGTCGCGCACCCGGCCGCCGAGGAGCACGTGGGCGGGAACGTTCAGGGCCTTTCCCATGAGGTCGTAGCAGGCGATATCAACCGCCGCCTTCGCGTAGGGGTACCCCTTGATGGCGCGGTCCATCTTTTGATGGATGGCCTCGATGTGAAGCGGATCCTCTCCTTCGACGGCGGGAGCAAGATACGATTGAACGACGAGCGCCACGGTTTTGTAAGACTCGCCGTAGTACGTCATGTGGGGCCCGCCCCACTCCTTGAGCACTGTGGCCTCCCCCAGCCCGACCAAACCGCCGTCGGTTCGGACCTTGACGATGATGAAGACGCGCTCCGCCGCCTGGACGGCGGAGAGATGGGGCCGGCGCATGGGAAGAGATACAGCGTAGGATTCTATTTTATCGATCTTCACTGATGGAACCTCCGTCCGGCGGTTCCTCCGCCCGGGCCGTCACAGCCCTCCACCCCCAGGACAGGCGCTTCAGCGCAGGTGGGGCATAACCTCCGTAGCGAAGCGATCCAAGTTCTCCTTGTGATCGAACCGGGAGACGCCGTGGCTCCCGCCCACGCCAGCGGCGGGCATGAGCAGCGTCAGGTCGGTAACGCCCGCTCGCTCCGCCGCGCGCAGCCGGGAGACGATGTTCTCTGGGGTGCCGATCAACGAGAAGGCGTCGATCATCTTCTTGGTCACGCGGGGCGCCGCACCCGCCGGGCCCTCCGCGCGATAGGCGGTTTTCAGCGCCGCAATTTCCTCCGGGTCGAATCCCATCGCGTTGAGGACGGGCTCCGCCGAGTTTGAGACCGAATGGCCGATGGAGGCACGCATCAACTCCCGAAGAGGACCGGGGTCGTCAGCAACCATGCAGACGGTCCAAAGAAAAATGGGCAGGGCTCCAACCTCACGGCCCGCCCGCGCGGCGCCCCGCCGGACCTCGGAGAGCGTATATTCGACGGCCTCCGGGGTGGCGAGGGAACTCAGGATCACCCCCTCCGCCATCTCGCCCGTCATCCGCAGCATGCGGGGTCCGCGCGCCGACATATAAACCGGAATGGGCGGCGGCAACGGAAATTGCAGGCGGACACCTTCCATCGGCCAAAGGGGGCCGGGCCTGTTTACCTCCTCGCCGGCCATGAGTCGCCGGACAATGTCCATCGCCTCCCGGCACCGGCGGGCCGGTTCCTTCGCCTCGAAGCCGAGCCGGTTGACCAGTTCGTGGCGGTTCCCGGCGCCGTAGGCGAGGATAAATCCCTCCCCGCAAAGTTTCGCCACCGTGGCCGCGCCGCGGGCGACGAGGGCGGGTTGCCGCGAGTAGGGGTTCACCACCCCCAGCCCCAACCGGATGGAGCCGGCCCGGAGCGCGAGGGCACCGAGAATCGTGAATGGATCGTTAAAAAATGATTGGTCCGGCACCCAGTAGCGATCATACCCGCGTTTTTCCGCGTGGTGAACCAAATCGCACAGCGCCTCGAAGGGTTGGGACGGAATAGTGCAGAACCCGAAGCGCATCGGCTGATTCCAATGGTGGCCGGAGTCCGACCGTGATGAATTTTATAATTGGATATTTTGGATCATGGGAATCCTATAAGAAACCTGTCCGGCGATCAAGGAAGGGGTCGGTTCCGATCGGGCCTGGAAAAACCGATTATTTGGACCGGATTTGTCCGCACTCATGCCAGAAGGGGAATGACCTCTTGCGCGAACCGCTCCAGGTTTTTCCTGTGGTCGAAACCGCTGACGCCGTAGCTGCCCCCTGCGCCCCCGGCGGGCATGAGCACGTTGAACTCGGTGATTCCAGCCTCCATCAAGGCCCGGATTCGCCGGGCAGCTCCCTCGGGGGTATCGATAATGTAAAAATCTTCGATCATTTCATCGGTCACGAGCGGAACGGTCTTCTCCCGGCCGCCGGAACGGTACGCCTCGCGGACCTCGGCGACCTCCCCCGGGTCCAAGCCCAAGATTTCAATCTCCTCGGCCGGCGAGTTGGCGACCGAATGGCCTGCGCCGCCGCGCATCATCTCCCGAACGGAGGAGGGATCATCCGAGATGATGCAAACCACCCATCCGGCCGGAGTTATATGAAGAGGATCTCGCCCGGCTTCTAACGCGGCCTTCCGCATCTCGTCCATCGCAAAGCGAATCACCTCGGGCTTGGCCATCGAACCCAAGATGACCCCGTCGGCCGCCCGTCCGGCCGCCCGAAGCATTCGCGGGCCCCGGACCGCCAAGTAAATGGGAAAGGGGGGAGGGAGCGGGAACTGGATCCGAACCCGGTCCATGGACCAGAGAGGCCCCTCGCGATTCACTTCCTCGCCCGCGCTCATTCGGCGGACGATCTCGATAGCCTCTCTGCACTTTCGGGCTGTGCCCTTCGAGTTCAGCCTGAGACGCTCCACGTTCTCGAGGCGGTTTCCTCCGCCATAAGCGAGAATGAACCGGTTTCCGGTGAGCTTGGCCACGCTTGCCCCGCCGCGTGCCACGAGGGCGGGGTGGCGGGTGAAGGGGTTCACTACTCCGAGTCCCAGTCCGATTTGCTCTGTCTGCTGGGAGAGGGCTCCGAGGGCGGCGAAAGGGTCAACGAAAAAGGCCTGATCCGGCATCCAGTACCGGTCAAAGCCCAGTTTTTCCGCAAAACGAACCAATTCGGCGAGTTCGGAGAGAGATTCGAAGGGAATAGTACAAAAACCAAACCGCATTCTTCCGACCCCAGATATACAGGGAGCTTGACACCGCCTCGAGGCAGGAGTCTAATCTTCTGAATACCAAAAATCCATATTCCTTGTTTCTTTTATACCCTTTTCCGTATCCGTCTTGAATGAAAGGGACGTTTCGTAAACGGGCGCAACCGACACCAATATTATGCCGGATCGAGCGGATGCCCCTTCAAATTCAATGTAAACTCGCGACCTTGGGTGACCAGGGTTATCTTTTCGAGAGAATAGAATGTCGAGCATATCTTGCGTTTTGTGACCTCGCCTAGGAGGCCATTTTTGAAGGTTGGCGTGAATGTATCACGCCCTGGAGAGGAGGGTGAAACCGTGCCGAAAAAACTGATGCTGTTCGTCATCGTATTACTAACGCTGGGCCTGATGGTCCCGCCGCAAACGCTGGCAGCGAAAAAGAAGATTCTGACCGCCGTCACCTATGTCAACCCGAGGACGATGGATCCGCACGTCGCGCGGTCCTTCTCCACCCTCATCGCGCCCATCCAGGTTTACGACAAGCTGGTAGACCTCAGGGGCGGGACGCAGGAAGTCGAACCGCGCCTTGCCACCTCGTGGAAAATGGAGCAGGGGGGGAAGGCCTGGGTCTTCAACCTCCGCAAAGGGGTGAAGTTCCACGACGGCCGCGAGTTCAAGGCCGACGCCGTAAAGTTCTCCTTCGATCGGCTCATGGCTCTTGGGAAGGGCCCCGCCGGCTTGTTCAAGGGCTTGGAGCGGGTCGAGGTGGTGAACGACCACACCGTCCGGTTCCACCTCGACAGCACCATCGGGCCGTGGCTCCGGATCATGGCCAACATCAAGGGCCCCTACATCGTCAATCCCGACGTCATGAAGCATGAGAGAAAGAAGGGCGGCAAAGGGGATCACGCCCAGGCCTGGATGTCACAAAACGGAGCAGGCACAGGCCCCTACAGGCTGGTCAGGTGGGACAAGGGCCAGCAGCTCATCTATGAGCGGAACAAGGATTATTGGGACAAGAGCGTGGACCCGGACAAGGCCTTCGATCAAGTCATCCTCAAGATCATCCGCGAGGACGTGAACCAGCGTCTGGCCCTCACCTCGGGGAAGGCCGACCTCCTCGTCCGCAGCATGAGTCCGCTCGAATTCGACAAGGCCAAGGAATCGCCGATCGTAACTACGATGGTGAAGGAGAGCACTTTGGTGAACCTGATCGAGTTCAATCTCGGAGTATTTCCCACGAACAACAAGAAGTTCCGGATGGCCGTCGCCCACGCGTTCGACTACGACGGCTATATCAAACACGTGCAGCGGGGATACGCGTCCCGCGTCCGGGGCATCGTTCCATCGATGATGCCGGGGAGGAACCCGAACGCGGTAATGGCCAGCCGCGACCTCGCCAAGGCCAGGCGATTTATGAAAGAGTCGGGCATCGACCTCTCGAAGGTGGATCTCGAGCTCAACTACACCAAGGGGCCTAAGTGGGTCCGCCAGACCATCGAGCTGCTCCAGAGCAACCTGAAGGAAATTGGGGTCAAATCGCACACGTCATCCAGTGGGTACGTTTCCATGATCGGCAAGTGGCAGAAGGTCGCGACGCGGGGCAGCATGTACACCCGGTATGACTCCCCGTCGCTGGTGGATCCCTACGCTCTGATCGACAAGATTTACAGGTCGGGCAAATCGTGGAACCTCAGCGGCTATAAGAACGGCGAGGTGGACGGGCTGCTCGAGATCGGCCGGACCTCCATGGACGATAACGCCCGCATGGGGGCATACAAGAAGGCGCACAAGATAATCTCGGACGCGTATCCGGCCATTTACACCCACCAGGGTCCGGGTCTGTTCGCGCACAACAAGAAGCTGAAGAACGTCATCTACAATCCGGGCCGTTTCCAGGGTTGGTACTTCCGCGAGATGCATTGGGAAGGTGCCGCCAACTAGCGCCCTGATTCCCGCACGTACGGTCCTCCCCCGCGGAAAAGGGGATCGTGCGTGCGGGATTTTCGTCCATTGTTGTTTCTTTGCCTGCGGCCGCAATGCGTTTTTGGTCCTATCTTTTACGGCGAATCGGTCTAATTATCCCGATTCTTTTCGGGGTGACGATACTCGTTTTCGTCATCACTCACATCATCCCGGGCGATCCGGCGATGGAAATCGCCGGGATGAACGCCACCGACGAGCAGATCGAGCGCCTCCGGGAAGAATTCGGTCTGGACAAGTCCATCCCGGTGCAGTACTGGATCGCGCTCAGGGACATGCTCTTTGAAGGCGAATTCGGTACCAGCCTCTACACCAACCGGCCGGTGATCGAGGACTTGGCCGTTCACTGGCCCGCCACCTTCGAGCTGACAACCTTCTCTCTTTTGCTTGCCATCGTCTTGGGAATTCCTTTGGGGGTGGTTTCGGCCTGGAAATCGAATCGGGTGGCCGACCACACGGCCCGGATGGGATCGCTCGCCGGGATGTCTCTGCCTCCGTTTTGGCTCGGCTTGATGCTCCAGATCGTGCTCGGCCACTGGCTGGATCTCATGCCCGTACGGGGGAGGATCGATACCCTGACCATGCTCGATTACCCGATTCAGTCCATCACCGGCATGTATCTCATCGACTCCCTGGCAACCGCGAACTGGCCTGCATTCCGGGATTCCCTGGCGCACATTTTCGTCCCGGGCATCGTTCTGGCCCTGGCCCCGCTCGCCCACATCTCGCGGATGACGCGCTCCGGGATGCTCGAGGTGTTCCGTGAGGACTACATCAAGACCGCCCGGGGAGCGGGCCTCCCGGACCGCACCGTGGTCTACCGGCACGCCCTCAAAAACGCTCTTATTCCTACGGTGACCGTCGCCGGATCGACGTACGGATTTCTGCTGGGAGGCTCGTTCGTGGTAGAAACCGTATTCGACTGGCCGGGAATGGGCCTATACGGTGCGGGAGCGATCCTGGAGCTGGACTTTCCGGCCATCATCGGCATCACCATCGTCTACGCCTTGATGCGAGTGTCCGTCAACCTTTTAGTGGATATGTCCTATTACTTCCTCGACCCGCGTATCAAGCTCGCGGGCAAGTACCAGGAGTAGCGCCTTGACTACCGCCGCAACGGCCGGTGAGGCAAGCTGGGCCGAGCGATTCCAGGAAACCCAGACCGCCCGCCTCCAGGAGTACCGCTTCACCCTCAAGCGCTTCCTCGCGTCGCCCCTGGCCGTTTTGGGAGCGGTGATCATCTTGGCTCTCATTGTCGTCGCCGTTTTCGCCCCCGTCCTCGCGCCCGTCCCAGGGGATGCCTTCGAGGCCAACCACCTAGAGGACAACCTTCTCCCGCCCAGCCGGCTCCACCCCATGGGGACGGACGACCTGGGCCGCGACATCATGTCCCGCGTAGTCTTCGGGACCCGGCTCACCCTCTGGATCGGCTTCGTTGTCGCAACGTTGTCGATGCTGATCGGCGTTCCCGTCGGCGCCGTCGCCGGCTTCATCGGGGGCAAGACGGATGAGATCCTCATGCGAACGGCAGACGTTTTTCAGTCCATTCCCTCGCTCGTGCTGGCGCTCGCCGTCGCGGCCGCTCTGCGCCCCTCCATCACCAACGCCATGATCGCCATCTCGGTCGCCTGGTGGCCTTGGTACGCCCGGGTCACCCGGGGGCAGGTCCTCATCATCCGGGAGCGGACCTTCGTCGAGGTGGCAAAGTGCATCGGAGTGAGCAGGAAACGGATCATCTTCTCCCACGTCCTGCCCAACTGTATCAGTGTCCTCTTGGTGCAGGCCTCGCTCCAGGTGGGAAACGCCATCCTGGCCGCCGCCGCCCTAAGCTTCGTCGGGGTGGGAGCTCAGCCGCCCTCCCCCGAGTGGGGGCTCATGCTTACAGTCGGCCGCGGCTTTCTCCCCGAAGTATGGTGGTTTGTCACCTTTCCGGGCCTGGCCATCTTCATCACCGTGCTGGGGTTCAACCTGCTTGGGGACGGTCTCCGGGACATCCTTGATCCGCGCCTGAGGCGGTGAGCATGGCCGCCCCCCTACTCGAAGTCGAAGACCTCCACACCCATTTTGAGACCTACGCGGGCACCGTGTACGCCCTCGACGGGGTCGGCTTCCGGCTGGAGAAGGGGGAGATCCTGGGCCTGGTGGGCGAGACCGGGTGCGGCAAATCCGTCACGGCGCTCTCCCTGATGCGTCTGGTGCCGGACCCGCCGGGGCGCATCGTCAAGGGAAGCGTCCGCTTCAAGGGCCAGGAGCTGCTCCCACTTCCCGACCGCGCGATGTGGGAGGTCCGCGGAAGCCGGATGGCCATGATCTACCAAGAGCCGATGACCGCCCTGAACCCGGTTTTCACCATCGGCGACCTCATTGGCGAGGTGATCGTCTACCACAACAAAGTCTCCAAGAAGGAGGCCGCCGCCCGGGCGATCGAGTCGCTCCGCCTCGTGGGAATGCCCGATCCCGACAAGACCCTTCAGCGCTACCCGCACGAACTCTCGGGCGGTATGCGCCAGCGCGCCCTCATCGCCCTCGCCCTCTCCTGCGGGCCGGACATGCTCATCGCGGACGAGCCGACCACCGCGCTGGACGTCACGATCCAGGCCCAGATCCTGCGCCTGATCCGCGACCTGCGCGACAGGCTCGGGCTCGCCGTCCTTTTCATCACGCACGATCTCGGGGTTGTCGCCCAGCTCTGCGACAGGGTGGCCGTCATGTATGCCGGGGTGATCATCGAGACCGGCTCGGTGCGCGAGATCTTCCACCAACCCCAGCATCCCTACACCCAGGGCCTTCTCGCCGCGCTCCCCCAACTCGGGGAAGTGCGCCATCGCCTTCAGTCCATCGAGGGGTCGGTGCCCAACCTGTTCCATCCGCCCGCGGGATGTCGGTTCCACCTCCGCTGCCCCCATGTCCGCGAAGTGTGCGGCCGGGAGCGTCCGCGGGAGATCTCCGTCAAACCGGGCCACCGGGTGTCCTGCGTACTGTACGAATGAGGAAAGGCCCAGCGATGGCGATGGATCCCAAGCGGAACGGAGACACGCTGGTCGAGATGATCGGCCTCCAGAAGTTCTTCCCGATCCGGGAGGGGCTGTTCCGCTTGCGATCCACCTACGTCCGCGCCGTGGAGGACGTGAACCTCACCATCCGGGAGGGGGAAACCCTCGGCCTGGTCGGAGAGTCCGGGTGCGGGAAGACCACCCTCGGGCGTGTCGTGGTTCGCCTGATCGAGCCGACCGGCGGGAAGATCCTCTTCCGGGGGGAAAGCCTGCTGGACCTCAATGGGGTGGATCTGCGGCGGCGGCGGCGCGACCTCCAGATGGTGTTTCAGGACCCGGCCGCCTCCCTCAACCCGCGAAAGACCATTCTCCAATCGGTCGGAGAACCGCTGCGGATCCACGGCCTCGCCAAGGGGAGGGCGGTGGAGGCGGAGGTGATGGGCCAGCTGGAGCGGGTGGGTCTCAAGCGGGAGCACCTCCATCGCTACCCCCACGAGTTCAGCGGAGGCCAGCGCCAGCGGATCAGCATCGCCCGCGCCCTGACGATGCAGCCCCGTTTCCTCGTCCTCGACGAGCCCACCTCCGCCCTGGACGTTTCGGTGCAGGCCCAAATCCTAAACCTCCTGAGGGACCTCCAGCAGGAACTCGGCCTGACCTACCTCTTCATCTCCCACAACCTGGCGGTGGTCGCCCACATGAGCGACCGCGTCGCCGTCATGTACCTGGGCCGCGTGGTCGAAACCGCGTCCCGCAAGGAGCTGTTCGAGGCTCCCCTCCACCCCTATACCAAGTCCCTCCTGACCGCCGTCCCCGTCCCGAATCCCGACCGGCGCAGCGAAGCCCCGCTCCTCGAGGGGGAGGTGGCAAGCCCTTTGAATCCCCCGCCGGGTTGCCGCTTTCATCCCCGGTGCCCCCTCCGGGTCGGCGAGTGCGAGACCGAGACGCCCCCCTTTGCAGCGTACCGCCCCGGCCACGAGGCAGCTTGTTTTCGGGCGGGAGAGGGATAAGCAGCAAAAAAACCCGCCGCCCCGGCCATTTGAGAACCGGGATGAGCTCCCGCCATGGGAAGGACCGCTCCCGGTGCGGCCCTCCGGTTTTCCGGCCTTTTCCGCGGTGTTATAATTCTCCGCAATTTACCCCCATAAAAAGGCAAAAGGTTTGACGCTGCTCCTTTGCCTTTCGGGCCCGCCGGGCATCCTGCAAGCCCGCGCCGCGGCCCCTCATGTTGCGCCAGGAAAAAGGGCCCCATTTCGCGGCGCGGCGACACAGCGAACGGAAAAAAGAAATGGCCGAGCACGAGGTATTCGAAAAACTCCGGAAGGGAATGCGCGAGAAAGGCTTCGATGCCTTGGTGGCCCTCTCGCCGGACAACGTGGCCTACACGGCCGGGTTCATGGTGCCGAGTCATCTCTCGAACCGCTTCCGCCGGACAGTCACCATTCTGGCGGGGGATTCGTATGCCGCCCAGATCGTGGTGAACGTCGAGGAGAACCTCGCGCGGCAGGAGTCGCGCTTCCCGGCCATCCGCGCCTACAACCAGTTCACCGAGGAACCGGGCGACCTCATGGCGGACATGTTCGCCGAGGCGGGCGTGGCGGAGGGGCGGATCGCCATCGAACTGGAGTACATGCCCGCCAAAGACTACATTCGTCTCTCTGAGCGGCTTCCGAAAGCCCGCTTCGAGGAGTGCCGGGATATCTACTTCACCGCCCGGATGGAGAAAACCCAGGAGGAGATCGCCTTGCTGAAAAAGGTGGGGCAGCTCACCGACCGCGTGATCGGCGAGACGATCGGCGCCGTCCGCCCCGGCATGCGGGAGAAGGAACTCGCCCGGTTCATGATGGACAGGATGATGGAGGGCGGGGTGGATGACTTGCGCATGAACGTGGGCTCGGGCGTCCGCAGCGCGATCGCAAACTGCAAGCCGACCGAAAAGGAGATGGCGCGCGGGGACGTCATTCGGGTGGAGATCCTGGGAAACCTGCACAACTACAAGTCCAACGTCACCCGCACCGCCGTCCTGGGCGGCCCCACGGTGGAGCAGAAGCGAATCTGGGCCTCCTTGATCCGGATCCGCAGGAAATGCCACGAGGCGCTCAAGCCCGGGACGCGCGTCCCCGACCTGTACCGCACCTTCGTCGAGGCCAGCCGGGCGGAGGGACTCGACCCCGCCATCAAGTTTCTCGGACACGGAATCGGCCAGACCGTCCACGAGGAACCCTACATCACCGAAACGCGCGAGGTCACCCTCGCGCCGAACATGACCCTCACCATGGAGCCAGTCTTCCTCTTCCCCGGCCGGATGGGCTTCCACGTGGAAGATATGTATCTCATCACCCCGGAGGGGCACGAGCGGATCACGGGGCCCCTCACCCCGAACGACGAGCTCATCCGGATTGAGGCTTAGCGCGCCGCCGGGGCGATCCCGGCGCCATCCCTTGGAGGCGGCATGAAGATCGCGAAGGTGGAAACGTTCCTGGTTAGCCTACCCCGCCGGCGGGACCACGTCTGGGCGGGGAGTCTCTCCCCCATCGGCACCGGCTACGTGGTCACCCGGCTCACCCTTGAGGACGGCACAGTCGGGCTGGGCGAGGCCCAGGTCCTCAAGGATTGGGGGGGCGCGTTCGGCGCCATGTACGGCGAGGCCCCCCAGACCACCAAAACCCTCATCGACGATTTCCTGGCGCCCCTCCTCATCGGGGAGGATGTCCGCGAGATCGAAAAACTCCACAAGAAGATGGACGCCCACGTGCGCGGCTATCCCTACGCCAAGGCCGCCCTAGACGTGGCGATCCACGACGCGGTGGGCAGGCTCTACAGAATACCAGTCTACCAGCTCTTGGGGGGGATGGTCCGGCGCCGGATCCCGCTCGCCCACAGCCTCGGGCTCATGGAGACCGAGGCCGCCCTGACCGAGGCGAAGCAGGCCGCCGACGAAGGAATAAAAGTTATCAAGGTGAAGGTGGGGGTCGACCCCACCCGGGACATCGACCTCGTGCGAAAGCTCCGGAAGGCCCTCGGGCCCGGGATCCGCATCCGCGTGGACGCGAACCAGGGCTACCCGAACTGGAAGGAGGCCCTCCGCGTCACCCGGATCATGGCCGAGTCCGAAATCTGGTTCATGGAGCAGCCCGTCGAGGGCCTCGAGGGGATGGCCCGGGTGGCCCAAGCCACCGAGGTCCCCATCATGGCGGACGAGAGCGCTTGGACCGCGCACGACGTTCTCCGGATCATCGAGAAACAGGCCGCCGAGATGATCTCGGTCTACTACACCAAGCCGGGTGGGTTCATGAAGGCGAAAAATCTCCTCGCCGTCGCCGAGACCGGGGGCCTGCACTGCGACATCAACGGCTCGGCCGAGATGGGGATCGGCTGCGCCGCGGACATCCACCTCGCCGCCTCCTCGGCCATCCTGGACATCCCGGGTTCCTTCCCCGTGACATCCACCGCCGAGAAGATCGTCACCCGAATCGCCGGCCGTAAATACCACGACGACATCATCAAGGAACCCTTTCGGTACGAGGACGGCTGCCTCATCGTGCCGGAGGGTCCGGGCCTGGGCGTTGCGCTCGACGAGGCGAAGCTGGAAAAGTACGGAATCGCGTGAGGGGCCGGCATGTCGGGTGAAAGGGTTCGCCGGATCGCCGTCCTCGGGGCGGGGAACGGCGGATGCGCCATGGCGGCGGACCTGGGCCGGCGGGGGTTCGACGTCCGTCTCTACAGCCGGAGCGAGGAGACCCTCCGTCCCATCCGCGAGCGGGGGGGCGTTGCCTACGCCGGGGTGATGGGAGAGGGCTTCACCCCGATCTCCCTCGTCACGAACGAGATCGCCCGGACCCTGGAAGGGGCCGAGCTGGTCATCCTCGCCGCCCCCATGCAGGCGCACGAGCCCATCGCCGCAGCAGCCGCCCCCCACCTCGCGCCCGGCCAGATCTTCCTCGCCGCCCCGGGCCACACCCTGCTTCTCATTCCCGGGATCCTGCGCCGCGCCGGAATCCGCAGACCCGTCACCTGCGAGACCAGCACCCTTCCCTACGCCTGCCGGATGGCCGGGCCGGCAACGGTGCAGGTTTCCCTCGAGGTGAAGCGCCTGGTCTTCGCCGCCTTCCCCGCCGAGGAAACCGAGCGCGCCCGGGAGGTCGCCGCCCAGGCCTACCCGGCGGTCAGCCCGGCCGGGAGCATTCTCGAAACGGTTTTTCTCTATATGAACGCGATTCATCACCCCCCGGCCACCCTCGGAAACGTCGGGCGCATCGAGGCGGCGGGCGACTTCTATCATTATTACGAAGGGATCTCCCCTTCCGTGGGCCGGCACATCGACGCGCTCGACGCGGAGCGCCGCCGGGTGGCGGAAGCCCTGAACGTCCGCACCGAGCCCTTCGTCGAGTACTTCTTCCGAATGGGCTATACCACCGAGGCCGCCCGGGCGAGCGGCTCGGCCTACGAGGCTTTCCACCAGAGCGAGCCGGACCGGTGGATCAAGGCTCCGCCGGGCCTGGACCACCGCTTCCTGAACGAGGACGTCCCCTACGGCCTCGTCCCACTCTCGGAGCTGGGCCGCCTGGCCGGGGCGCCCACCCCCACCATGGACGCCCTAATCCACCTCGCCTCGGTGGCGATGGACCGGGACTACCGCGCCGAGGGCCTGACCCTCGAGCGGATGGGGCTGGAAGGGATCGAACGGGCAGCCTTCGACAGGCTCATCGAGTCGGGGTACCCGGACTGATGGTGCGGATCGGGGTCAGCTTCGACGGCTTCTCTCCCTTGCGCGAGTCCGTCGCCTTCGCGAAGGAGGCGGAAGAGGCGGGCGCGGCGAGCCTCTGGATGGCGGAGCACCTGGGGTACCGGGAGGCCATCCTCTCCGCCATGGCGTGCGCGGCGGCTACGAAGCGGACGATGGTTTTCCCCACCGCGGTGAGCCCCTATCTGCGCCACCCCATGGCGGTGGCCATGGCGATGGCCACCCTGGCCGAGGCCGCCCCCGGGCGGACGGGGATCGCGGTCGGGGTTGGGAACCCCCTCTTCCTCCAGGAGTCGGGGATCCTTCTCGAAAAGCCCCTCCGGGTGGTGCGCGAGTACGTGGAATGCCTCAAGGCGCTCTGGACGGGGGAGCCCGTGCACAGCGACGGGGGGACGTTCCGGCTGGCGGGGGCGCGGATGGCCTTCCGGCCGCCGGAGCCCGTCCCCGTCTACCTCGCCCCGATCCGGGAAGGGATGCTCCGCCTCGCAGGGCGGGCCGCGGACGGCGTTGTGCTCTCCTCCGGAATCACGGTGGAGTACACGGTGCGCTCCCTCGCCCTTGTAGCGGAGGGGGCGAAGGAGGCCGGAAGGGACCCCGCCTCGGTTCAGCCGGCCTCCTACCTGATGACCTCGGTTTCCCGGGAGAAGAATACCGCCTACGCGGCGGTCCGCACCAAACTCGCCTTTCTCCTCCGGAACAAGTACCTGGAGGAGAATATCCGCGCCTCGGGGATCACATTTGATCAGGGGGCCATCATCCGCGCGGTGGCGCGGCGGGATCTGGAAGAAGCGTCGCGCCTCGTCCCGGACGAGGCCATCGAGGCGTTCACGGTATCGGGTGCCCCGCGCGACTGCCTGGACCGGATGGAGGCTTACCGAAAAGCCGGGCTGGACGAGCTCGTCCTGGTGATGACCGGGGCGCCCGGAGACAGAAAGCTCGCCCTCACCCTTATCAAAGAGTTCGGAAGCCCCTGACGCGTGAGATGGGATACAGAATGCTCGTATCTCGAGCACTTATCGAAAAGGAGGTTGGGGAACGCTTGGGTTTTTGGACGGGACGGGCAAACAACGGAGAGTTCGGCATCCCTTTGTGCGGGCCGGATGTATCGGGTTACCCTTTGACGACTTCAGGACAGAATTTCCATCCCGGCGTTGGCCGGGCGGCCCTTCCGGGGGCCGCATCCATAAAATGAGGTGAGCCAATGAAAGCCGTTACCGTTCAGGGAGACGCCGGAATCGAAGGCCTCGTCTATGGCGAGATCCCCACGCCGAAGCCGGGTCCGGGAGAAGCCAGGGTCAAGCTGGCGGCTTCGGCCATCAACCATATCGACATCTATCAGTGCACGCCGTCCATGGTGCGCCATGAGATGCCGCACGTGATGGGCGCGGACGGCGCGGGCATCGTGGACGCCGTGGGCGGAGGGGTGGCCTCAATCAGATCGGGGGAAGAAGTGATGATCGACCCCAACCTGGGAGACCCCACCGAGCCAGGTTTCAAGATCGTCGGGGCCGGCAGCGAGGGGACCCACGCTGAGTATATCGTCCTGCCGGAGCAGAATTTCCTTCCCAAGCCTTCCCGCGTGTCCTTTGAAGAGGCGGCGGCGATTCCGCTGGCCTTGTGTACGGCGTACCGGCAGCTCACCGTCCGCGCGGGCGTTCGCCCCGGGGAAACCGTCCTCATCCACGGGATCGGAAGCGGCGTGAATATGTACTGCCTTCAGCTCGCCGTCCTCTCCGGCGCGCGGGCCATCGTCACCTCTTCCGAAAACAGGAAGCTCGATGTTGCCCGGGAGTTCGGCGCCGGCGTCTGCATCAACTATCGGGGGCAGGATGTCGCTGAAGCGGTCATGGAGGCGACCGAAGGCCGCGGGGCCGACGTTGTCGTGGACAACGTGGGAAGCGCCACCTTTCCCCTCACGACGAAGTGCGTGGCCCTGAACGGACGGATCACGCTGGTGGGCGGAAGCACCGGGTTCATGCTGTCCGGCGTGAACATTCGCGACCTTTACTTTAAACAGGTGACCGTTCACACATCCACCATGGCGCGCCCCGATGAGTTCCGCGCCGCCATCAACTTCGCCGCGGAAGGTAAAATCAAGGCGTATATCGACCGGACGTTTCCCCTCTCTCGATTCAAAGAAGCGCTCAAGTTCGTCAAAGACGGGAAACAGATGGGAAAGGTGGTTCTCACCCGCGATTAGGCGAGATTGTCGGAGCCATCCCCGTTCCCTGCTTTTTCCTGTGAAGGCCGGCGCTTTTCGGGTGAGGTTTTCCCCTCGAAGTCATTTTTTGTCGCCGCAACCGCGGCGTCCGGCGCGTTCGTCCATCCCTTCTTCTCAAAGGTCTCAATGACTCCAGCTATAGAAGCACCTTCATCCAAATGCGCACGGCCGCCAGCGAGATGAGAAGCGCCAGGATGACCCGCAAGGCCCGGACATCCATCCGCCGGCTCAACGCTGCCCCCAGCCGAGCGCCCGGGACAACGCCAAGCACCAAGGCCCCCGCAAGCGCCAGTGGAATCTGGAGGGTGCCGAGCTTCCCCAAGAAGGCCGCCGAGGAAGACATCAAAACGACGGGCAAATTGCTCGCGATGGCGACCCGGGTGGGGATGTGGAGGACGTACAGCATCAACGGAATCAAGATGAACGAGCCCCCCTGGCCCACCAGTCCACCGAGGAGCCCGATGGCGGCGGCGATGGCGACGGCCCAAGCTCGGGAAAACGCCACTTCCTGTTCAGGGGCATCGGCGTCCTCCGCGTTTCTGGGCAGGAACATGAACATGGCCGCTACCAGGGCCAGACAGGCGAAAAGAGCCAGCAGGAAGTGGTTGGACACCCATTTGGAAGTCATTCCCCCCGCCAAGGCCGCCACAAAGATGGCCGGCCCCATGATCCAGACCAGCCTTGGACTGTAGAACTCGTATTTATTGTGAGCCATCGCCCCGACGAGGCAGGCCACTAGGGCCTGGACGATTGTCAAGCCGGACACCGTTCGCATGGAAAGTTCCGAGAGACCCAGAAAGGGCGGGACGAAGATGAGAAGGGGAGCCATGATGATTCCACCCCCGATTCCCAACAACCCCGAGATGAAACCTCCGAAGATCCCCAGAAGGGGGTATATTACTAAGGGGGAAAGCGTCATCGCGAATACCTATTATAGGACATGACAATGAACAGTCTTTGTTCTATTTGATATTCCTATGAATATCCTCTCCCTGGGAAAATCAAGAAAAACCTGCCACGCCAAAGCGGATTTTCTAAGAGGAAGACGAAGGCACTGAAGGTCTGCAACGGCAAGAGAGATGTCGAGAGGTGGGTCAATTCATCCCCGCCGTGTCGAAGATGCCCTTCTCCCTCATTTCGGCGCAAGGAGCGCCATCAGGCTCTCGCCCTGATGCGGTTGCGCGGGCCGGACGATTGGGAGGGTGACACCCGCGCCCCGGTATTTCTCTATCCTGTCCAGGACCTCCTGGGGCGTCCCCGAAG
>CAZUHN010000174.1:0-8084 GCA_964620535.1 uncultured Nitrospinaceae bacterium | reverse complement strand
CGGGGCGGCCGCCGTCTTTATCTTCTGGCCTGCGCGGGGGTTGTTCTGGCGCGGGCTTCGCGCCGCCCGGGCCAGTTCCCGGGTTCTCATCGAAGATGCCCTGAAACACATCTACGACTGCGAGTACCGCCGTATCTCTTGCACGATACACAGCGTCTCCGGCGTGCTGGGCATCTCCGCCAACCGGGCGGCTGTCCTTCTGGCCCGTCTACGGGAACTGGAACTGATCTCCCTGCTGGCGGGTGGATATCGCCTGACGCCGGAAGGCCGCAGCTATTCATTGCGCGTAATCCGCATCCACCGGCTGTGGGAGCGCTATCTCTCGGATCAAACCAGCCTCAGCGCCGCCGAGTGGCACACCGAGGCGGAACAACGCGAGCATAAAATTTCCTCGGCGGAGGCCGAGGCGCTGTCAGCTCGGATGGGACACCCCTCCTTCGACCCCCACGGTGATCCCATTCCCACCGTCCGCGGCGACATCCCTCCTCCCAAAGGGCGGCCGTTGACAGAGTTGTCCGTCGGGGAGGTGGCGGAGATCGTGCACCTGGAAGATGAGCCTGATGCGGTTCACGCTCAGCTCGCAGCCGAGAACCTGCACCCAGGCATGCGGGTACGGGTCGTGGAGATCAACCCCCGGCGCGTCCGCTTTGAGGCCGGCGCCGAGGAGCACGTGCTGGGCCCGGTCGTGGCCGAAAATCTATCGGTGGTCCTTGTGCCCGGCGAGGAAGGGCTGGAAGACCTCTCCGAGCGCCTCTCAAACCTCCAAGCGGGAGAAAAAGCCGAGGTGACTAGGATTTCTTCAATCTGCCGCGGCCCCGAGCGGCGGCGCATGCTGGACCTGGGGCTCCTCCCCGGCACAATTGTGAAAGCGGAATTTACAAGCCCGAGCGGTGATCCGACCGCCTATCGGATCCGGGGCTCCGCCATCGCATTGCGGAAAGAGCAAGCAGACCTCATTCACATTCATCTTCTCAGCAACGGAGATTCCCCGTGAAACCCGCCGGCCCTGAGGCATGCGAAACCTGCCCGGCGCACAACCCCGCGAACCTGATCAAACTCGGCGTCGACATGAAAAATTGGGACTTCATCGTGGCGCTATGCGGCAACCCAAACACGGGAAAAAGCACCGTGTTCAACGCGCTGACTGGGCTCCGCCAGCACACGGGAAATTGGCCCGGAAAGACGGTGACACGGGCGGAGGGGGGATTCCGCTACGGCGGACGAGACTACAAGCTGGTGGACCTGCCGGGCACCTATTCGCTGCTCTCAACCAGCTACGACGAGGAGATCGCGCGCGATTTCATTCTCTTCGGCCAGCCGGAAGTGACCGTCATCGTTGTCGACGCCAGCCGCCTTGAGCGGAACCTCAATTTGGTCCAGCAGGTGCTTCAGATTACGGACCGCGCCGTCGTCTGCCTGAACCTGACCGACGAGGCGAAACGCCACGGCTTGCGGGTGGACGAGCGCCGCCTCGCCCGGGATCTGGGCGTGCCGGTGGTGCCCACCTCCGCCCGGTACGGCGAAGGTCTCGAGCGGTTGAACCAGACCATCTCCGAGATGGCCCTAGGCCGGACGGTCTGCAAGCCGCGCCGGGGATACGGGCAAACGCCCGCACTGAAACGTGCCCTTTCGCGCCTCGCCAGCCAAGTTGAGGCAGCCTGCCCAGAACTTCCCAACGCGCAATGGGTCGCCCTTCGGCTGCTCGACAACGATGAACGCATTATCCAAGCCGTCCGCACCGACGAGCTGAGAACCCTGGGGAGAACGGCTCCCGCCCCAGGCGCTCCACAGTTTCAAGAGGAAACAATGGACAAGGTGCCGGAAGGATCTCCTTCCGGGGGCGCCGAAATTCTCGCCGCGGCCTCCTCATTGCGATGGCAGGTGGGCCCGGGCTTCCACCAAGCCATAATGGAGAACATTTATACCGAAGCTGCCCGGCTCGCCGACCGCGCGGTGACCCGGAGCGACGAGCGTCCGCGCTTCGATCTAGACCGGACCATCGACCGGCTCGTCACCAGCCGCAAGTTCGGATTCCCGCTCATGCTGCTGCTGCTCACCGTGATTTTTTGGCTCACCATCACCGGCGCCAACTGGCCTTCCAAAATGCTCTCCGTTCTATTCCTCGACACCATCCATCCGGCCCTCAAGGCCGGCGCAGCGGCCATCGCCTTCCCCTGGTGGCTCAGTGGCGTTCTGATCGACGGGATATATCTGGCGACTGCCTGGGTGGTGAGCGTCATGCTCCCGCCGATGGCCATCTTCTTCCCTCTGTTCACCTTGCTGGAGGATTTCGGCTATCTGCCGCGTGTCGCCTTCAATCTGGATAACATGTTCCGGCGGGCGGGCGCACACGGAAAGCAAGCGCTGACCATGGCCATGGGGTTCGGATGTAACGCGGCCGGCGTCATCGCCACGCGCATCATCGAGAGTCCTCGCGAGAAGCTGATCGCCATCATCACCAACAACTTCGCCCTGTGCAACGGACGCTGGCCAACCCAGATCCTGATGGCCTCGATCTTCATCGGAGCCCTGGCACCGGTCCACTTCGCAAGCCTGATCTCCGCCGCCGCAGTAGTGGGGGTGGCTGTGCTCGGCGTTCTACTTACTTTCGCCTCCTCATTTCTTCTTTCCCGAACTCTCCTTCGGGGGGAAGTATCGACTTTCAGCCTCGAATTGCCTCCCTACCGGCCGCCACGCGTTATTCAGACACTTTATACCTCGATGATTGACCGCACCATGTACGTGCTGTGGCGGGCAGTGATCTTCGCCGCTCCGGCCGGTGCAGTCATCTGGCTCATCTCAAACATCCCCGCCGGCGACGGATCCCTTGCCGAGGCCTTGATCGGCTGGCTCAACCCTTTCGGCGCTTTTATCGGACTCAGCGGAATCATCCTTCTGGCCTATATCGTCGCCATTCCGGCGAATGAGATCGTCGTGCCGACGATATTGATGCTGACAGTATTGATGACAGGAGTCGGGGGCGGGGGAGAAGGCACTGGTGTCATGTTCGAGTTTGAAAGCGAGAATGCCACCGCCCAACTTCTTCAAGCCAGCGGGTGGACCCTGCTCATGGCCGTTAACCTGATGATCTTCAGCCTCGTTCACAATCCCTGCTCGACCACCATCTACACCATCTGGAAGGAAACGCGGAACAGAAAATGGACAATCGTCTCAGCCCTCATGCCATTGGGAATGGGGTTGATCTTTTGCTTCTTGGTAGCGCAGGTGTGGCGAATCGCCACCGCGGGTACAGTATGAAGGGCGCTGGAAAAAAATCCGCTTGATTAGATAAAGCAGGAAAACTTGCGCCTGAGGTGAAACCCGGAGAAGCGGCGGGCGTCCGGCCTGCCGATCTTCCTGTATCACCCGGCGCGGCGGCGGCCTACTTAGGCGGGATGATCGGGACGAGCAAATAGGAGGCGCGGCCAGGACCGGTATGGATCGTGTTCCTGCCTCCGTAAATCTCCTCTGGGCGGTCGCGCGGTTCGTTGTGCAGGAACGGCCCGCAGCCCGTGAACGGGTTCTTCATGTTCGACAATCTGAAGTCGGTCTCGCAGGGGAATACATAGTCCTTCCCGCGCACGGTGAGCCCAATTCGGTAGCCGGTCGGCACCACAATACAAGTCGGCCAGATCTCCACGTCGAGCTCGCACACCTCTCCCGGGTTCAGCGGCTGCAACTCGTCGTGGCTGTGATACGGGCGATACGCAGTGCTGAGCCCGGGATCGAGCTTGCGGTGCGACGCCCGCAGCCACCCCAGGCCGATAGGCGTGTGCGGATCGATCGTGCCCTTGAAGACCACCTCCTTCATGTCGGGAGTGAACAGGCGCAGCACCAAGAACAGGTCCGCGTCGGTCGTTGACGAAGACACGAAGAGCTTGGCGGCCAACGGCCCCGTAATCTCCGTCTCCTCATCGAGAGGGGGCATCAGGAAGGTGACGCCGTCACCGAGGCCATCGTATGTAATACTGCCCTCCGCCTCCGTTGGATCGGGGCCAAGGCTCATATGGCTAGAATTGAGATAGAGCTTGGTCCACCGGGTACGGGCGAGCGGCCACTCACTCTCTGCCCGCTCAATGAATTTCTCCCCCACATGGCGCACCTGGAGTTGAACGGACGGCTGATCCTGCCAGCCGTTGTTCGCGCCCTTCAGGTAGTAGTCAAAGAAGCGCATTTGCAGGTTCCTTCCGTAGTCGGTGAAGAAGTGCGTCCAGTGTTCGAGCCCGTGCACCTCGAGCCACTTCTCCTTCGAGGCGGCGCGCAAGAAACCTTCGTAGTTGCCGCGTGGATGAAGGCCCTGGCCACCCCAGCTCGCGGCCGAGAGGAAGGGGGCGGTGACCTTTTCCCATACCGGTGAGCGCACCCTGTGGTAGTCGTCGTCAAGCGGGTGGGCAAGGATCTCGTTTCCGAGATCGGACCGATTATTGGCCAGCTCCTCCTCGGTCAGCGTCTCCGGCCCGGCCACGGGCTCGCCGGTGACCCGGCTGTGCGGACCCCGCTCCCCGAGACCGTACTGTACGGTCTTGACCTGCATGTCATACCAATGGTCCCAGAACGTGTTGAGGATGCCTCCGTGGTGGGTCATGTCGCGGTACCAGTCGGCGGCGCCCTCCCAGATACACATCGCCGCCAAGTGGGGGGGCTGCAGCGACGCCACGTGCCATTGGTTGATCGCGTAGTAGGAGATCCCGTTAAGGCCCACCTTGCCGTTGCTCCAAGGCTGCGTTCCACCCCACTCGATGCAGTTGTAGAAGTCTTTCGTTTCGCGCGGCGAGAAGAGGTCGACGTACCCCGGTGAGCAGCCGGCGCCTCGTGAGTCAACACGCACACAAGCATACCCGTGCGGCACCCACTTCTCCGGATCGACGACCTCCCAGGATTGGTACTTGTTGCTAGAGCCGGCGATCGCGTCCGGGTGCGCCTTGGAAAAAAGTTCCCAAGTGGTCTCATAGCCGTCCTGCCAAGCGTACCCTTTGGCATAGGGGCCGTAGGTCATGATCACCGGGTGTCGGCCCTCCTCAGCCGGCCGGTAAACGTCGGCGCGCAGGACGAGGCCGTCGTCCATCTCGATCGGGACATCCCAGTCGATCCGCATCCCGTCTCTGACTTCGCTCTTCTCCTGGATCATTTCGCCTCCTCAACCCGTTTCTTCGCCACCGCGGCCTCAGGGACGGTCTTCCCCTGAGAGAGCAGGACCTCGGCTTCTCTCAACTTGCCGATGATCTGCGCTCAGGCGTATGACGCTTCCTGGACATGAAAAATCCTCTCAAACCAGGCGAGCATGCCGAAAGATCACTGAAAATCCTCTCATCCAGCATGGACCGATATGAGGGAGGGGCACGTCATATTTCGTCCGAACGGTCAAATTAGGTGCCAATCCAAATCAGTTACCAAGGCCTTCTTATGACAATCCAATTCGCACGCTCCGCAATTCCAGCACTCATCCCAATAAATGTAGGGATATTTATTCTCCCCCATCTTCATGCAGTCGGCTGGACAGACCAGGACGCACATCCTGCATCCTTGGGGGCCGACACACAGCTCTTCCCGGATAGTGATCCCCATCACCAAAATTCTCCGATTTAGCGTCCGCTATGGGCCGCTTCTATAAAGGCCGGCCTTCGAATAGATCGCGTGTTGATCCGCATCTCTCCGTTGGATGGATCCTTCGAGAGCAGGATCCATTTGTGCCAATTGTCGTCATCTCGCTCCGGGAAGTCGGCCCGGAAGTGGCTCGGGCCCATCCGGCTGTCCTTCCGCGTAAGCGCTGCCCAGCACACCATCTCCGCGCAACGCACAAGATTTTTCACCTCTTGGACCCGCATCAGTTCATGCGGATCCGTCGCGCGAAGCCGCTTCGTATCCTCAATGAATACCTCGATGTGGCGAAGTGCGCGCTGAAGACCTCTCTCCGAACGTGGGTAAAAGGCGTAGTCGGACATCATCCGGGCGAGCTTCAGGTTAAAAACAGGCCAATCAAGCCCGTCGGAATAATCGAGATGCTTTTTCACCTCGATGATGTGCGCCTCCGCCTCCCCCCGATCCAAAATGGGATCAGGGCTCGAGACCGCGTCCCGGGCGGCCCCCTTTCCGGAAACATGACCGAAAACAACAGCACCGTGGGCGTGGACTTCCGACATTCCTCCTGTGCAGTCTCCAGCCGCATAGAGGCCGGGAACGCGAGTCCAGCAGTCCCGATCCACAACAAGGCCGCTCTTGCCCGATGTCAGGATGGGCTCGCAGACCGCCACCTCGAACTCATCTTTGGCAAAATCAACCTTAAGCCGATGCATGTACTGAAATAGGGTCGGCTTTTCGTTGATGAAGCCTTGACGGATCAACTCGATCTTGTCCGGCGCCAGGTGGGAGCACCGCCAGAAAATGGGGCCCCGTCCCTCCCGGATCTCCGAAAGAACAGCCCCGCAGACGCGCCACCGGAAATGCCGCCCGTCGGCCTCGTACTGGTGGAGGAACTCTTCGCCCAGGGCGTTGATCAAAACGGCCCCCGCCCCGCGGAAGCCGGTCACGCCAGGGGTCGTATATCCCTTCGGGACCACGTTGCAGGTTCCGATCTCCATATTTACCAGTTCGGCACCCGCGTCATAGGCCATAACGTGCCCGTCGCCCGTGTTGTAGGGGGAATGCCAGGTGTTGAATAAATCCCCGCCCTGCGGATAAAACAGCCGGACAACGTGGCCCGTGGCCAGAACAGTTGTTTTAGACTTGAAAACAACGAATTCCCCCGTTCGGGTGTTCCATCCGACCATTCCGGTCACACGGCCATGGGGCTTCAAGAGGGACAGGGCCATGATGAACTGATGAACCTTCACGCCTTTCTTCCGGACAGTCTTGTCAAAAAGGGGTTTGATATCGCTCCCTTCGAGGGAGAGCATGTAGGGTTTCTTTCCCTTCATTCCCAAAACCCAAACAAATTCACCTGTCTTGGAGTTGCGCACGGGAAGACCGATTTCTCCGAGGATCTCCACGCCTTTCATGGTATCGCGACAAAACACCTCCATGAGGTCCATGTCCAGGAGGCCATCCGTGAAGTCCCATTGGTCCGATATAAAATCCTCCGGCGGGATATTGTCATGCGGCCCGACGGTCAGGTGATCTTCCCCAGAAACGCCGCCCCCGCTCCTTCGGACGGCCGACTTGTCGACCAAAACGACCTCGGCCCCTTCCTCCCTCGCCGCTAGGGCCGCAACGGGCCCTCCGATGCCACCTCCTATCACCAACACATCACACTCGACCACCTTGAACATAGCCGACCTCTTCACGCTAAACTGACCTGTCCCCGGGAACTCTGGTCAGAAATCGGGGCGATCCGTGACCGTGTGAAGCCCCCACCCCATGGTTCTCTTCTCTCTGGCCGCTTTACGGCTAAAGATGGTGGTCCGGCCGCCCACATGAGGGCTATACATAATCAGGACACTTCTATAAATCCTACCGCCCTTTACACGAATGTGTAAATGCACGTTCCTTTACTATCACTCGCCTACCCCTGTGGTTGATCTCTCGCGCATCGTGGCCTCCTCCCCGGTTCCCACGGCCGACACGAACCGCCAGAGCACCTCGCCGTCATCCTTGGAGAGGTAGATGGAACCGTGCCATTGGGGGTCATCCATCTTGGGGCAATCGATCCTGAGGTGACCATGCCCGTACCGGCACTCCTTCCGCTCCAGGCCGGCCTTGAATCTCTTGAGCGGCGAGAACTCACCACAGGATAATACCGACAGACTGACAGGGAAGCCCCGCCCCTGGTGCGTACCAGAATGATCCCATGAAGGAAAAGTCCCTCTCGCTGGAGGCGGGCCAGCTTCCGTAAACCGCTATCTCGCCTACGCAAGCCACCTATTCAACCAGGCCATCCGCCGTGGCCTTACCGAGACGAATCCCTGCGTGGGCGTTGAGCGCTTCAAGGAACCTCCTGGTCGGAACTGCTACCTTGAGCCAGAAGAAATGGAGCGCCTCCTGGAAGCGTGTCCCCCGTGGTTCTTTCCCCTCCTCTGCGTGGCCTTGCAAACGGGATGCAGGAAATCCGAACTTGTGAACCTCCTGTGGGCGGACGTGGTTTTCAAGTC
>CAZUHN010000173.1:0-11576 GCA_964620535.1 uncultured Nitrospinaceae bacterium | reverse complement strand
TGACCCTGGGAGAGAAGAACTTCCGCCTCTCTCAGCTTGCCGATGATCTGCTCCGCAGTGTGACGCTTCTTGGGCATAAGCCTTCCCCCTCGGTTGCCGTCCAGAACCGAAACTATATCGAAAATCCTCTCATTCGGCCTGGACCGGTTTTGGGGGGGCAGGTCATCTAACATCTTCGCAGAAGACCGGGAAAGCGAGACCCCTTCTATCCGAGGGCGCAGACGGCGAAAGAAGGCTTCTCCCGGCGATTAGCCTCCCGCCTGTTTTTCTCGACTCTATCGTAACTTATTGAATTCCTGTCACTTTAATGATTGATTTCGCTTAAGCACTTTCATCCCTCGCAGCATGCATCCTGCCACCGAAAGGCTCTAAGGTCTCGTACGGGACGCTACGAGACGAGTAGCAACACCATGCGGAATTAAGGAGATCCGGTGAGCACGAGGCAAAATCCACCGCGAGAAGGGTGTCTGCCCCCCCAGAACATCGAGGCGGAACAGCGCGTTCTTGGCGCCCTGCTGCTCGATGTGGGAATGGTAGCGCCCGTTATGGAAGTGCTCCGTCCGGAACACTTCTACCGGATGAGCCATCGCGTCATCTACGAGGCGATGCTCGAGTTATTTGACCATGCCGAGCCGATCGACATCCTCACCCTCGTCGATGCCCTGAAAAAAATGGGCAAACTCGATGAGGCGAAAGGCCCCGAGTACGTCGCCACGCTCGCGGACGATGTTTCAAGCGCAAAGCGGGCAGTGACCTACGCCAAGTTGGTGCGCAACGCGGCCATACTTCGGACCCTCATTCACACATCGGACGCCATCGCCGAGCGTGCCTTTTCGGACGAAGAGGACGGCGACAGTGTCCTCCTTGACGCGCGTCGCGCCATGGAGGAGATCGAGCCGCTGGCTCCCGCCACGCCTGCGACGGTATGCCTCGCGGACGTGGAACCCGAAGAGGTGCACTGGCTCTTGCACCCGTACATCCCCCTGGGAAAGCTCACCCTGCTCGAAGGCGATCCGGCGGTAGGAAAATCATGGGTCGCGCTCGCCATCGCAACCTCCCTGAGCCACGGGAACGGCCTCCCGGGGCAAGCATCCTTCGCCCCTAGATCGACACTTATCTTTTCCGCGGAAGACGGACTGGCCGACACCATCCGCCCTCGCCTCGACGAGCTTGGGGCCGACGTGAGCCGAATTCACGCCTGGGACGATCCAATTACGTTCGACGCGGACGGGATCGCTCGCTTGGAGCAGGGAATACCTCGCCTCCGGCCTGCCTTGGTGATCATAGACCCCCTGGTCGCTTACGTGGGGGGCGGAACGGATATTCACCGGGCGAATGAGGTTCGATCCATCATGGCACCGCTGGCTGCTCTCGCTGAGAAAAATTCCACTGCCATCCTCGCGATTCGTCATCTGAGGAAGTCGGAGAGCGGCCGCGCAATATATCGGGGGGCGGGTTCGATTGATTTTACCGCAGCCGCCCGATCCGTTCTCCTGGCGGGGAAGGACCCGGACGACCCCTCGAAACGCGCGTTCGTTCACATCAAGAGCAACCTCGCTCTCGAGGGGGAACCAGTTGGCTACGCCATCTCGGAGGGCCGATTCGCCTGGACCGGACCCTCTGACTTAACCGCCGAGCGCATCCTGGCGGCCGAGGGCGGGAGCGAAAAGCAAGGGGCAAGACGGGAGGCAGAGGACTTTCTAACGGAGATCCTCACCGCTGGTCCTGTGCTCGCCTCAGAGGTGAAGCAGGAGGCTCGGGCGGCAGGCATTTCGGAGAGCACCCTCCGGCGGGCGAAGTTGGCGCTCGGTGTCAAGGTCAGAAGAGAAGGGTTCGGCCCCGGGGGTTCATGGCATTGGTTCCTTCCCGGGAACCATAGGCGCTCATCAAATCCCATGGGCGCTCAAGAAAAATCCTTGAGCACCAATGGGAAGGATGAACATCTATGCGGCGACGGAGAGAACCCGCCTGTGCTGGAGGAGGTTGAGCTTTGAACCCCCAGGAGGTCCTCGCCCAAGTCCTCGACGCCGGTGGCCGGGTAATTTCTGACCTGGAGCGCCCCCGTTTGCTTGCCCCTCCCAATCTACGCCCTCTCGTCGAGAAGCACCGGGAGGCCCTTCGCCTGCTGATTCTTGTCCAGCTCGGAGCCCAGGGAGTGCGGCCGGCCCCTCAGGCTGCGGAGGCTCGGGTTACCCGAGTAGACCCGGAAATCAAACGCCGCGCCCGCATCTTCCACGCGCAAATCTCTGAGCCGGGCCCCGCCCTCTTCATGCACCTACCCGTGATAGAGGGCCGAGTGCCGAGGGAGGGGGAGTGTCTCTCCTGCGCCGGGCCCCTCCCAGGGGGGAGCCGCTGGCGCTGCCCGCTGTGCCTGGCTGCCGCGCGCCTGGCCCTCGATTGACGAAATGAACCCTACGCGCCTCTGGCCCCTCCCCAATAAGTCCGACAAGGGACCCCAGCCCGAATTTGTCGAACAAATTGGGCGAATCCTGGCAAAGGCGAGCGCTGGGGCGTACCTCTCCTCCGAAGGCGTCAGAAAGGAACCGAATCCCCCGAAAAGAGGGATTTTGAGGATTTCGCTCAATGAACTCGATGAGGCCGACCCAGATAAATAAATTTGCGGATAAGTAACATATATGTTACATTCAGGGCATGGGTATTGGGGGGGCTTTGCGAAGCTTTCGCATGGAGCGGGGAATGAGCCAGGGGGAGTTAGGGGATGCTGCCAGTCTGGCCCGGATGTCGATTTACCGGATCGAAGTTGGACGCCAGGATCCAACGCTGTCCGTGCTCCAGCGGTTGGCCGAAGGCCTCGACATGCCCCTCGTTTCTTTGATCCAGGAGGCCCAGAGGCCCAGGAAAACCGGAAAGAGCCCCAAGGCAAGGAGCAAGAAAGGGAGAAAACCGTAAATGCGGGCCGCAATCTATGCAAGAAGCTCCAAAGAACGGCGTGATGTCTCCGTCCCCTCCCAGGTTGAGGAATTGAAGGCGCTGGCGAAGGCGGAAGGTGATTTGATGGTGAGGGTGTTCAAGGACAAGGCGGAAAGCGCCAAATCAGATGACCGGCCCGCCTTCCAGGAAATGATAGCTCTCGCCAAATCCAAGGATCGCCCCTTCGAGCGAGTCTACTGCTACGACACCTCCCGCTTCAGCCGGAGACGCGAACACGCGGCGGCGTACAAAACCATCCTGAAGAAGGCCGGAGTCGAACTGGTTTTCCTCAAGCTCCCGAAGTCGGACAGTTATTTGGATGGAATCATCGAAGGGGTTTTCGAGGTTTTTGACGAATTTCATAGCATGAAGAGCAAGGCTGACGGTCTCCGGGGGATGCGCCAGAACGCCAAAAAGGGATACCGGGCGGGGGGTTCCGCGCCGTACGGATATCGCCTCATCCCTGCGTATGAAGGAACAAACGCCGAAGGCGGACCCGTCATCAAGAACAAACTAGAGCCCGACCCCGAAACGGCCCCGGTCGCAAGGGAATATTTCGAGCGGCGGGCCATCGGCGAGTCGAGGTCTTCTATTCTCAGGGATTTTAACAAGCGCGGGCTTCGGCCCCCTCGCGGCAATACGTGGCGACAAAGCACCGGGCACTACATGGAGCAGAACACCCGCGTTTACCTCGGGCATTTAATATGGAACCGCCACCAGGAACGCATTGACGGGCAGTACGTGGGGGGGAGCAAGTACAGGAACGAGTCCGAGTGGGTCGTAAGCGAAAACGCCCACGAGGCCATCATTTCCGAAGACATCGCCTCTAAAGTGAAGGCCCTGTCCCGAAACGACGGAAGGGGATGGCATGGCCGCCGCGAGTCGAGCTATACCCTCTCAGGGGTGCTTTATTGCGCCAAATGCAGGGAGCGCCTCACGGGAAACGCGGGCTTCTACGCATGCGCGGGCCGGAAGCGCCTGGACGGCCACAAATGCCGCACGGCCAAGATCTCCCAGGGAATGATTGAGCGGGAAGTCGTCCGCGTCATCAAGGAGGAGTTCATCCGGCCAGAATATTATGCCGTCTTCATCAAGAGCGCCCGCGAACAATTGCGGACCGATCAAAACCGGGCCAGCACAGAGTTGAACCGCCTCCGGAACGCCAAAGAAAAAGCCAAGAGGGGCAGAGAAAGATGGGTCGGTGTTTACGAGGAGGAACATCCCGGATGGGAGACCGCCCTGGAGCGAATCGGGGCGCTCGAATGCGATATCAAGGACCTTGAGTGTCAGATCCTGGCCCTGGAGACGAAATTCCAGGCCGGGGTCAAGATCGCCTTTTCGGATGCCCATTTCCGGGACCTGCTCGACCGCTTCGACGACACGATTGGGGCGGGGAGCATTTACGAGCGGAGGAACTTGATTGGGGAGGTCATCGAAAGAATCGACCTTGGGCCGAAAGTCCAGCGGCCCGGGAGGCCCTGGGAGCGGGATTGCAGCATCTTTCTGAGGGTTCCAGGTGAAGCGGGGGTTAAAGTGGCGTCCCCAAGGGGATTCGAACCCCTGTTGCCGGCGTGAAAGGCCGGTGTCCTGGGCCAGGCTAGACGATGGGGACGCAAACCAGTTGGGGATGAAAAGTTCTCTGGTCTCCGATTTCTTCCCGAAAGGGCTGGGCCCGGAAACCGCTCCATCCGCCCGTTCGCCACATTGGGCGAACCGGACCCACAAGGGATGGATATATACTGTTTTTCATCTTCCTCGTCCACCAACCGAAAACGAAGCCGAGACCCCTCCCACGCCCTTTATATGTCTCCCAACTTCAGCGAAACGAGAACGGCGCCCGCAACGGTAAGTACCGCGCCAACCGGAATCCGCCAGTCCATCTTCTCGGTTTGGCGTAAAAACAGAATTGCGTAGAGAACCGTGATGAGCGGGCTCAACTGCACGATCGGCAGGATACGAAATACCTCTCCGCGGGCGAGGGCGTTCATCAGAAATAAATTCGCGAGGCCGGAGGCCAAACCGGAGGCGATGAACGGTCCCAGGGCCCTCCGGTAATCCTCTCCCTCTTCCTCTCGCAGGAAATACCAGGTGCAGACACCCACCATCACGGTCGAAACTAGAATTACGATGAACAGCGCATCGAGCGGGTTCGAAAAATAACTGAGCCCTCTTCGCCAAAAATTCGCGGAAAGTCCGATCATACAGGCAGCGAGAAACGGCCATAGAAGATCCGCTCGCCGCCAACCTCCCGCCGTTTTTTCCAGCGTAACGGCGGTGATACCCGCGACGACAAGAACCACCCCCACAAGATGTATCCAGAGTGCTTTCTCGCCGAAAAACATGACAGCCAGAGCCGCCCCGATGATGGGGGCGGCGCCCTTTACGGTAACAGCGCGCGATATCCCGATTCTTTTGATCCCGATCAGGTAAAAGATCAAAAACAATCCCGGCTGCGCCACCCCCCCCAGAACAATCCATCCGTAGTGCACGCCCACCGGCGGAAAATCGAAACCCGCGAATAAACCCAAGAAGAAGAAGATAACCACTTGGACCAGAAGATTGATGGTCGACCCCACAAAGGCGTTGGCATGGATCAACCCCTTTCGGGTCCAAAGGTCCATCACTGTATAGCTCACCGCGGTTCCTAGTGAAAAGAAAAAAACAGCGTCAAGAATCACGATGCGCCCGTCATCTCGATGAGAAGGGAGGCATCAAGGTTATTAGCGAAGATGAGATATCCCTCCAGAAATTCGAATCTCCCTCCAACTCGAAGGCGTTGGCGACGCACTGGACGGTTTCCTCCATTCGTTTTATCTCCATATCGCGTATCTTGGAGCAAAGGATCAGATCGGTCCCGCAATCCAAGGTTGAACTTTCAAAACCGCATTTCGCACAGGGCGAGACAAGCTCCTTTCTGCACCGTCACTCGAAAGAAACAATCTGAGTAATTTCTATTTCAAAAAACTCGCATTATTCATTAATGGACCAGGACAATGCTAGAAATCCGCCGGGCCGAACCCTGCCACCCGCCGGAGATCGGTTTTGATATCCTCCCGTTTGTGCTTGAGGGTGGTAGTACGAGGAAGCTCCTCGCCGGGCCAGATATAAAACCCCCGCACACGCTTGTAGTCGGCGAGAACCGAACAAAGAAGCTCCAGTTCCGCCGCCGCCGCTTCGTGCCGGCCCTCCTCCGTTTCCGGAAAACTGGTTTCGGGGTCGAGCACAAGGACCGCAAAGACATCCTCTCCTCCCCTTTGCGTTTTCCTCCCGATGACGCAGGCCTCCTTGAAAAGATCACTCTTGGCCAGTTCCTCCTCCACCTCCTCCGGATAGACGTTCTTCCCCGACTCGTGGACGATGACATTTTTCACGCGCCCGCTGATGGCAAGGTAACCATCCGCATCGAGGCGGCCGATGTCCCCCGTATGAAACCAACCCTCGCGTATGACCTCCGCAGTCAGCTCGGGATTTTCGAAATACCCCTGCATCACGTTTGGGCCGCGGACCAAAATCTCCCCCTCCCCTTCCTGTCCTCCTTCCACTGGCTCGATGCGGGCCTCGACGCCGGAAACGGGCGGACCCACTGTGCCGATGCGATTTTTCCGGCCCGGATGGTTCGCGTGGGTGACAGGGGATGTCTCGGTGAGGCCATATCCCTGGACCACATCGATTCCGAGTGAAATGAGATCGCGCGCCACCCTCGGATTCAAAGCCGCCCCGCCCGTGATGAAGTAGCGGAGGTGTGGGCTGAGCTTCCGCCTCACTTGGGGGAACAAAAATCTCCCTACATATACCCCCTTCCCAAATGCCCACTTCGAGACCGAAAAGAGGGTCCGAAAAAGGGAACGCTTGATACCCCCGAGGGAGTTCGCCTCGCCGAAGATTCGCTTGTGGATCAGGCGGGCGAGCGCGGGGACCATGAGGCAGACGGTAATCCCTTCTCTCTGCATGGCATCGGCGATGAGTCTCGGATTCAGCGATAAGAGGTAATGCACCCGGGCGCCCGAGAGCAAAGGACACAGAAGGCCGCCGGTACTCTCGAACATATGGGAGAGCGGGAGAATGGAGAGAAAAACGTCTTCCGGTCCGCAACTCAAGGATTTCAGGGAGGCCTCCACGTTGGAAGCGATATTCCCGTGAGAGAGCATGACTCCCTTCGGGGTCCCGGTTGTCCCGGAAGAAAAGGATATGAGCGCCAGATCCTCCGGCCCGCACTTAACCCCCGGGCATTCATCGGTGGAGGCCGCTTTCACTTCGCCATGCGCGTCCAGGGGGTAGAGCATCTTCGTCTCGTGGCGGCGCGGCGCGAACCCGGCGGCGCGGCCACGCTCGGATTCGTCCGTCACGAGGGCAACCGAAGCCGAGCGCCGTACGATATTCTCCAACTCGGCCTCTTTAAGGTTCACGTCCAGCGGAACGATGACGCCCCCGGCCAGCAGAATGCCGAAATACCCTACAGCCCATTCCGGCCGGTTAGGCGAAAGGAGGGCGACTTTGTCCCCCGGCTCCATGCCGGAATGGATCAGCTGATGAGCCAGAAAAGCGGCTCGATCGCGCAAATCGGTTCGCGTCAAGCGGACCCGGCCGAGGCCTTCGATGTCGCCCTCCAGCGCGACGGTGTCGGGAAATCGCGACACTGCCTCGTCGAGGAGGTCAATGAGGGTGTTCATGCCGCTTCTCTCCCTCGGCAGAGAGGCTGGGAGCGCAATACGGTAATCCCTGCGTGATCCTCAAAATCTAGCAGTGCGATCCAGGCCCGTCAACGAAAGATATTTTCCGATGCGAACGCCAAAGTTCGCGCGGTGCCAAAAAGATCTTTTCTCGCCCGAACCGAAGTCGTCCCCCTCATGGCGGTCTCCACCGAATGCGAGATGCAATGGACGAATGGTATCTTGCATCTTATATTGGCTGTTTTTCAACTAAGATTGCCCCGGTGAGGAATCTCCCCAAGCGGATCGGAATTCAATTATTCACTCGATAGGAGACCCTGAGAATGGGACGCAGATTCGTTGATTTGAGCATTCCCTTGCAAAACGCACCGATGGAGAACAATCCGGCCGTCATTCACTATGTTTCCCACCAAGAGCTCGGCCGGAGCCGCAGCAAAGCCTACAACTTTCCCGACACCAGCTTCTTCCCCGACCACATGCATTGCGCGACCGAGACCATAACCGCCCTCACCACCCACAGCGGCACTCACCTCGACTCTCCCTATCACTACGGACCCACCTGCGAGGGGAAGCCCTCCAAGACCATCGACCTCGTCCCCCTCGAATGGTGCCACGGAGACGGCGTAGTGCTCGATTTCCACGATGCCCCCCGGAGCCACAACATCATGGCGGACGAGGTAAAAGCCAAGGTGAAGGACCTCGATGAGAAGGGCTACCGCCTGAAGCCCATGGACATTGTCCTCATCCGCACCGATCACACTACAAATTATCTATACACCCCCGATTTCGAGCAGACCCACCCGGGAATGAGCGTGGAGGCCACCGAATGGCTCATCAACCAGGGCATCAGGGTGATGGGCATCGATGCCTGGGGCTTCGACATTCCCACGAGCAAAATGGCCGATCTGCGCCGCGGAGGAAACACCAAAGATTTTTTCGGCAGCCACTACCTCGGCCGCCGCAGGGAGTACATCCACGCCGAGAAACTCTGCAACCTCGATAAGCTCCCCGAGTACGGCTTCACCGCTTCCATGTTCCCGATCAGAGTCGAGCGGGCGAGCGGCGCCTGGATCCGCGCCGTGGCCATCATCGAGAAGTAGCTGCCTTTGGAGGTGAGCGAGGATCAAAAAAGGCCGGGTGACATGCCCGGCTTTTTTTGAAGCCGTCCGGCGAATCCGCTATTATTGTCTGATTTTCTGCGGCCTTTGGCCCTCTTGCTGACCTCCTTGCCGAACTCTTTGCTACTCTCCTTGGCCTTGGCCTCTTTCCTTACGGCTTACGGCGGCGCCCAGCCCTTTGCCCTTTTTCCCGGGCTGAGCCTGATGTTTTTCTTTGTGTTCGGCATGGGATTGGCCGGGAAGTGCGATTTCTCCTCCCGAAGATATTTTCCCATAAATAACAGTTTAAACGAAATCTTTCGGCCCACTGGCGAGGCCGCCATTCGAATCGGCCGGCCACCTCCCGCAAGGAGAAAAAACCGCTCGAACGCCTCCATCCACAAGGTAAGCGCCGAGAGAGTACGAAGTTGTCCCGCCCGCGCAGCGGCACTACAATCGGCAGAAAGTATGAACATCCAGGATGATGCCGACACGGGAGACCGCATGCCCCCCCCTGAAGAGTCCAGCGAAAACCACCGCCCCTGGGGCCATTACACCGTCCTCGCCGACGAGCCGGACCACAAGGTCAAGCGCATCACAGTGAAGCCCGCCCAGCGCCTCAGCCTCCAGCGCCACCGCCAAAGGGAGGAGCACTGGTTCGTCGTCGAGGGAGAGGCCCTCGTCACCCGGGACGGAGAGGAAGTCCCGCTCCAGGCGGGGGGGGCGGTGGACATCCCCCGGGGGGGCTGGCACCGCGTCCAAAACCTCGGAGGCGGCCCCCTCGTTTTCATCGAGGTGCAGCGCGGGGACTATTTCGGCGAGGATGACATCGAGCGCATGGAAGACGACTACGGAAGGGTGTGACTTTCCCTTTTCATCCCTCCCTCATCGGATACATTGATTGAAGTGTGCGGGCACCACTCCCAATCGGAAAAGGGCATTGAAACGGTTGGACGAGAAGGATCTTTCTCGGCAAAGCCAAGAACGCATAGAGAAGGGTACTGACGGCGGGCTCAGCGGATCTTCTCGAGCGCCACTCCCAGCCGCTCCACTCCGCGCGCGCAATCCTCGGTCGAGCACGAATAGGCGATCCGCAGGTAGCCCTCTCCGCAGTCGCCGAAAACGGCCCCGTCTACCGTGGCGATGGCATACTCCTGGAGAAGGCGGTCCGCGACCTCGGCCGAGTTTTTCCCAAATTCCTTGACGTTCGGGAAAAAATAAAAGGCTCCCTCGGGCACCGCCGCGGTGACACCCTCGATGGCGCGGAGGCCTTCCAGAATGATCTTCCGGCGATCGTTGAAAGCGTCGCGCATCTCGGCCACGCAGCCCTGGTCGGCGGTGAGCGCGTGCGCCGCCGCATGCTGGATGAAAGTGTTCACGCAGACGGTGGTGTACTGGCGCGCCCGCCAGAGGGACTGGGTCAGCGCGGGACTGGCCACCGTCCAGCCCAGCCGCCAGCCGTCCATGCTATAGGCCTTGGAGAAACCATTGACGACAATGGTCCGCTCGGCCATCCCGGGAAGCGAAGAAATGCTCGGCGCCACCTCGCCCTCGCCATAGTAGAGGCGGGTGTATATCTCGTCCGAGAGGACGAGCAGGTTGCGCTCACGCGCCAGCTCCGCCAGCTTATTGAGCTCTCCTTCGGGGATGACACTGCCGGTCGGATTTCCGGGCGAGGTCACGCAGAGGAGCTTGGTGCGCGGGGTGACCCGGCGGGCGACCTCCTCGGCCCGGAGGGTGAATCCCTCCTCCTCTCTCGTGGGGACTGGAACAGAGATCCCCCCCGCGAGGGCGGCGCACCACTTGTAGTGATACCAGTTGGGCTCGGGGATAATCACCTCGTCGCCCGGATTCAGGAAGGTGAGCATGGTGAGCAGGACGGCCTCGTTCGCGCCCACCGTCACGTTCACCTGGGTTTCCCAGTCCACCGCGACCCCGGTGTCAATCTTCGTTCGTTCGGCGATGGCCCGGCGGAGGGGCTCGATCCCCAAATTCGGAGCGTAGTGCACATCCCCGTTTTCCAGCGACTCGATGGCCGCCCGCTTGATGTGGGCCGGGGTGTCGAAATCGGGGCGGCCAATATACCAGTGGATGACGTCCTTCCCCTCCGCCGCCAGGGTGGCGGCAGCGGCCGAAACTTTCCGGATTTCCGAAAAGGGAACTTCCCTCAGCCGCTCTGCCGTGAAGGCCCGCGGATCAAAAACGTCCGGCATGAACTGTCTCCAAGGATTTTGGGGGATAGAAAAAGCGGCCCGCCGCAATTTCTCCAGGCCACACGGATACGGGTATTAAGGACTTATATCGGCTGGGAGGGGACACGCGCAAGCGAAGAAACGGACGGAGAGGGGACGCGTGAGGATAAGCCTCTCGAAAAACAGCAAAGATAGGATACCGGTATTGTGGGAGGTCAGAACCGGAAGGTGACCCTGAACAGCAGCCCCTGCATTTCGGTTTTGTTGTTCAGAATGACTAGGGATGCGGATCTGTCCTGATCGACATCGAGGACCATTCCCCGGTAGGAGACCCCGATGTCGACGTTCTTGCTGATGTGGTAGCCGAGGTTGACCCGCCAGCGGATGGAGTTCTCCTCGGAATCCGTCGTCCCCAGGGCCCGGTTCTGCGCCTCTGCATCAATAATGCGGATCCAATCGGCAGCGACGCGGAGAGACCAAGAAGGATAAGGGTTGGCGTCGAAACGGATCCCTATCTTGGGACCGCTTCCCCGATGGTCCTCGGAGGCCGGCTGAAATGCGATTCCGAATGTGATGGGATCAAGCGTGAAATTGGAGCGGTTGAAATCCTGCAGGTAGAAGTGCCACCCCCAGGACAACGCCCAATCCACTCCTAAGAGTAGGTTGTCGATGACTTCGAGGTGGGC
>CAZUHN010000172.1:0-17239 GCA_964620535.1 uncultured Nitrospinaceae bacterium | reverse complement strand
GAAGGATTCCCTCGGGGATGCTCAGGGTTCCCGCCATGGTGTTGATCACGATCGCGAAAAAAGTCGTATAGACTACGAGCATGATCTTCGATGCCTCGCCGAGTCCGAACCAAACGATGAAAAGGCCTACGAAGGATATGGGAGGAATGTAGCGAAGGCCTTGAATATAGGGTGTGGCGAAGGCGCGCACCGTGGGCAGCCAGCCCATGAGCAGTCCCAGCGGAATTCCTATCGCGCTTCCCAGGAGCCAACCGCCTATGATTCGGGCCAAGCTTGTGAGAATTGATTCGTGAAGAAAGCCGGATCTCGCCAGTTCAGCGGCCATCGCGAGGGTTTTCCAAGGGGAGGGGAGGAAGAGGGGATGGGTAAACCCCGAAAACAACCACCAGGTACCGATGAAGATGCCGAAACCGAAAATCGAAAAAATGCCCGACCAGTATTTTGCCAACATGGTTTTCTCCGGAACGCAGAGAATTTCCCTGTCGTCATAAGTACGAGAAAATCCAAAAGCCTGATAGCGTTGGATCCGAAAGCGAAACAGTTCGGTTTGTAACAAAATTCGATTTTAATGCTTAATTGTTAAATATTTGTTGGGATAGAAAAAATCCTTTCTAAGTTGTTTCCCCATACTCAATCCCGATGAAACGGCATGGGAAACGCTTATTTGTCTCCACGCCCATCCTAGTAGAAAGGTACAGCGTATTTGTATGTTTGAATACTTTTAGTATATCAAATTTGTTAAACTGGGAAAACTGGCTTTATTGGGATTTTCGCTACATTAGACGGGTAGTGCATAACTCAGCGGACCAATGAATAAATGAGCCGCCGCCGCGCACGTTTTAATTTTTTTGGGGAGGAAATATGGATCCTTTCATGAATTTTGAAGATCAGGGTGTAATCGTCACCGGTGGCGCGACCGGCGTGGGGGAGGCGAGTGCGCGCCTTTTTGCTAAGAGGGATGCCTCCGTCGCCGTCTTCGATATCAACGGGAAAGGCGCAGAGGGTGTCGCCTCCGATATTCGAAATGACGGAGGAGATGCCCAGGCTTTTCAAGTCGACCTCACCGATATGGAAGGTACGCGGGCGGCCGTCGAGGCGGTTAACAAACGCCATGGTCGCATTGATGTTCTGGCTCATGTCGCCGGCGGATTTCCTAAATATCTTGGCCTTCTCGAGTGCCCATTGAAAGACTGGGATTCAATGGTGGCGAACAATTTGAAAACCATGTTCATTTTATTACAGGTAACTGCTCCCTACATGATTGAAGGCAAGTATGGGCGCGTTGTCTGCTTTTCCAGCATGGCTGCCCGCAGTGCGGTTAATGCGAATCCGCCGCACTATACCGCGGCAAAAGCCGGCGTTCTCGGTCTGACGCGCCAGGTGGCGGGAGAACTTGGCCCCCACGGGATCACCGTGAACGCCATCGCACCCGCCAACGTGGCCAGCCCGAGTACCATGGCCATGCGGAAGGAAGAGCGCATCCGCCACATCGAGAAAACGACTCCCATCGGCCGCTTGTGCCAGCCGGAGGAAGTGGCCGCGGCGGTCATATTCCTTTGCAGCCGAGAGGCTGCCTACATCACGGGCGTCACCTTGGACGTAAACGGAGGCGCGACGATGATCTGAACAAATACCCTTTGACGGTATCCGCTCGGAATGACGCCTTCGTATGGTTTTGTCGCGGAATCTCCGGGGGGTGGCTGGGGAGGCAGCGGAGTGCCCGCCCGCAATTTGATGTTTTGATATGACGATCTATAATCGAGGAGAATTTCCGAAAACTTGTCCAGATGAAAAACAGGGGGTCCGGGAGATGCGTTTCGCGGTAGACACCGGCGGTACCTTCACTGATTTGGTGATCGAAGACGAGTCGGGCACCCCTCATATTTTTAAAACGCCTACCACGCCCGAAGATCCCGTGGAAGGAATCCTCGCCGCTGTCCGTTCAGCGGCAAGGGCCCTCTCCCTCTCTAGCAAAGGGCTTCTTACCCAAGGCGACCTTTTCATTCACGGGACGACGCACGCCACCAACGCCATCGTGACGGGAAACACGGCCCGGACCGCTTTCCTCACTACGAAAGGCCACCCTGACATTCTCGTCCTTCGCGAGGGAGGACGCCTCGAGCCCTTCAACTTTTTAATTCCCTTTCCTAAACCCTATATTCACCGGTCGCTGACATTCGAGGTGCCCGAGCGCATGGGGTCTGACGGCAAGATTTATGAACCTCTGGAGGAAAAGGCCGTCATCGGCATCATCGAAAATCTTCGAGATCTGAAAGTGGAGTCGGTTTCCGTCTGCCTGCTATGGTCCACCATGAACCCGGTCCACGAAGATCAAGTAGGCTGGCTGCTCGGTGCGCATCTGCCCGGTGTGCCCTACACCCTCTCTCATATTTTGAATCCCATCTTGCGCGAGTACCGGCGCGCTTCATCCGCCTGCATCGATGCCTCTTTGAAACCACTCATGTCTCGCTACATCGGAAACCTTCAGAAGCGCTTGCGAAATGAGGGCTTTCGTGGTCGCCTTCTCATGCTGACCTCAAAAGGAGGGGTGATGGACGCTGAAGAGCTGGCGAAGGCTCCGATTCATTCGGTCGGTTCCGGCCCCTCGATGGCTCCCATTGCCGGCCGCCGCTATGCGAAGTCTGACGCCAGATCCAACACCGCCATCGTCGCGGATACAGGGGGGACCACCTACGATGTCAGCTTGGTGCGCAGGGGGGCCATTCCCATGACGCCCGAGACTTGGCTCGGCGAGCGCTACCGCGGGCACATCCTCGGGTTTCCATCGGTGGACGTGAAAAGCATCGGTGCGGGAGGGGGGAGCATCGCCTGGGTGGACGAGGGGGGTCTTCTTCACGTCGGCCCCCAGAGCGCGGGGGCGGCCCCAGGGCCGGCTTGCTACGGGAAGGGAGGAGTGAAACCTACGGTGACAGACGCCTCCCTGGCGCTTGGGTACATAGATCCGGCGTTTTTCCTGGGTGGGGAAATGAAGCTGGAAGCCGAACTTTCAGTTGATGCCATACAAAAGGAAATTTCCGCCCCCCTCGGCATCGGCCTCCATGAGGCGGCCTCGGCCGTCCTCCGCCTGGCTACCGAAAACATGGTGGGCGCCATTGAACAGATCACCATTCACCAAGGGATCGATCCGCGCGGGGCCGTGCTCGTCGGCGGGGGAGGGGCGGCGGGGCTCAATTCCGTGGCCATTGCCAGAAGACTCGGATGCAAGACGGTCGTAATCCCCGAGATGGGCGCGGCGCTCTCCGCTGTGGGAGCGCTGATGTCGGATTTGCATGCCGACTACCGGTCCCTCTTCTTCACGGTTTCTGACGCATTCGATTTCGATGGAGCGAATGCTACGTTGAAAGACCTTAACGCAAAATGCGAGAAATTTATCGAGGGTCCGGGCGTCGGGGCGCTGGAGTCTTCGATCGATTTCTTCGCCGAGGCACGCTACCGTCACCAGATTTGGGAGATCGATCTTCCGCTTGATGTCACCCGATTCAAGTCGAAAAGAGACGTGGCTCTCGTCCGCGAAGAGTTCGACCGCCTTCATGAGGAAATTTTCGCCTTCCGCGACCCCGGCTCGGAAGTTGAATTCGTAGGATGGCGGGCGACGGCGCGCTGCAGGCTTCGAGAAGGCGATCTCGGAAAACTGGGGAAGGACAAGACCTATAAGGCAAAGGTGACTCCTTCCCGAAAAGCTTACTTCGATGGCAAGGGAATCCGGAAGACGAGGGTGGAGTTGTTCGAAACGTTGAAAGTCAACACTCCCTTGAAGGGTCCCGCCATTATCGAATCACCTTTCACCACGGTGGTAATTGAGCCGGGCGCAAAGGCGGTCCGGAAAAGAAGCGGAAGTCTCGTCATCACGCCCTAGGGCGGGGGAACAGAGATCTTACATATTTTGAATGGGAACGAACGATTAGTTGAAGGAAGGAATCTATGGCCAGGTTGAAAGTGAAGGCAAAGAAATTGCTGAGGGCGAAGAAAGGGGCGAGAAATCGCGTGAAGGCCAACATGAAAGTGCAGGCTGGAAAAGGCAGCCGCAAAAATCCTGGTAAAATGGATCCGATCACCCTGGCCGTGCTGAACAAAAGATTTGAGGCGGTCACCACAAAAATGGCCAACACCTTATTGCGGACCGGCCGCTCGGGCGTCCTCAATCTCGCAAGGGATTTTTCCACCAGCGTCGTCACCCGGGATTGCGAGCTCCTGACCGGGGCGGAGTCTCTGCCCATTCATCACCTGAGCGGCGCGGATCTGATGGCGCGCTCTATGATGGAACTCCATCCCAATCTGAAGCGTGGAGACGCATTCTTGCATAACTCTCCCTACCACGGGTGCTCCCACCCGGCGGATCACACAATCCTCGTACCGGTGATTGATAAAAAGGGAGTGCATCACTTCACTGTTTGGGTGAAGGCGCATCAGGCCGACTGCGGCAATGGTCAGCCAACCACGTACATGGGTCATGCCAGGGACGTTTACGAGGAGGGCGCGCTCATCTTCCCGGCGTACAAGGTCCAAGAGAACTACGAGGACATCCAGGACATAATTCGGCTGTGCCGAATGCGCATCCGGGTGCCCGAGCAATGGTACGGAGACTACCTGGCCATGATTGGCGCCGCGCGGATTGGCGAACGCGAAGTCCTTGCCATGGCAGATGAATTCGGCTGGGAGACCCTTCATGCTTTCTCCCGGCAGTGGTTTAATTACAGCGAGAAACTCATGATCGCCGCCATCAGGAAGCTGCCGGACGGGACCTCCACTGCCACCAGCGTCCACGACCCGGTGCCGGGGACCCCACCGGGGGGGATACCGATAAAAGTTGAGGTCAAGATAGACAGCAAAAAGGCCGTCATCGAGGTGGACCTGCGCGACAACCCGGACGCCATGCCATGCGGGCTCAACTTGAGCGAAGCCTGCGCTCGCACGGGAGCGATGATCGGCGTCTTCAACAGCATCGACGACATCGTTCCCACCAATGCGGGCAGTTTCCGCCGCATCCGGGTCCATATCCGGGAGGGCTCGGTGGCGGGGGGCGGAAAACATCCCACGAGCATGTCGGTGGCGACCACCAATCTTGCGGACCGGGTGACGAACCCCGTCCAACGGGCGTTTTCCTTAATCCAGGACGGCATCGGACTGGCTGAAGCCGGACCCATATTTCCCGCTTCGATGGGCGTCATCTCGGGATTCGATCCTCGGAACGGTAACGAACCCTTCGTGAACCATCTCTTTCTCATGGTCACCGGGGGCGCGGGCGCGGGAAAAACGGACGCGTGGCTCACCATCCTCCACGCGGGGAACTCCGGAATGTGTTTCGTCGACAGCATCGAGCTCGACGAGCTCCACTTTCCCATACTCATTAAGGCGCGCCGGCTCGTTCCCGATACCGAGGGCGCCGGCCGCACCACGGGGGCGCCCTCGGGCTACAGCGAGTACGGACCGGTGGGTGGCGGCAAGCTGGAGGTGGTCTACGTGGCGGACGGGGCGATCAATAACGCCAAAGGCACATTGGGCGGTTTCGATGGCGCCCCGTGCCACAACTATCTCAAGAGGGCGAGCGGAGAGTTGGAAGAGCTTCCGGCTTGCGCGGATATAATTCTCGGGCCGGAGGAAAATGTGGTTTCCTATTGTACGGGGGGAGGCGGGTACGGACCGCCGCATGAGCGTGCGGCCGAACAAGTCAAATACGATCTCGTTGAAGGTTGGATAACGAGAAAGCGCGCTTCGGAGATATACGGTGTCATATTCGACGATGGCCTGGATATCGATGAATCGGCGACCGGAGAGCGGCGCAGGGTTCTCGCCGAAGCTGCGGCGCGGGGCCGATAGCGATCCCTTCATCTCTCCAGCTACAGGAATTTAAGTCCATTCTTGAAAAAGGGGTGTGTGATGAGGCTCAAGGACAAAGTGGCCATCGTGACCGGAGGATCGCAGGGGATCGGCCAGGCCATATGTGAGGCCTTCGGCCGCGAGGGCGCGAAGGTCGCTGTCGTAAACCACAGAAATCCGGAGCGGGGCGAGGCTGTCGCAAATAAAATCGGGGAGACCGGCGGGACCGCCAAGGCCTTCCGGTGTGACGTCTCGAACAAGGCGGATGTCAATTCGCTGATAAAGAATGTCACCAGCGAGTTCGGCACCGTGGACATCCTCGTCGCGAATGCCGGCATTATGATCAACAAGGAAATTGAGAAGTATTCCGAGGAGGAGTGGGACACCACCATAAACGTCAACTTGAAGGGTTCATTCCTGACCGCGCAGGCGGTAGTTCCCATCATGAAGAAAAAGAATTACGGCAAGATTGTCTTTGTCTCCTCCATCGCCGGAACGCATGCCTTTCCCAACGCGGTTCCCTATTGCGCCAGCAAGGGGGGCGTTCACATGATTACCCGGGCCCTTGCGGCGGAGATTTCCAAGTTTGGCATTAACGTGAATTCCATCTCTCCGGGAAACACGGCTACGCCGCTCAATCAGCACCTCCAGAACGATCCCGATTTCGTGAAGCTCATGGCGAGCTACACCCCTACGGGCCGCGCTTACATTTCCACAGAGGAGATGGCCGGTGCGGCTGTTTTCCTGGCCTCAGAGGATGCAAGCGCCGTTCACGGCCATGATCTCATTGTGGATGACGGCTGGTGTGCCATTTAAGCCGCCGATCCCGGGCGGGAAGTTCCGTGTTCTTTTTGCACCCCTTCCCGCCGAGAGGGGGGGGAGGGGAGACTTCCTGTCGGGTTCCACATCTCCGGCCCTTTTCCAGAGGGGCGGAGACCTTCCGTATCAACGTGACTCGACAAGAGATTCTTGATTTTAACTAATATCTTGCATCAATTCCGGATAAATAAATCCCCGGTCCGGGGGAGTTCACGCATCCCGAACCGGGGATTTCAATCACAAAAATTCAGTGAATCGAATCAAGCGCTCCCGCCTAATTGCTCGGGCCCGGAACGAATTCGTTCGTGTAGTACTTGCTCGGCGGAAGCGGGTTTTTGATCACATCCGTCTTGAGCAGGACTTCTTCAGTTTTCTTCCAATCCTTTTCGGCCATCCAGCCCAGGGGCTTGCCCCAGGTGTTATCGCTCTTCAGCAACTCCAGCGTTCCCACGAACTGGAGCTTCACGGACTCTCTTCTGTGATCATTTCCCTTTGAGTGCTTGAGGGCGATATCCACGGCCTCATCCACGTTTACCGCCGCCTCTTTCCATGCTTTCTGGGTGGCGCGCAGAAATCCCCGGACAAGGTCCGGTTTATTCTTGGCGGTGTCGTTGTGGACGAGTATTCCCTGGCCCATCGGCTTTACGCCCCAGTCGGTGAACATAAGGAAGTGGACAGGTTTTCCTTTTCCGGCCTTTGCCGCGGCGACGAAGTCGTTCGGCGAGCCAGTGGTGATGCTCATGATGGTGTCTACTTTCCCGTTCGCAAAGGTGGTGTTCCGGGTCCGGCCGCCGACGATGTTCATTTTAACGCTGTTAACGGGGACGTTGTTAATCTTGAGCCAGAGCTTAAGGATCGAAATGTGAACTCCCACCGAGGCGAGGGACTTGCCCGAGAGATCGGAAGGCTTTCGGACGGCGTTGTCCTCGAAGGAGACGATCGCCCAAGCACTCTTTCCCTGGACCGAGTAGACGGCCTTGAGAGGCATCCCCTTCGCGATTCCCTTTGCCAAAGCCAGGTAGTCAGCGAAGCCGAAGGTGTCGCGGTTTGCCGCGAGGGCGGTTATCGTTTTGCCGGATCCGGCCCCCTCGCTGATTTTGAGGTCGATTCCCTCTTTGGCGTAGTATCCTTTTTCCTTCGCCCAATAGAAGGGGGTGTGGTAGCCGGTGAGTTTCCATTCCAGCCGAAGGGTGGCTTTTTCGGCGGCGGCGGCTTGCCCGACCCAGCCGACGGAGAGGAGCATCGCCAGAGCGAGGCATGCCCAGTTCAATTTATTGCAACTATACATCGGCTTGTGATCCATTAAGATTCCTCCTGTTTGGTTCGGCCTATCTCTCGTGGCCGCGACGATGGGACTTGCATCCCTGTACCGAATGAACGACGAAACGCAGGGAACCTCTTTCTGGTGAATAATTTTTTATTTACCGGTTATCGGTTTATGATTTGCGAGATGTATTATGGAATCCTATCACATCAGCCGAGTGGCCCGATACTCCGGGCGGGGTTTTTTCGGATCTGGCCGGAATCGAATCAGGCCTGAGGGCGGGCCCGATTCGATAAGATTTGTGGCCAGGGAAGGCGGTATTGGTGCGGGATGGGCGGGATTTGCTATGATTTTGCCACGCAAAATGCTCTTGGAGGGGGGATTCGGACTTTCCGATGTGCCGCAGGGTGATTGTTGGGCTCGGTAATGGGGACTCCCCCCCCCTCTCTCCGATTCGAGGTACCTTCCGCCCTCCACTCGGGGTTTCACCCAGAGTCGCGGGAGTTTACGCTGGCTGGCCGCAGGCAAGACGGCTTCCGGGGCAATCGTTCATGGCGTGACAAATTCATCCAGAAAGGTGGAATCCATGGTCCAAGAATTCGGCAGGGGAGTCAGCAAAGAGGAAATTGAGACGAGAGTTGCCCGCGCCCGTGGGCTGATGAAAGAACAAGGGCTCGACCTTCTATTGGTGATCGGGCGCTCGTTCTATGACCGGATGGGAAGCCTCACTTATATGACGAATCACTTCCCCCCCTTTCCGGCGGGGGCTTTCAGTGAAACTGTCCGGGGGATGGGTCACGGTCTTCTCGTCCTTCCTCGGGACGAGCCTCCCGTCCTCCTTGTTGATCATCGGAATTTTCGGCGCGAAATGGTACACATCGAAGACGTGCGGCCGGAGCTAAATATTTCGAAGGAGGCCGTGAATCAAATAAATGTGCTCGGCGCCGGGAAGGACCGGATCGGGATCTCCGGTGAAGACATCATGCCCGCCACCATGTATTTGGATATTACGCGCGCGCTCCCGGAGGCGGAGTTCATGAATGCGAATGCGCTTGTTGATGGTCTTCGTGCCCGGAAGAGTCAGGTTGAAGTCGAGTACCTTCGAGAAGCGGCGCGTATCTCCGCCGCTGGCTACGAGGCTATTTTCGCCGCCCTAAAACCGGGGGTGCGCGAGTGCGACCTCGCGGCCGAGGGTCACGGTGCCGGAATGCGGGCAGGGGCGGATTTTGTCCGCTACGTCCGGGTTCACAGCGGGCCCTGGCAGAGTTGGGGGTCCCGGTGGCCCCAGGCCACCCAAAGGCGCGTCGAGGCCGGAGAATTCATCCGCTTTGATTTCGTGGGGGCTTTCGAGGGCTACGGGTTCGACGTGAACCGGACGGCGGTGGTCCCGGGGAAAAAGATCGCTCCGGAGGTCGAGGCGATGCTGGATCTCAGCGCAGCGGCCACGGAGGTATCTTTAGGTGCGCTTAAGGATGGCGTTACGGCGGCGGCGGTCCATGAAGCCGCGCGAAAGTTTCTCGACGCCGAGGGGAACGGCGCGGGGCAATACCTTCTTCCCATGGCGGGCCACGGCATCGGGCTGGAAACCGTGGAGGCGCCCCTTCTCCAACCAGGAACGGATACGGTCATCGAAGCGGGAACGGTGCTTTGCGTGGAGCCCAATTTCGAACTTCCCGGCCTCGGAGGGGGCGTTGTCGAGGAGATGGCGATCGTCCAAAAGGACGGCTACGATCTTCTTACCACCACCGCGACGAGGCCCTGGAGGGATTTGTAGGCACAGGAGATCAATCGGTGGACGTTTGATAGAGCGCCCGCCCGATCGCCAGCACCTTTTCCTCTGGATTCACCACAGTAATATCTGCGATTGAAAGGCTTCTTCCTTTCTTCACCACCGTCGCGCGAGCGACGAGGTCTTCCTCGGATTTTCCGGCCCGCAGGTAATCCACGCGCATATCGATGGTGGGCCATGTGCGCCCGAATACCGTCCCGATCGCGTAGTCTCCCGCCACGTCGATGAGTGCGGCGATGGCCCCTCCGTGGATATACCCTTTATTGGTCATGATCGACTCTTGGTTGGGCATCAGAACGTGGACGTATCCTTCTCCCGCTTTCTTGATTTTAAATCCGAGTAATTTGTGGAAGGAGCTGAGGAGAATCTCCTCTCTCATTTTATCCGGGAAGGATTTCGGGTCGCTCATGGCCGGATCAAAACCTTCCCGATCACTTCCCGGTCCTCCAGGAGCCGGTGGCCCTCGGCGGTTTCCTCCAAGGGAAGGACCTTGTCGATGACGGCGAGAAGCTTTTTCTGCCGGACGAGTTCCACCAGTTCCAGAAGGCCGTCGCGCGTCCAACCGTTCGAGCCGATGACATTTAACTCTCTCACCCATATGAAGCGGATATCGGTCTTCGGGTCGAAACCCGCCGTCGCGCCGCAGGTAACGATTTTCCCGCCCTTGCGCATCGCCTTCATGCTCTTTACCCAGGTGTCGCCCCCCGTGTAATTGACGATAATGTCGGCGCCCGCCCCGTCGGTGTGGTCCCGGATGAAGCGGTGCCAATCCGGGATCTCGCTGTAATTCAAGAGAACGTCCGCCCCCAGTTCCTTCAATTTGTCCAGCTTTTCCGCCGAGGAGCTCGCCGCGATCACTTCGGCGCCCGCCATCTTGCATATTTGAACACAGGCGACCCCCACGCCGCCGCTCGCGCCGAGAATGAGCACCCGATCGCCCAGGCTGACACGGGCCCGGGTCATCATCATCTTCCAGGCGGTGCCGTAAGCTATGGGCAGTGACGCCGCTTGGTCGAAGGTCACATCGTCGGGAAGGGGAATCGCGTTCTCGGTCGGAATCTTCGCGTATTCGCAAAGTCCCCCCCAGGCGGTTTCTCCGAAGGTGAAAGGCTTGCCGTTTCGGACGAAGTGGGGATCGAGCAGGACGCGATCTCCAACCTGAATATTTTCTACATTTTTGCCTATCTGGCTCACTACGCCCGCCACGTCTCCGCCGGCGATGTGGGGGAGGGGTATGGGCATGCCGGGCATGCCGAGACGGCAGAATACGTCTAGATGATTTAGGCAGCAGGCCTTCACCTCGACCTGGATTTCATCGTCTTCTATCGCCGGGACGGAGATTTTCTCGATGCGGAGAACCTCCCTCCCGCCGTGTTCGTGATGAATCGCCGCACGCATTTGGTCCATGGTTTCTCCTAAAATTTCTTTCCGCCATTAAGGCTTGGTCGGAGGGTTCGTGAAATTAGACTTGTCCCTTTCAAATCAAGGAAGACATCAGGTGGTCTCTTGGGCTTTGACCGTGTTGGAGAAAAACCTCCGTCTCGATCTTCCCCGGATGAGTCGCGCCAGACGGGGGTCCAAGGCGTCGCGCAGACCTTCACCCATGAAATTGAAAGCGAGCACGAGCAGGACCATTCCGGTGCCCGGGATGAGGGTCAGATAGGCGTCGGACTGCATGTATTCATACGTTTCGTAAATCATTGATCCCCAACTCGGCGTTGGCGGCTGGATCCCGATGCCCAGAAAACTCAGCACCGACTCGGCGATAATCACCCGGCTGATCTTCATGGTTGCCGCCACCATTACAACGCTGATGAGATTGGGGATGAAGTGTCGCTGTAGAATTCGCCATACGGGGAGGCCCGCAGAATGGGCCGATTCGATAAATTCCTTCTCCCGCAATCGGAGGGTTTCCGCTCGCACGATGCGGGTACCCTCCGGCCAGCCGGTGATGGTGAGTGCGATGAGGATGTTAATCAAGCTGGGGCCCAGCGTGGCCACGATTAAGATGGCAAAAAATAACGGCGGAAAGGCGAAGGTTACGTCCGCCGAGCGGAGGATGATTGTATCGGCTATTCCGCCGTAGTATCCCGCGCTCAATCCCAACGCCAGGGCGAGGGTAAATTCCATCATCACGACCGATACGCCCACGAAAATGGAAACCCGCGCGCCGTGGACCATCCGGCTCAACATATCCCGCCCCAGCAGATCCGTGCCCAGGAAATGCTCCAAGCCGGGGGTCTCCTTGACGCGTTCCAGGTTCTGTGCTGCGTAGTGAAAGGGGGATATGAGATCGGCGAATACGGCGATAATTACGAAGAATAAAATGACACTCGAGCTGATCATGAATTTCGGGCTGTTTATTAAGGTGGTCCAAGCAATATCGAAAGTGCTCTGGCTTTGATCAGTTTCATCGATATTTTGTTGGCCGGTTTTTGTTTTGGAAGAAACGGCTTCAGTTTTCATTTTCGGATCCTCGTCTTATTCGTAACGAATGCGCGGATCCAGAAACGCGTAGGAGATATCGACGATGAGATTCACAGTCATGAAAATTGCTACCATGAACATGATGATCCCTTGGAAGACGGGATAATCTCTTTGGAAGATAGCCATAACCGCCATTCTCCCAAGTCCGGGTATGTTGAAGATTGTTTCGACCACGAAGTTTCCCGCAAGGAGGAACCCGAGGGAAGTGCCGATGATGGTCACCACTGGAATGAGGGCGTTCTTCAGGGCGTGGCGAAGGTTGATGGATCGCTCTGTGCAACCCTTTGCCCTTGCGGCGTTGATGTATTCTTTGTCCAGGACCTCGAGCAGAGCAGAGCGCGTGAGCCGTGCGAGTAAGGCGGCGGTGCTCGCTCCCAGTACCACGGTGGGAAGGGGGTAATGCTCCCAGGCACCCCAACCTGCTACCGGAAGAATGCCCAATGTGAGGGAGAAGGCGAGTACCATGACGGGGGCAAAAACGTACCGGGGAAGGGAGACCCCGAGAATGGTTCCGAACAAGGCGGCGCCGTCGAGCCAGGTTCCCCACATCAGGGCCGAGATGATGCCGAGCCCCACCCCCGTGATGAGGGCGAAGACGATGGATGCGCTCGCCAGCTGCACGGATATGGGGAATCCTTCTGCGATCATCTCCGAGACGGGCCTGCCCGCCTGGAAAAAGGAAACCCCCATGTTCCCCCGAAGAGCCTGGGATATCCAATATCCGTACTGGACTATCACAGGCTTATCCAGGCCGTAATCTGCTTTGATCTTTAGGATTTCTTCCTCGTCCATCGTTTCCTCGGAAAGGAGGATGTCGATGGGATCTCCGGGCGCAGCATGGCCAAGAACGAAAACGATGACGGAAACGGCGAGCAATATGGGGAGGAACAAAAAAACTCGCCGAGCTACGAATTGGGTCATGGCATCAAGTGGAAAATCCGATCTCGCGGATTACGCACGCGGGCGGGGAGGGAACCCCCTCCCCGCCCGCGAGACAGTGAACGGCTAAAGGGAAGACTTCCTTAATTCGCTACCCTCGCGCTCCAGAGTGACGTAAATCCGTTTCCGACCGGCGTCCATTCCACTTCCTGCACTCGGGGTTTTACCAGAAGGAGGAAGACGTCGTACCAGATGGGGATGATGGCGGCCTGCTCGATGGAGCGCTTCTCGGCCTCGAGGAACCGCTTCATTCTCAGGTCTTCGTCCACCGTAGCCACGGCCTTCGCGACGAGTTCGTCGAACTTCTTGTCGGCGTAGTTCCAGCGGTTGCGCTTGGCGCCTGACGTCATGATGCCCTCGAGGTGATAGGAGGGATCGAGGAACGAGGCGGTCCAGCAGTTGATGAAGAACGCGTGAATGTTCTTCTTGTTGATCTCGCGGATGTAGACCCCCTGCTCCATTGGCCTCACCCGGACGTTGACGCCGAGGTTCTTGTTCATCATACCCGCCGCGGCCTCCAAGGCTCGGACGTAATGACGCTGGGAGCGCGAAATGAGGGTGAGCGCCGGGAAGCCTTTTCCGCCTGGATAACCGGCCTCTGCGAGAAGTTTTTTCGCTTTTCCCGGGTCGTATCCGTAACCCTTGATGCTGGATTCCCGTCCATAAGAGATTGGCGGCTGGACGCTTCGGCCCGATGTGACTACCCCTTCGAGGGCCACATCGACAATTTTCTGGGTGTCGATGGCATGGGTGAAAGCCTTTCGGATCCGAATGTCGTTCCACTGCGGGAGCACTTTGTAGTTCATGGCGATGATGCAGGACCTGCTCCTGGGAACGACTTTCATCTCTTTTGAAAGCTTGGCGCTCTTCCGAATCCGGGGAATCTGGCTATACGGTGGAGTGATGATATCCAACTCATTGTTCTCGTACTGTGACATCGCCGTGACAAAATTCTCCACGACGACCAGCTCCACGCCCGGAAGTTTTGATTTGCCTTGCCAGTAATCCTTAAAGGGCGAAAATACATATTTGAAATTACGGCGGCCGGATACCAGTCTGAAGGGTCCCGATCCCACGCCCTTTGACGAAGCAATTTTCAGGCTGATCCTCTCTTTCATACTGGAAATGCTGGCGGGATTCACGATTGACAGCCGTGTCGCCGCCGACTGTTTGATGAAGGCGGGATGGGGTTTCGAAAAGGTGACGCGGAAGGTGTATTTGTCTAGTACTTCGACCCCCTTGAGTTCATTCGCCTGACCCTTTCGGTACGCTTCGGAGCCCGCGATGGTCTTGATGTACCCGACGGCGGTCCCGCCCTTTATGACGGAGGCTCGCTCCAGGTTGAACTTGATATCTTTGGCCGTTAGTTCGCGGCCGTCATGAAATTTGACGCCCTTGCGGAGGGTGAAGGTTTGTACCTTGGCGTCCGGCGAGATCTTGTAGTTATCTACTAGCATGGGCACCAACTTGCCCGCCCCGTTGTAGCGAAAGAGGTTGTCGTAAGCCTGGTGAATAAACATGGTTGCGTTCAGGTCGCTGGCGGTGTGCGGGTCGAAGGAAAACGGGTCGGAGAACATCGCCAACCGCAGGTTCTTCGCCGCTTGCGCGGGAGCCACCGAGGCGAACGGCATGAAGGATAGGGTTAGGATCAGCAGAATGAGCGAGAATCCCTTCATTCGCTTCTTGACGACGGGCATGGCAATTCCTCCTTGATGGGTCAACTGAGGTCACGAATTTTCACATACGTTTCCGGAACGGCTTCATTATTCTTGATATAGAGCTAATTGGCATGGGTGCAGTTTCTTATTCTTCAGAATATTATATGAATCATGTTTCGCTTTGCAACTTGCTGCGAAGAGGGTTTTTGGACAGGCATTTCCATGGATGGGGGTATTTCGGCTTGCCCTTCCGGGAAGGGTTTCCAGAAAGGGACCACAATCCAGGCGTTTTTTAGGGAGGATGAGTTCAGATTGGTGACTAGGCCAGGTGCGTGGTTGAATTATCTCGCCAATCTGCTGCATATTCGTTGAAATTACAAGAATTAATCTCTTTGCGAGGCCGGGCCAGGAAGGACTGAAAGTTTCCCTCTCGGCGGGGCGGCGCAAGAGTGATTGCGTCATCCTTGCCATATGAATCGACGGAGGTGATTTCATGTCTCATGGATCTTCGCAGGCCATAAAAATGCCTTACGGTTGGGGGCGAGCTCCCTTCGATATGGAGGCGCGAAAAAAGTGGGGGCAAATCCCTTTTCCCGTCGAGGAGTATGAGGGACGGATCGGGCGATTGCGCGGCCGAATGAAAGAGAAAGACTTGGGCGGCTTTATCATTCATGGCGGAAAGACCAACGCAGAGGCCATTCGCTATCTTTCGAATTTCGAGGATTTCTACAACGGCGACAATCTCGTTTTCATTCCCCTGGAAGGGGAGGTCGCCTTCGTCACGAATTCGATCATGCACGGCGAGCCCATACACTCTGGAATTCAGAATTGTTGGATCCCGGACGCCCGGCCCGCGGCCCATCCGCGAACAGCGACGGCGACGACGGTCTACGATCACCTGGAAGACATCATGCGCGAGCGGAGCGTGCAAAGCGGAAAAGTGGGCCTTTCGGGGGCCGCGGTTATGAGCCATCTTCCCGCTTTTCAAAAGATCGCACCCAGCTGTGAGTATGTCGAGGCGCAGGATTTCCTTCCCGAGCTCATGACCATCAAGTCGCTGGCTGAGGTAGAGGTCATGCGAAAGAGCGCGCACATCCTCGACGCGGCCCTCGCCGCCGTCATGGAGAACGCGAAGGAGGGAATCACCGAGAACGCGCTGGCAGGTCTCGCCATGGAGGCGTTTTTCCGGAAGGGAGGGAGCACCGCCCACCTTCCCATGGCGCTGGGTTCCGGGCCGAGGGCCGGCCTCAAGCACGCCCCCCCCACCGACCGGAAGCTCCAGAAAGGGGAAATCGTTTTTTCTGACCAGCTCGGCTATTACATGGGGTACGCCAACGACGCTTCCCGGGGAAGGGTGGTGGGCCAGCCGAACAAGGAGCAGAAAGATTTTCTCGAGGCCCAGATGACGATCATCGAGCGGTGCATGGCCGCGATGCGACCCGGCGTGCGCATCAAAGACATCGGGAAGATCGCCGCCGAATCGGCCAAAGAGCTCAAGGTGGAGCAGTGGTTCTATTTCCGGGGGCACGGGATCGGGACTCTCAGCCACGTCCCGCCCTCGGTGAACCCGGAGAACGAAATGGCCCTGGAGGAAAACATGGTCATCGCCTTCGAGCCCATGCTGGTTCGGTACGAGTTTGGCGCCGCCGTGGTCGAGAATACGCTTTGGGTCACGGCGAACGGCGTTGAGTCCCTCAATGAGTGCCCTTGGAGATGGTGGGATTAATTCTTCGACCTTGCCCTTTATACGTGCAGTAGAATCAAGGCTGGATTTTTGGTTTCCTTGAAAGTGGGATTCTGCCCTTTTCCCGCGGCGACGATTTTTTCGCCCCGTTTTGGTGCGCCCGGGCCCGGCCCGCCCGGCCCGGAAGAACAGGAGCGGCTATGGCTCACCGCGTTCTCGCGATCGACACGCGATATTTGAATCCCATCTGGGGAGAGCTTGTGCTCGAGTTCATGGGGGAGGGGTACGAGCTCGTCCTGCCGGAGCCTTTTGAATATGAGCAGTTCGAAAGGGAGGCGGCCACCGCCTGCGCCATCATCACCGGCCGCGCGTCCGTCACAGCCGAACTGATCGCCGCCGCACCAAATCTGAAAGCCATCGGAAGGGGAGGAATCGGGCTGGACGCAATAGATGTCGAGGCCGCGACGGCGGCCGGTGTTGCCGTCGTCAATGCCCCGACCCGCGTCCTGGGAGTCGCTTTGGCGGAGCACGCCTTCACCTTCATGCTCACCCTTTCGCGTCGCCCATGGCTCTGGTGGGACAAGCCCGTTCCGCACAACATGCTTGATGGCACCACCCTCGGGATTGTGGGGCTGGGAACCATCGGCCGGGAGGTGGCTGGCAGGGGTGCTGCCTTTGGAATGGATGTCCTCGTGCACACCCGCACCAGGGGAAAATTCCATCCGGAGGGCTACACGGTTGAGGAGACGGGCACTTTGGAC
>CAZUHN010000171.1:0-10386 GCA_964620535.1 uncultured Nitrospinaceae bacterium | reverse complement strand
TGAAAACAGGCGAGAAAACCCTCCCCCAGGATTCCGACTCCCTGCTGGGAGAGGTTTGGCGCCATTTCCAGCTGGAAATGGCGCCAAACCTCTCCCAGCAGGGAGTCGGAATCCTGGGGGAGGGTTTTCTCGCCTGTTTTCATGTTGCCTCCGTAGGTTTCGAATCGAAAAGACCGGCGGCCGGTTTCCTTATTTTCCCAAACTGGGTGCGTGGTAAATGTGCCGCAGGGAGTGCGAATGGAGGGTCCTCGCCACGGCCATCCCTTCTCTCGATTACTGGGATTTCCAATACGCTTGGAACCCGGAAAACGCCATTGGTCCTTTAATAAACCGCTCCCCGCGGGAAAAATTCTCATCAGCCTCTGCCTTTGATAAGGGCCCTGATATCTGGTAACTTGTGGTTGCCCGGAATTCGCCGCGATTCGGGCCATTTGCTCGAACCCAATTCAAGAGATGAAATACTTTTTCATGGACGAACGGCGGAATCCGGTCCGGATTACAGAAAAAAAGGCACTCACCTGCGTCGAGATTGTCGAGGCTTTGTGGAAGCCAAAGGGCCTCGGGGACGACCTCTGCCGGTCGCTTCTCGAGCCCCTCCTCCGGGAAAACCCCCGCGTTTCAATGGATGAGGACGGCCGCTGGCTAGGGGTGGAAGCCTTTTTACAAAATCCCCTTCTGCCGAAGGTCACCTTCGCCGTCGTCGATATCGAGTCCACCGGCGGGAGGCCTCCCCAGCACCGGATCACCGAGCTCGCTGCGGTCAAGGTAAGGGGAGGCGAGGTCGTCGGCGAGCGCTCCGCCCTGGTGAACCCCGGCCGCTCCATCCCCCGGAGCGTGGTCCGCCTGACGGGTATCACGGACCAAATGGTTTCCGGCCAGCCTCCGCTGACCGATCAGCTTCCTCCCTTTCTGGATTTTATCGAGGGTTGCGTTTTCGTCGCCCACTGCGCGAGTTTCGACTACAATTTTATCGAGTATTTCGCGAGAGAATTCCTGGGGCGGCGTTTCGATCCCCCTGCCCTGTGCACTTTCAAGCTGGCCCAACGGCTCCTGCCCGCCGCCGGGCGCTACAACCTGGGGGATGTATCTGCCCTCTTGGATCTCCGCGAAAATAGCCGCCACCGGGCTGGCGGGGATGCGCGTACCACCGCCCAACTTCTCGGACGCTTCCTCGCCATGCTCCAGCTGCGGGGGCTCGAATCGCTCGAAGAGGTGCTCGCTTACCAAGAAATGCCCAAGAAGGAGAAGCCCCCCCTGGCCGAAGGGATGGCGATCGATCCCGACGAGTTGAATTCCCTCCCGGAAGGGCGTGGGATTTTCCGCTTTTTTGACGGGAAAGGAGAGACCGTCTACGCAGGCCGTGCGGTGGACATCCAGCGAACCGTCGTGGACCTTTTCCATCCGAAGAACCGTGCCGCGGAAAGATTCTCGAAGAAACTCCGCACGGTGAAGCGCGTCGAGGCGATCCGTTTCGAGAGCGAGTTAAGCATGAACCTCTTGTCCGGACGGGCAATGCGGGAGGTGAAGTTTTCGAACGGAGTTCCTCCAGGTGGAAATTTCTGTTTCTTGAAAATCGACCTCACCCATAAATTTCCGAGCGTCTTGCCCGTCCTCGGGCTTTCCGCCGACGGAGGGGCCCACTACGGACCTTTCCGCAAACAGGCCCAGCTTCAGGATCTGCTTCAAGTGATTCACGCCGCTTTTCCCCTTCGCGGCGCTGATTTGTCCAAAAAAAAAGCCGCTTTTCAAGGAAAATCCCCTGCCGGCGGCGCGACGATCCGCCCTAGTTCCTACCAACTTCCGTCCCTTTCTCCCCGTCAGTACCGGGACATTGTTGATCGGCTCCAGTCCATGCTGGAGGAAGGGGGCGCCCGGGCGAGCGGAAAAGGGGTGGAGGCTCTTTTAGATCGCTCGTGGGGGGATGGAGGCCCTTCGCCCGCTGAACTGAAAAAATCACTGACGCGCCTTCGTCACCTTATCCGGAGTTACGCCCTCTCAGGCCCCCCTGTCGAGCGGCGGAATCTGTTCATAGTCGAGCCGGGCGAGACGATGGAGGAGCGCGTTTGCTACATTGTCCACAATGGGATCTTGGTTGAGGAAATCCGATTCAAGCGGGACCTCCTCCCCGCCGATGCGCTGCGGAGCGGCATCCACCGCGCTTTTTTCGAGGCAAATCGTGAGTTTCCAGCGCCCAGCAGGGAGGCTCTGGAAGAGGCGGGTGTCATCGCTGGCTGGATGCGGCGCGAGCTGATGGAGGGGTTCGTGCTCGAGATCTCGCCAGAGGCAGATGAAGAAAAGGTGTTTCAATCCTTCCTTGAGGCCAACGCCGACCCCTCTGCTGCCGGAACCACCATCTCCCTCTAATCGTTCATCTCCTTGTTTTTGCCCGACCAAATTCGTGCTGGAACAAAAGCGTGAGGTGAAGCAAAGTGGTTCTCTGTGCCCGGTGTTTCAATTCGAAAAATAATTTTTTTCTTTTGCGATCTATAGTTATTCTTGCGTAGCGTGGTTTCCTGTGCTAGTTTTTTATCGTTTCCTGAAGAATCTCCGGAAAGAACGAAAGGAAAATGACACGGGCGCGAGTCCGTGATTTCGGTTTCATTGATAATTTTCAGAATCAAAACAGGCGGTATGAATTGCAGGTTCCGCGGAAGGAAAGAATTTTTTCCCCCGTCGGATGTTTGCGCTTCGATGGCGTTCGGCCGCAGAAGATCATCTTATGTCCTGACCGCCCTCGGCGCGGATGCCGTGGACCTCGCTGATCGGTATCGTAAACGGATTGTAGTTTCTTGAAATCTAAATAGCCTGCCTGACCCACCTTGGACCCGCTGTTCGCTGGGGATTGCCGTGCGAAGCATTTCGATCGTCGGGATCGGAATCACCCCGTTCGGGGCATTGCCGGAGGGTATCGCAGCATTGGCGGTACGGGCCTGCCGCGCCGCCCTGGCGGACGCGGGGATCGGTCCAGAACGGATTGAGGCCTTTTTTCTGGGCAATTTCGCGAGTGGGGTTTTCACCGGGCAAAATCACCTGGCGCCTGTGGTGGCCCACGGAGTGGGGCTCGGCCCCGTGCCCTGCACCCGGGTGGAGGGGGCTTGCGCCTCAGCGGGGCTGGCCCTGCGGCAGGCGGTCATGGCCGTTCTCTCGGGCGCGGCGGACATCGTCCTCGTCGGCGGGGTCGAGAAGATGACCACGGCACCCCTCGGTGAGACGACGTCCATACTGGCGGCTGCGGGGGACCACGAGGCCGAGGTATGCGCAGGCGCCACTTTCCCCGCTCTTTTCGCCCTCATCGCCCTCCGGCATATGCACGAATACGGCACCCCGCGAGAGGCCCTCGCCGAGGTTGCCGTGAAGAACCACGCCAACGGTTGCATGAACCCGAACGCCCACATGCGAAAGTTGATCACGCGCGAGCAGGCCCTCGACGCCCGCCCTGTGGCGGATCCGCTCGGACTGTACGATTGCTCCTTGATCAGCGACGGGGCGGCGGCGGTGGTGATATGTCCAACGGAGATGGCGGCCGACCTCCATCCCCGGCCCGTCCGGGTGCTCGCTTCGGCCCAGGCGTCGGGTTCCCCCGCGCTCCAGGACAAGGCGGACATCACCCGCTTCGAGGCCACGGAGCGCGCCGGGAGCGAGGCCTTCTGCGAGGCCGGGCTGAATCTGGAGGACGTGGACCTTGCCGAGGTGCACGATTGCTTCACCATTTCCGAGATCGTCGCCCTGGAGGACCTGGGCTTTTTCCCCAAAGGCGAGGGGGGGCGCGGAGCCCTGGAGGGGCGGACCGCCCTGGGAGGGGCCATGCCTGTAAACACGAGCGGCGGCCTCAAGGCGAAGGGCCACCCTGTGGGGGCGACCGGAATCGCCCAGATCCATGAGATCGTCACCCAGCTGCGGGGCGAGGCGGGGGCACGCCAGGTCCCGGGGGCGGAGGTGGGCCTCGCCCAAAACATGGGCGGCTCGGGGGCGACCAGCGTCGTCCACGTTCTTTCGTCGGCCGGGTAATCCCGGTCCTGGTGATCCGATATGTCGCTGACCGTACATCGCTGCGGGGGGTGCAGCCGGTTCTACTTTGAGGCGTCCCCGGCCTGCTTTCACTGCGGGGCCGATCTGAAGGAGGCGGAGGCCGCGGACCGCGGCACGATTTACAGCTTCACCCGGGTGCACGCGGGGCCTGAGGGCACCCAAGTCCCCTACCTTCTCGCATTGGTCGAAATGAAAGGCCTGGGGAGGGTAATGGGCCGGCTTAGCGGAACGGGGCCCGATTCGCCGGCGGTAGGGGCGGAGGTCCGTTTCTCCGGGTTTTGGGAGAAGACGCCGGTGTTTGAGATGGCTGATCCTGCAAAGGGAAATTTCTCCGAGGCGGGGGAGAGGGCTTCAAAGTGAGGGTTCTGTTCGTCGGAGCGATGTCGCCCGGCAGAAGGTCGATGCTCGATGGGTTGCAGGCCCTCGATATTGAGGCGGCCTTTGTCTCCCGTTCGGAGGATGCGACACCGCTTTTCGATTGGTGCGACATCATTCTTTTCGCCACTTCCGAGCGCAGTGAGATGGGGAAGGTTCGGAGACTGGGAGAGAGGGGAAAACCGGTGGCCGTGGTTCTGCGGCCCGAGGACAAAGGGCTCGCCCCCCTGGGGCTGGAGGCGGGGGCGCAGTCGGTTTTTGTAGACAATGTTCATCCCGAGGAAATCTCCCGGTTCATCCATGCCATGAGCGAGCAAGGCATGCTCCGCCGGGAGGTCCGCTGGCTTCGGACAGAAATGCGCGAACTGGGAGGGGCGGGAACGCTGATCGGCCAAAGTGCCGCGGCGGAGCGGGTGCGGAGGGCGTTGAAAAAAGTCAGCCGCAGATATAGAATGGTCCTAATCCGCGGCGAGAAAGGTTCGAACTTCATCCGCTACGCCCGTGCGGCCCACGCCCACCATCCGGGCTTGCGCCGTCCCTTCCTCCGTTGGGAGGCGCCCCACCGCCGGCCTGCCGGGCTGGAGCGGGCGCTCGGCCGGCTCGAAGGGGGGCGGGGGGAGGAGGGCGATCTTCTGCACTGCGGGGGGAGCCTGTTCGTAGAGGATGTCCAGAATCTCTCGGAGGGCATTCAGAAAAGGCTTGCCGACTCGGTGAAAGCCGGGGAGGTGAGCCCCGATTTTCACCTGGTCCTCAGCTACGCCCACGACCCCGAGCGCCTTTTCCAAGATGAGATCCTTCCCGAATTGCACGAGAAGAGTGGCACCCTTCTTATCCGGATCCCCCCTCTCCGCGAGCGGCGCAAAGATGTGCCCGAACTCGCGGGCGCCCTCCTCGATGAGATCGCCGGCCGCCTCGGCTTGGAGCGCCGCGCCCTCACACCCGGTGCGATGGAGTGGCTCACGGCCCAATCCTGGTGGGGAAATGAGGCCGAACTGGAAGTCACCCTTTGGCGTTCCTACCTTCTTGCGGAGGGGAGTTCCATTTCCTTGGATGAACTTCCCGGAGGGGGCCGAGAGAGAGGGGGGAGCGATCTGGAAGGATTTTTCAAAGAGCGTCTCGCCGCCGTCCTCTCCAGCGTCAACGAAGGCGGGGCGGGCGACCTCTATACCCACACCATCCGCAGCGTGGAGAAGCCCCTTCTCGAACTCGTACTCCGAGAGAGCGGCGGGAACCAGCTGCGGACCGCCCGCATCCTGGGAATGAACCGGAACACCCTGCGGCGAAAGCTCCAAGACCTCGGCATCCTAAAGCGCCGGGGGAGGCGCCGCTGAAAAGTCATTCTCACGCAAACCCTTTTTTTGAATCCGTTTGCTTTCATCGGCTTGGCAGCCGAAAACGGGAAGCCGGTGCGCTCCCTTCCGGAGAAGATTTTTCATTCCCTCGGGGCCGCTCCTCACCGGGCCATCCGCAGATCGCGCCCGCTTTCCCGAAGAGGCCGCTTTCCAACTCGGGCGGGTATTGGAGGGGAATGAACCGAAAGAACTGGGGAATCTAAAGGAAGCCGGGGCGTATTGGACCGGAGGGATAGCCCGGCGGGGAGGCGGCTAGCCAAACTGGGCCATTTTGTTATTATTCCTTCCAGGTATTCTCCCTCATTGCACTGCCAGGGTTTTCGGAACTCGCCCCGACTTTGGAAGGATTATCCTGTGAGAGCCTTAATTTTGGCGGCCGGACGCGGCTCGAGGCTCTACCCGTTCACCGAGACGCGGCCCAAGGCCATGGTCTCGGTGGCGGGAGAGGTGCTTTTGGAAGGTACCCTGGAAAAGCTCCGGGCCGCGGGCGTGAGCGATGTGGTGATGGTGATCGGCCATTGCGGCGAAATGATCCGGAACCATTTTGGTCAGGGCGCTCAAGGGATTACGATTCAGTATGTCCAGCAAGACGAACCCGCCGGCATCGGGGACGCCATATACCGCGCCCGGAGCTTCTTCCAGAAAGAGGAGGCTTTCCTGCTCGTATATGCCGATGTTTTCACCATTGGGAACATTTCCCGCAGCGCCATTCAAACTTTCGGCTCGTTCAACGAGCCGGTGGCCGCCATCTGCCATACTCCCCAGACCCAGTACTTCGGCACGGTATACTTGGATGCGGATATGCGGATCAGCCGCCTAGTCGAGAAACCCACCTCGCGGGAGATGGGCAACTATGTTTTGGCTGGCGTCTTCGTCATGCCCCACCGCCTTTTTGACCTCCTGGGGAAGAAGAACATGGAGGAATCCCTCAAAGAAATCATTGAAGGCGAGGGATTCCGATCGGCCATCTGGGAGGAGCCCTGGATCGACGCCCATCACCCGTGGGACCTTCTCCATGCCAACCGGATGGTGATGGAAACTTGGAGCAAGGCGGTGGTGGACGAAAGCGTGCAGCTTCGCGGCGCGGTTCAGTTTCGGGGCCCGGTGCGGATCGAGGCGGGCGTGGTGATCGAGTCCGGCGCGTCTATCTTCGGCCCCTGCTATATCGGAAAGGAATCGTTTATTGGAAACGGTGTTCTCGTCCGCCCCTACACTGCCATCGGGGCGAACACCATGATCGGCTTCGGCGTCGAGCTGAAAAATTGCATCCTCCATGATGGCGTCAAGGTGGGCCGCCTCTCTTTCATCGGGGACAGCGTTATTGGGGAAGGGGTGGAATTCGGCTCCGGCTCGATGACCGTCAATTTCAACATGGACCGGTCCAATGTACAGCTTCCGATCGAGAAGGGTTTTGTAGATTCCGGGCTCACGAAGCTGGGAGCTTTCGTCGGAGACGGCGCCCGGATCGGCTCCTCGAACACACTCGCCCCGGGCACGGTGATCGCAAGGGGGGAAACCGTGCCAAACTACCATACCCACCCCCGCGGAGGGGCGTGAGATGTGCGGCATCGCCGGCATTGTCGCCGCGACGAATGTGACCCAGAGGCTCACCCGTTCCATCGTTGCGCTCGAGTATCGGGGCTACGACTCCTGCGGAGTGGCCGTGCAGAATAACGGCTCCCTCGAGGTGCGGAAAAACGTCGGGCGGGTCGAGGCCGTGAGCACCCGCGAGCGCTTTTCGGACATGCAAGGCGCGGTGGGAATCGCCCACACGCGGTGGGCGACGCACGGGGCCGTGACCCGTGAGAACGCCCACCCGCATACCGACAACGAGGGCCGCTTGGCGGTGGTGCACAACGGCATCATTTCGAACTACCGCCCCCTGCGGGATCGGCTCATCCGGGAGGGCGCCCGATTTCGCTCGGATACGGACACCGAGGTGATCGCCCACCTCATTTCCTTTTACCAAAAGGAGAAAGGCGCGAGCCTCGAGGGCGCCTTCGTGCGTGCAATCCGGGAACTGGAGGGGACTTTTGCCCTCGTCTTTATCTCGGCGGATGCGCCAGGGCAAATCTTTTGCATCAAGCGGGAGAGCCCCCTCATCATCGGATTGGGTCATGGCGAAAACTTCGTCGGCTCGGATTTCAACGCGTTCATCGAATTCACCCGCCAGGCCGTCATTATGGACGACGGGGAGTACGCCGTGGTCACGCGCCATGGCTTCGCAGTCAAGAATCTCCAGACCCAGGACCTGATCGATAAGCCTGTCACCGAGATCGAATGGGACGTGGAGATGTCCCGCCGCGGGGGATACTCCCACTACATGCTGAAAGAGATTTACGATCAGCCCGCGACCGTCCGGGCGGCCCTGAACATCGACCGCGATCAGATCATCTCTCTGGCGCAAATGATCCGCAGCTCGCGCCAGAGCTTTCTGGGCGGAGTGGGAACGACCTATTACGTCGCCCGGCTGGGCCAGTATCTTTTCAGCCAGCTGGCCGGAAAGTACCTGCCGGCCATCAGCACGGATGAGTTTCCCCATCTTTCCCAGATCGGCTCGGAGGATTCCTTCATTGTCATCAGCCAGTCCGGCGAAACGTACGACTCCCTGAGCGCGTTCCGGCATGCCAAGGAAAGGGGTGCGAAAACGGCCGGCATCGTCAACGTCATGGGTTCCTCGCTCGCTCGCGCCGTTGATCTGCCCATTCTGCAGGGGGCAGGACCGGAGATCTGCGTTATCAGTACCAAAGCGGCCATGAGCCAGGCATCGATTCTGCTCCTGAGCGCCTTGGAACTTGCCAGGCTCGAGGGGCGCCTCGGTGAGGAGGATGTTCTCCGGATGCGGGCAGAGATGGCCAGCCTGTCGGAGCGCATCGGAGAGGTCCTGAACGAGCGGGCAGGCTTTTTGCATACGGTTGCGCAGAGGCACCAGCGCATGAAGAACTGGCTCTACATCGGAAGGGGGATATATTACCCGGCCGCGCTCGAGAGCGCCTTGAAGATGAAGGAAGTGACCTACCTCCACGCCGAGGGGATGAGCGCTGGCTTCCTCAAGCACGGGACGATCTCTTTGATCGACGAGAACATGTACACCATTGTTCTCATGCCGACCCCGGAGGAGACCGCACTCCATGACCTCACGCGCAGCAGCGCCGAGGAGGTTCGCGCCCGGGACGGTTTCGTCTTCGGATTCCGCTTTGAAGGGGACGAAGGGTCAGAAAACCTTTTCAGCGAGGAGTTTGTCCTGCCCCGCGTTTCGCCCCATCTGGCGCCCTTCCTCCACTTGCTGGCTGGCCAGCTCTTCGCTTATTTTCTCGCGGTGGCGCTGAAGCGGGACGTGGATCGCCCCCGCGCCCTGGCCAAGTCCGTCACCGTCGCCTAGGGGCGGCATCCGCAACCACTAGATGGATTCCTTTTCTATCCTACAGGGTACGGACGGGATCCGCGGCCTCACCGTCGCCTCGGACCATCCCCTTGCCGGGGGAATGGATCCGCGCCGTGCCTACCAGGAGCAGGGTCTTTTAACCGAGTCCTTCGTCGAGCACTACGCTCTCGCGGCGGGCCGGTGGCTCCTTGCGCGCGCGCCGGAGAAGCTCATTTCACCGAGGGCTATCGTTTTCGCTTGGGACCCGAGGGACAGCGAGGGCCGTTTCTCGGAAGCGGCCCTTCGGGGCCTGCGTCGCTCCGAGGCACACGTGCTCGTGGCGGGGGTGCTGCCCACTCCCGCCGCCGCCGTCTACCAGGCCGCGGCGGGGGCGGCCGGAGCGCTGATCCTCACGGGCTCCCACAATCCCGCCGAGGAGAACGGCATAAAGATTTTTCTTGCGGAGGGAGCGAGGAAGCCGCTTCCGCAAGAGGACGCCGACCTCAGCGCCCTCGTCTGGGACATCTTTCCGGAAGATGTGGAAGAGAGTCCTCTCCTTGGCCCCTGCACCGAGTCCGGCGCCGAGGCGCGGGGAATCTACGCCGCCCACCTCTCCCGCCTTCCGAACGCTTGGCTCCGCGAAGGAACTCTCGATGGCTGGGACATCGTTCTCGATCCTGGCCGCGGCGCCTTGACCGTCCTCGCCGGGGAGATCGCGGGGGTAATGGGGCCGCATTCTTTGCGGGAGACCAACTCCGTCGGGGAGGGGCCTGTGAACGAAGGAGGGGGGGTGGTCGCTCTGGCGGGCCGCTGCGCCGTCGAAGGGAACGAAGCGGCGGTCGTCGCTTCCCACGCGGGCCTCTCCGCCCTGTTTGCGGCGGGACGCGCCCGGCGTGAAGCGTTCCGCGCGGGGGGGGGGTTCGTCGCCGCGGGCGTGTTCGACGCAGACGGAGACCGTTGCTACACCCTTTTCTACGATCCCTTCGCCGACGCCGTGCGGGTCTTGGGAGGGGACGAGGCGGTCGTCCTCCAGGCGCGCTTCCTGGCGGCCGAGGGGGAGATCTCGGAGGGGGGCGTCGGGGCGGTCTCCATCGAGAGTGACGCGGGAGTGATCGCCGCCCTGGCCGCGTCGGGCCTTCGGGTGGAGCTCACTCCGGTGGGAGACAAGTGGATCCTGCGGGCGGCGGAGCGCTGGGGGGATGATTTCATCCTGGGCGGGGAGGATTCGGGACACATCGTCGCACCCGGCCTCCTTTCGGACGCCTG
>CAZUHN010000170.1:0-11315 GCA_964620535.1 uncultured Nitrospinaceae bacterium | reverse complement strand
CGCTCGTGGGACTACTCTCCCCCTTTGGGCCACTCTACCTCGCGGCCTGGGGAATCGGAACGCGGGTCTCCTTGATGGGTCGGATGCCGGGCTTCGTCCTGGGGCTGGGGATGCGCACCTTGGTGGGCCAGAACCTCGGCGCGTGCCGCCCCGACCGGGCGCGCCGGGGCGTGTGGGTGGCCTTGGGGGCGATGACCGTCTCCGTTTCGGCGGTCACGGTGTTCCTCCTTCTTTGGGCGGAGGCGGTGGTTCGGTTCTTTGGCATGGGGGGGGAGGCCACCGCGGTGGGCGCGCTCTGCGTCCGGATTCTGGCGGCGGGCCTTTTTTTCGACGCGAGCCGTCGCCTCATCGCGGGTGCCTTCGAGGGGGCCTCGGCCATGAAGCCCCCCATGATCGTGGAGGCCGTCATCCGCTGGGGGGTCTTGATTCCCGGGGCGTACATGGCCGCCGTCCCCCTCGGCTTCGCGGCGCCGGGCGTCTGGTGTGTGTTCGCGGGGAGCCAGGTTGTAGGGTTCATCCTTATTTTCATCTGGTATCTGATGGGGATCCGGGAGGGTGGCGCCCCCCTGTTCCGGGGGATGGCGGCTGGAGGCGGAGGCCCGCCAACCGGTATATGATGGCGTGTCGGAGGTCTCTTTCAGGGGAGCGGAAATGGACCAGGAACTCAAAACGACGGGCGCCGAGAGGACCTCGACGATCTACGGACCGGTGCATTCGTGGCGGTTCGGAAAGTCGCTCGGAGTGGACCTCATCCTCGTATCGAGCGTCTGCTCCTTCAATTGCGTCTACTGCCAGCTGGGGAACATCCAGGAGGTGACCGCCGGGCGCCGCCTTTTCGTCCCCATCGAAAGGGTGATGAAGGATTTGCGGGCCTCGGACTGGCGCGGCTCGGACATCGTTACCTTCAGCGGGAGCGGAGAGCCCACCCTGGCCCTGAACCTCGGGGAGGTCCTCCGCGAGGTGAAAGCCTTCGCCGGGCTCACCACCCACGTCCTCACAAACGGAACTCTCCTTGATGATCCGGACGTGCGGGAGGCCCTCCTCGGTGCCGACCGGGTATCCGTCAAGCTCGACGCTGCCGACGAGAAGACCTTCCGGCGGGTGAACCGCCCCGCACCGGGGATCACGCTCGAGTCCGTCGTGGAGGCCACGGTCCGCTTCCGGGAAGAATACAAGGGCCACCTGGACTCCCAGGTGATGTTCCTTCCGGCCAACATGAAGATGGGGGAGGCGCTCTGCGGGCTACTCGTCCGCATCCGGCCGGATGAGGTGCAGCTGAACACCCCGAAGCGGGCCTATCCCGCCGCGTGGTTCGTCGAGACGCGCGGCCGCTACGATTACGCCGAGGCCCCGGCGAAACTCTCCAAGCTCCGGGCCATTACCCGCCCCGAGGCGGAAGATGTCGAGCGCCTCATCCGCGGACGGACCGGCCTCTCGGTAAGCAGCGTGCACGGAGAGGAGTGAGCGGTTCCGGCGGTGCGTTCGGCGCGCGTCACTTCCGGCCCGTGTATTTCCCCCAGATCCATTCCGGCAGGAAGATGAGGGCCGCCCCGCCCCCTAGGAGGGCGGCGCCGAGCCAGTGCCATCCATCCGGTGGCGGCCGTCCAGATGATCGTTTTCCAGAACGCCGCTAGGGGGCTCGCGAGGAAAAGGAGGGCCACCGGAAGCCCCCACACCAGCGCCGCGCGCAACGGACGGCCCATCAAATCTTTGTGTTGATGGATTTGCGCATTATTCAACTTTTTATTTATCCTCCCGGTTTCTGGGCATGCCAGTCTACCGGGGATGAGGGAAAACATATAATCCGCCTGCGTTTCCGCCCCTCCCCCGAAAGGGCGGAGCCCGCGCCCGCCACCTTTTTTCTTGCTGTTTCAAAGGCTTTTTGATAGGTTCCAGAAGGGGACTCCCTTACGAGTTGAAGGGATTTTCGCGCATCGGCGGGTTAGGTTTCGCCGATGGTCGTTATTGAGGCTTTTCCGTTCGCGACGGAGCGAAAAAGGGCCGGGTATCACGGGCGGAATGACGCGGGTCGCCGGGACCGGAAGACCCGTTTTTTTCGTTTGAGAGGAGCGCCCGGAGACCGGAACGATTTTTGGGGGAAGAGCGGCGCCTCCCGGCCGATCCCCCCCCGCCGGGGGGGGCGGTTGAGACGCGGAATATATTGGCTTTTGGGGACGCTGGCCCTAGCGGGCGCGATTCTCCTCTCCCTCGCGGGGATTTGCCGGGAACCGCCGGAAGGGGGGGCGCTGTCGGCTTATTTCTGCGGCCAGCCGGGTCCGGAACCTGCAGGAGGAGAAGCGCAGCGTGGAACCGTCTCAAGGCCCTGAAATTCACCGAACGTATATTCGTTCGAAATAGCAGAGAGGAATATCATGCCGAATCCAGAAAGCCCGATGACGGACGCCATCGTCCAATTCATTCTTGAGACCGATTACGACTCGACCCCCGATGAGGTGAAGGCGATCTCGCGCCGCTGCTTCGTTGACGGAACGAGCCTCATGGTGGCGGGTTCCACCGAGGAGAGCGGGAAGATCATCCAGGAGTATCTCCGGGAGATCGGCGGCGAACACGAGGCCACCGTCTTCGGGACGGACCTCATGGTCTCGGCCCATCAGGCCGCCCTCGCCAACGGCACCGCCGGCCATTCGATGGACTACGACGACACCCAGCTCAGCGGCTATCCGGACCGCGTCTACGGCCTGCTGACCCACCCCACCGTACCGGTGCTCGCCGCCGCCGCCGCCATGGCCGAGGCGTTGGGCTCGACCGGTCAGGAATTGCTCACGGCGTTTTCCGTCGGTTTCGAGGTCGAGTGCAAGGTGGCCGAGGCCATCCATCCCGAACACTACGTAAAAGGGTTCCACACCACCGGCACCATCGGGGCGGTGGGCGCGGCGGCCGCCTGCGCCAAGCTGATGGATCTGAACGAGGAGCAGCTGCGCATGTGCCTCGGCATCGTTTGCTCCGAGAGCCAGGGGCTGCGGGCGAACTTCGGCACCATGACCAAGCCCTACCACGCGGGCCGCGCCGCCGAGAACGGCGTCGTCGCGGCGCGCTTGGCGGCGGCGGGCTTCACCTCCTGCCCGACGGTGTTCGACGGCTCCTGGGGGTTTTTCGAGATCATGGGCGGGGGCGCCGAGCCGGATTATCTGGTGGGTAAGTTGGGCAACCCCTGGTCTGCGGTGGAGCCTGGGGTTTCCATCAAGCCCTACCCCTGCGGCTCGCTGGCTCACCCCGCGATGGACGCGATGCGCGAGCTCGTGTTCGAAAACGAAGTTGATCCCGCGAAGGTGAAGAAAGTGCGCATCGGCACCACTAGCCGCGTTCTCGAACCGTTGCGGTACTCGGATCCGCAGAACGAGCTCGAGGCGAAGTTCTCGATGCAGTTCGGTTTCGGCATTCTCCTGCTCGAGCGGAAAGCGGGGATCAACGAGTACCGCGACGAGGTTGTGCGACGGCCCGACGTGCGCGAGGCGATGGAGAAGATCGAGCCGTATCAGGACGCCGAACTGGAAGCTATGGGGTACGACCGCATCCGGGGGAAGGTCTCCATCGAGATGGAGGACGGTACGGTTTACGAAAAAATGGGCGAAGTCTCCCGGGGCACCCCCATGCGGCCGATGGACCGCGACGAGTTGTTCGAGAAGTTCACGGAATGTTGCGGGCTCGTCTACGACGAAGAGCAAATCGTGAAGGCCGAGGCCCTGCTGTACAAAGTGGATAAACTGGAAAGCATATACTCGCTGATCGAAATTCTGGCCGCCAAGATGGTCCCGGAAGGGAAGGAAGCATAGGCTTAGATGAGGGGCGCGCGATGGGATTTTACAATTGGGAAGATTTTCCTCGGAAACAAAACATTCGTAAGGGTACGTGGGTACGGGTGGTCAGCACGAAGGGGCTGACCGTTCAACGTGGGAGAATCGATCCCGGCACCCAGTTCGACGGCGGCAGGCACCGCCACTCGGAGGAGCAGATTATTCTCATGCTGGAGGGAAAGTTTTTGCTCCGGCTTGAGGACGAAGAGCAGTGGCTCGAGCCCGGCGACCTTTGCGCCATCCCGGCCGGGGCGTTCCACGGGGGCATGGACGTGGGCCCCGAGGGCGCTTCCTATTTTGAAGTCCTCGCCCCGGGCAAGATTGACTATTTGACGGGATACGTCGGGCCTCCCGGAAGGGAGTTCCGGGGGCCGGATTCGGGAGAAAAAACCGGGTGAAGGAAGCCTCTCCCCGCATCTTCGTTGTCTGCACGGACCTCATGTTCTCCGCCAGAATCCGCGAGGCGGGCGCCGCCCACAGCGGCGTTTTCGAGTTCATCTCCTCCGCCGAGAAGTTCGAGGAGGCAACCTCGAATTTTCAGGCGGAACTCCTTCTTGTTGACCTCCATCATCCCACCCTCGGCGGCCCCGCCGCCGGGGAGCTGATCCAAAAACTGCGGGCCGTCCCCAGGAGCAAGGGGGCGTACGCCATGGCTTGGGGCGCACACACTGAGCCCGCAATGCTCAAAAGCGCAGAGCGCACCGGGTTCGACAAGGTGATGCCGCGATCGACCTTCGTGAAGGAAATGCCCAAGGTGGTCCGCCGGGCAGCGGGCCGGATCCGCTCTCGCCGGGAAGGCTGAACCCGGCGTGCCCGCCCCTTCCCCTTCCGGTCCGGATTTCCACCTCAACCCGGAACCCTTTTCGGGCAGCCTCGTCTGGTGGGTCGAGGTTCCCGCGCACGAGCAGTTTTATCTTCAAGGGGTGCTGGAGGGCTACGAAGGGCTAGGCTATTATCAGACCCTCCTTTCCCGCCTCGGAGAGGATGGAGAGAGGGCCTCCACCGCCCTGGGGCGGATCACCTCGGTCCCGGATGCGCGGGAAGAGCTGGCCTCCCTGCTCGCCGCCCTGGGTGTGGAGTGCGGCCTACGATTGCCGGAGCGGGCGCCGGACATCCCTCCCGATTTTCAACCCGCAACGGCTCGGACCTGAGGGTCGGACCCTTCCCGCAGAGAATTATTATTCGTCTAACTCTTTCTTCACCTCTTCTCAATCTATAACCTCATCATCGCCGCCCGTCTGGATTCTTTCCTCGTTTGATTTTTTTCGAAGTACAGGGTTTCTTTAGTACTTGTTCAACGTCAGGATGCACCGCCCATCGGCAAGAAGGCATTCGGCCTCTGGCAGGCCGAGCTCCTTTCAGACGATGTTGGTCCCTTGCACAAGGGAGGCAATCTTGTACCGGGCGTGGTGGCGGCTCATGCCTTCGTGACCTATCCCGCAATCCGATACGATCACGAGCCGTTCCGCTCCGGGCTGCTGTTGGTCCTTCGCCTCATTCCCGGATGCGCCGGAAGGGGAGAAATCCTGTTCGGTGGCGGGGAGCGGCTCTGTCATGGTCATTTTTTTAATTTCCGGCCGGCCGGGTGGGACGTCGCAAAAAATCTGGCAAGTTGAAGGCAAGCGGTGGTTTTCCATATAAATATAATAATAATTATACAATATATAATGTCTCCCTTGGGAACCCTCTTACAAAATTTTCGTTAAGCGGAGGAATTTCAAAGTGCTGGGTTTCAGCGGCAACACCCTAGGAAGGAGCCCCCCTCAAAGAGGGGGGCTGCATGTTCATCGATGAGGGGAAAAGCCCCCGAAGGGGCCTTTTGAGAGGAAATACGGCATCGCAGAAAGGGGGGGGGCGCGATGCCTGGGGGGATTAGACGAAAAGTGTTTCCGGGAGTGCGCTGTCCGAGTTTGGGCAGGCGAAACCGCCCCGCCGAACTCCTCCGGCAATCGGGCCAGCAGTTCACTCCTTCCCGGGCGAATTCCCATCGAATGAATCGAGGAGATGAAAGTATGAAACAAAAGGGGAAAAATATCAACAACAAAATACTACATACAGGAATTATTATATCTGATCGGCACCATATATGGAAGAGGTGGGGGTGTCCCAGGGAGTCTGATGTCGGTTGAACCTTTGATTCGTTATGTTTTTAGGGTCTTTTCGGCGAGGCGGATTCAGGCCGGATAGGGCGTCTCACTTGATGTTGGCGTCCCCCCCTGTGGGTGCGGAGGGCGGGAGGAAGAGCCCTCCAATATTTCAGGGAACGATTCTGGAGACAAGGTTAGTCAAGCCCTCGTGGAGGGCTTTGTTGACGGCTTTTTGGATGACCTCCGCGAGTCTTTCATGGTGAGAGAATCGGGTGTCGAAGAGGTGAAAATCGAGCGCATCGGGCGTCACCTCGATGGTTCGGCTGATGACCCGCCGCGCCTCTCGGCTGCCCATGTGAATTTTAAGCTGCACCACCCCCCGGTGACTCGCCTCGTAAAAGGTGCCGCGGCCCGAAAAGTCCAGCTGGAAGATTTCGCCGAACACCGCGATGTCGGCGGGCAAATCCGCGAGGGGTTCCACGTCCCCGCGCCACTCGCCCGGCTGGGGACGGTAGCCTGTCCGGCGGAAAAACTCCCGGGTTATCTCCGTCAGCGAATCAGAAACACTCCCCCCCGCCGGAACGAAATCGATCGTGTCGGGATATTTCCGGTAGGTCCCGAGCGTTCCCCTCTCCCTGCGCAGATCGGCAAAAGGGACGACGATCACCGCCGAAGCGCCTCTTACGGGATCTCGAGGGAGGAGAAATTGCGACGCATCGAAGCGCAAGGGAACTTCATGGCGCAACCTCTGGCCGGCGCCGCAGCCGGCGGCCCCCGCGAGAAGAAGAACAAAAGACGCCCGGACCCAGGTGATTTTCTTTTGTTCCACGCGCATCATTCCCCCGGCGCGGCGGAAAGCGGGCCGCCGTGATATTGGGCCTCCGCCCCTTTCGCTTCATGGGAAGTCGTTCGATTCGCCGTCGAATCAAACAAAATATGCGGCACCGCCCCATCTCCTACAACCGGTGCGGCGGAAAAACATTTTCCTCGTTGGAACCGTATGACGGAAAGGGCAGCGCGGCGGGCGGAAACAGGGAAGGAGGCCTCAACCTTTATATTCGGGGAGGCGGCGGGTGAAGTTCTCCCGGAGGTTCCTTCCCTTTTTCAGCACAAAATAGTCCGGGCCGTACCGGATGACACTAGTGAGCGGGGGATTCGGGCAACCCTTGGGGGCGATGAGGTTGTTCTGGCCGTCGCGGGGGAGATAGCGCTCCGCGTCTTCGGGGGTGAACTCCACCTCGATTCCGCAGCGCTGGGTGGGTTCCAGATCTAGGCAGTGTTCGCAGGGTATTTTTTCGCCCATTTTCTCCTCCCCGAAACAGCCCCGAATGCTAGGGAGCCGGGGACTTGGTGTCAAGGCGTCGCTGTCGGGATGAGGCGTCCCGCGGCCTGGCGGCCGGAGAAGCGAAGGGCGAAAAGGATCAATACGTCGGTGACCAGGCCTGGGAAGGAGTGCAGAGCGTCGGCACGGGGCACGTCCGGAAGGACCTTCGCAGAAATGCCGATTGCGGCGAGGGAACGGGGATTTTTTTCGCTTCTCGCAGTTGGTATTTGTACGGAGAAGAAATAGGATGAACGAACTGACGAACGTCAACCGGGACGGATCGCCGCATGATGCTTCCCAATAATCGCTTTCGGAGGAGATCCGATGCCACAATTTTCCATGGACATGCTGGACACGGGAGATACTTTTCCAAATATTGAGATCAAAAAGGTCGGTGGCGGGACCCTTTTGGTTCCCGGCGAGTTCGGGGGCGGATGGGGGGTGATGCTCTTCTATCGGGGCCACTGGTGACCCTACTGCAAGCAGCAGCTTTCCGCCTTCGCGCGAGCCGCGAAGCTCTATGATGAAGGCGTGAAGGTCGTTGCCGCCTCCGTGGACACGGAGGCGCAGGCGAAGGGCACAACAGAAGAATGTGGCATCACCAACTTCGCGGTGGGATACGGCCTCGACAATAAGCAGGTCTGCGAGCTGACGGGCTGTTTCTATGAGGAGAAACGCCAGATCCTCCACAGCACGGGTTATGTCATCAAGCCGGACGGGACCATAGCGGTGGGGGTGTACAGTACAGGACCCATCGGGCGGCTGGCCTGGCAGGACGTGCTCGCCCTCGTCCAATACGTCAAGAAGATGGCCGCTTCCTGAGAAACGCGGGCGGTGCGTGAGGAGGCTTCTGGCCGCCCGCGCGTCCTATATATTATTGAGGAGCACCCTCTCGGTGGAGAACCGGGGGGGTGTTTCGTTTCCTTCTTCCGAGCGGAGGAGGCCGCCCGATTTGTTGATGTCCTGAGCGGTTCGGGCTATATGAGGGAAACCGCGTACGCTTTTATTATGACTTCCAGCCGGAGGAGGTGTGCCATGGCGAAGGTGAATGAAAGGTTCCTCGACACCGGGGACATGTTCCCTCGGATCGATCTGAACATCGCGGGCGGTGGAACGCTGGCCCTACCGGATTATTTCGAAGGGGAGTGGGGCTGTGTCCTGTTCTACCGCGGGCATTGGTGACCGTACTGCCTCGCCCAGCTTTCGGCCTTTTCCAAATCGAAGAAGCTCAAGGAAGAGGGCGTGATGGTTGTGGCGGCCTCCGTGGACACGGAGGAAGTTGTAAAGATGTCGATCAAGGAGAGCGAGGTCACCTTCCCCGTGGGGTACGGGGTCGACCCGGCGAGCGTCTCCGAACTGACGGGTGCCTTTTACCAGGAAGACCCCGGGAAGAGGGAAGGCCCCTTCTTGCACACGACGGACTTCCTCCTTCATCCGGACGGAAGGGTAAACATCGCCGTCTACAGCACGGGGCCGCTGGGACGCCTCGTCTGGCAGGACGTCGTTCCGGCGGTGCAGTTCCGGAAAAAGAAAATGGCGGCCCAAAAAAAATAGGCGGACAGCGCGGGAACATTTCGGATGCGGCCGGCTTCACCGGGTCCTGTCCGCGTTCTGAAGATAGATGAGGCCGTGCTTCCGTAAAAATCCCTCTACCAGGGCGTAGAAGGCCTCGGCCCGGTCCAGTTGGGCGAAGTGGCCTGCGCCTTCCATCTCCGCTGCCTCGCAACCGGGAATGCCCTCCACCAAGCGGCGGGAATCCTCGTGCCGATGCGTGTCCTTTTCCCCGACCAGGACGAGGGCCGGGCAACCCAATTCGGGGAGCCTGGCGGTCAAGTCCGGAGCGTTCAACGCCGCGGCGCACGAGGCGGCGTGACCCGCCGGATCGATTTGCAGAAAAATGTGGTGGTACTCTGCCCGCTCGCGCGGGGTCATCCCCCGCGGGTCCCGCCGCTCGGCCTTCCTGGCCCGGAAGGCGGCGCGCATGTCCTTCCGCTCGGCACAGTGCATCCTCTCCTGGAGCGCGCCGCGGAGCCCCTCCGGAGGGGGGCCGGTCCTCGCTCCGGCGAGGACGAGGGCGGCCGGCAGGCCGGGATGCTCGATAGCGAGGGTGAGCGCCGCCTGTCCGCCTAGTCCGTGGCCGACGAAAATGGGTTTGGTGATCCGGAGCGCCTCGGCGAGCCTTCCGAGGTCGCCCGCCAGATCAGAGAGGGTGTATGGGCCCGCGGGGCTGGATGAGCGTCCGGCCCCCCGCGTCTCCACCGCGATTACCCGGAACCTCGCCTGGAATTGGGGGATAAGGTGCCGCCACGCCCAGACGGTGTCTCCCAGATCTGGCACCAAAACCAAAGGAGGCCCTTTTCCCGTCACTTCGCAGCAGAGGATCGCCGGCTCATCTGTTCCCGGCGGGGAAAACTTGATGAAACGGGCGACGCGCGAGGATTCACCTGCAAGGCGGGCCATGGAAGCACCCCTTAGAGCGCGGCCAGGGATTGGATGATTTCGCGGAGACGGGCCGCGACGGCCTCGAAGTACCTCGCCCCATTTTCCGCGTTCGCCGTCGCCGGGTCCCCCAACACCCCCGAGGGGTTCCGGTCCCGGTGGAAATCCGGCGGGCGAAAGAGAATTCCCCGGTGGTGCATGTCCCGGGTCATGAGGGGATGCACGGGGTGGAAGGTATTTTTTACGGCCTCGCTCAGATCGATGAGTTCCGGGCGCAGGTGCATCATCATTGCCGTTTCAAATTCGCCGCTGTGCGCCATACCTCCGATCTCGCTCACTCTTATCTCGCCCGAAATCTCGTTTCCCAGGTGGAAGTAGGTGACCATCCAGACGTCGATGCCTAATTCCTGGCGGAGCGGATTCAGTGCGGCCTGGATGGATTGGTGGTTTCCTCCGTGGCCGTTCACGAGCAGGAATTTCTTGTACCCGTGGGAGGCGGCCGAGCGGACGAGTTCCTGCACGAGGGAGATGTAGGTTTGGAGCGAAAGGGAAAAAGTGCCCGGATGGGTGAGGTGGTGGACAGCGAAGCCGGCCCACATTGTCGGTGTGAGGAGAACGTTTTCGAGCCCTTCGACCGCCTTGCCGCATACCTCGCTAACTAAGAACGTGTCCACTCCAACGGGGGCGTGCGGACCATGCTGCTCGATAGAGGCGAAGGGCAGCACCACGGTGGCCCCTGCCTCGACCATCTCTTTGTGTTTGGGCCAGGAGAGTTCTTCCCAGCGCATAGGCGGTTTCCTCCCGGATGTGGGAATTCCCGCCCCGCCCGCATGTGCGGGTCGAAATCGGGACATATCGTTTGTGAGATACTCTCTTGAAAGGGTCGCAGTTTTTCATGGGTCGGGCAAGCGTGCGCACATCGCGCAGGGCCAGAGGCCACTTATCTTTACGGTCCAGTGATTGCTTGATTTTCATTGGATTATCATGTTTTATTGGCCCGCCGGTTCGTTCACCGGTGCAGGAAGGAGGAATTCCTTGGAGCTTCATTCCCTGGATCTGGCGCGGCGCGATCACAAGTGGATGGCTGAGGCGCTTCGGCTCGCCGAGCTGGCCTATCTCGCAGGGGATGTGCCCGTCGGGGCTGTCGTCGTGCGGGACGGGGCGGCGCTCGGCCGGGGGTACAACCGCCGGGAGGCGGCCTGCGATCCGACGGCTCACGCCGAGATCCTGGCCCTGCGGGAAGCTGCCGAAAAGGAAGGCCTCTGGCGGCTGGACGGGGCGACGATGTACGCCACCCTCGAGCCGTGCCCGATGTGCGCGGGCGCCCTAGTGAACGCGCGGATCGGGCGCCTGGTATACGGGGCCTCGGACCCGAAGGGGGGAGCCTGCGGCTCCCTGTTCGAGATCCACGCCGACCCGAGACTGAACCACCGGATGCCGGTGGTTTCCGGGGTGCTCGCAGAAGAGAGCGCGAAGATGATCCGCGCGTTTTTCGGGGAGAAGAGGCGCCTAGCGCGCGCCGAGCGCCTCTCGGGGGACTGAGGCCGGGGCGCATCGCGGAGAGGTGGCCGAGTCCGGTTTAAGGCGGCAGACTCGAAATCTGTTGTGCGGGCAACCGTACCGGGGGTTCGAATCCCTCCCTCTCCGCCA
>CAZUHN010000169.1:0-1526 GCA_964620535.1 uncultured Nitrospinaceae bacterium | reverse complement strand
GAGGGTGCATAGAATCGAGTTCGGCGCGGCCGGGGGACGCCCCGAGCGGCCGGGGTCCCTACCCCTGGTCCACCGCGCCGTTCCTTCCTCCAGTAGGGACGCACGGTAGGGGTGCGATGGAAGACGAAGGCCTTTCCCTTGCTGACGCCTTCGAAAGGTACAGAGACCCAAAGGCGTGGCAGCGGTTCTGTGAGATCCATGAACAGTGCATGGACTACAGTATTGTCCATATGCATAGGTGCGCTACGGGCGCGCTTGGCCTGGTTTTGGAAACGAAGTCCCATCGGTTCCTGCGTCAACTTCTTGATCAGCGTACAGAGGCCTTGAAGTGCTCGCTGGCCCCATTTCTCGCGAAGTTACGGCACGGGCCGCTTATCGCTACAGGCCTTTTCCACTCGGATGAACCGGACCCAAAGCGAAGGCGAAAGCGGGAGCGAATCCCTCAGATGCTGTGGGATTGCTTGGTTCCCCGATTCATCACCGCAAAGGTGATCGTGGCCGTGGGCGGGGGCTTCCGGTTCGACAAAGTTCTAGTAACCGAAGCCGAGCCTCAGGAAGCGGCCGCGCACAGCCCGTCTGATTCCGCCCATCGCGCCAGCTCAGAGGACGAGGACTTTACGGCTCGGGAGGCCGTGGAGCGCTTCTGCACCAACGAGATCTGGGCTGACTATGTCTCATCTCATCCTAGCTCTGGCCAACCCGCCCCTCATACGTCCGATGAAGAGAGGTCCCGGGACCACGACGAGGCAGCACGCGAGTTGGTCAAGATGGTTCGCAAGCCGGCGCCGGGAGAGGCGGGGGAGGAGGAAGACGACCAGGAGCTCGTTCCGCTCACGATGACGGGGCGGCGGGTTCCGGTTGACCCGAACGCGCCGCCGGGAGAGATCAGCGCCGACCTGTCGGAGATCCTCAAGATCGACATCGAGGCGAACAAAGCCGCCGAGGGTGGGCTTGAGTATGTTGGCCTGCGCTTTCGCAAGAGGGTTCCGGCCAAGGGGGCGCCGTCCGGCGTCGATACCGCCGAGGAGGTAGCCGGGGCGGACCGCAAAGGAGAGGAAGAGCTCCCTCTAACGGTGAGAGAGAAGCGGAAGCGCGAGACCCAGGACAAGTATCTGGCCTGGAATAAGCTGGCTCATGACGTCATCCTGGAAAGCGAGGAACTCCCCAAAGGGCCCCTCGCGGTGGTCAAGGAAGTCAAGGCCAAGCTCCTTGAGGATGGCAAACGGGAGGAAACCGCTTCGATCCATCGGCGCTTGAACGAACACTTTCCTCGATGGTTCGAGGCCGGGGTGCGGGCAAGATTGAAGGCTGGCAAATTGGCGGAATAATTTTTGCCAGGCCTAGTGGCCTGAAATCTCAACGAAATCGAGAATTACGTCTTAGGGGCTGGCAACGCTTGCTTCGCCAATTTGCTCTGCGCCCAATTGCGCTCAAGACACGGTTCTAGCAACCGGAGGAGTGAGTGTTTTGTCCCTCGAGCATAGCCCCGCGCGGGGCGCAGTCCATTCGATCACCAACGATCAGGA
>CAZUHN010000168.1:0-10947 GCA_964620535.1 uncultured Nitrospinaceae bacterium | reverse complement strand
CGGCGTCCCGGAGGCCTACCGGCGGGTGCGCGTCGCCGCCCTTCCCTCGATCTGGCCCGAGCCCTTCGGCATCGCCAGGATCGAGGCGATGCCGCACGGCCTTCCGGCGGTGGTCTTCGACGTCGGCGGCGTATCGGACTGACTCTCGGACGGGGAAACGGGCACCCTAGTTCCCTGGAAGTTTACCCCCGCCCTGGCGCACGCCCTCGAGGGGTATCTCTCCGACCCGGCTCTCTCCACCACCCACGACGCGAAGGGCCGGGAAACGGTCACGCACCGGTTCCGGTCCGAATATCATATCGGCCGCCTGCTCGAAATCTTCGGGGAGGCGGCGGAGGGAAAAACCGGCTAATCTTCCCGGTCAGAAATTTTTCAAAGAAACCGGAAGAGTCCACTTTCGCATTCTCGCCACACTGGAAGGAGAACCAATAATGCGATTCGTCGTCCCGGACGATTTCCCCACCGTCGTCAAGGGAAGCGCCGCCGAGGCCCCGCTCCGCCGCCTCGGCGAGGTGGAGATTTATACGACGCGGGTGGGCTCCCCCGAGGAGCTGGTCGAAAGGTGTCGGGGCGCCGACGGACTCATCAACATCCGGGCCGCGAACAAGTTCGACGCCGCTTTTTTCTCTCGGGCCGAAGGGCTCCGGATCCTCTCCGTCTGGGGGACGGGGATCGAGCACGTGAACCTCGACGCCGCCCGCGCGGCCGGTGTGACGGTCACGAACACCCCGGGGGTGGCCGCCGTCTCGGTCGCCGAGCATGCCCTCGCCCTCATGTTCGCCGCGGCGCGGCGGATCCCGACCATCGACGCCGCCTTGAAAAGCGGAGATTGGCCTCGCGGCGAGATGACCCAGCTTCACGGGAAAACACACGGGATTATCGGCCTCGGGGCCATCGGGCGCCAGACCGCCCGCATCACTCGGGGCATCGGGATGAAGCTCATCGCCTGGACGTTCCACCCCGACACAGCGTTCGCCGAGGAGGTGGGCCTCGAGTGGGTGGCGCTGGAGGAGCTCTACGCCCGGGCGGACGTCATCTCGCTCCACGTTCGCACCTCGCCCGAGACCATCGGGATGATAGGAGCGGACGCCTTCACCCGGATGAAGCCGGGGGCCATCCTGGTGAACACGGCCCGGGGGGCCATCGTGGACGAAGAAGCGCTGATCGCGGTGCTCCGGGAGGGCCGCCTGGGGGCCGCCGGGCTGGACGTGTTCGAGACCGAGCCCCTTCCAAAGGATCACCCCCTGCGGAAGCTGCCCAACGCGGTCCTTACCCCTCACAACGCGGGCACAACGCCCGAGGTCCTCGAGGCGGGGCTCCTTCTCTCGGTGGAGAACCTGGCCAAATTCTTCGAGGGAACGCCCCAAAACGTCGTAGCTTGAGGCCCGGGGGGCCGGGCATAAAAAAATCCCCGACGTTGATCCCGCGCGGATTTGTGCCACACTGCACGTACCTGGATCGGCGGGAGAAACGTCGAAGAATTCGACAGTGATCTATTTTGTGATATTTCGTTGCGAAGAAGTTGTCGTGGAAAAACTACTAAGATCAACAAACAGACGTTCAAATTAGCGAAAGTCTCCTTTGTAAGTCGCCTCGGAATAAAATGCCTTTTCCATTCAGGCAATACTATTTGGGGAGAAGGCCCATGTCCAAAGCGTTCACGGCAGCGGTAGTGCAGGACAGCTCCGCCGTATTCGACCGGGAAAAGACCATCGAGAAGATCGGACGCCTCACGGAGAAGGCCGCGGAGAAGGGAGCGTCCCTCGTCCTCTTCCCGGAGGCCTTCGTCTCCGGCTACCCGAAGGGACTGGACTTCGGGGCCCGAATGGGGTCCCGTACCCCGGAAGGCCGGGAAGATTTTAGGCGATATTTCGAAAGCGCGCTCGACCTGGCGGGCCCGAGCGCGGCCGCCATCGGCGAGGCTGCACGCGAAAACAATCTCTATCTCGTCGTGGGGGTGATGGAACGCGACGGGGGCACCCTCTACTGCACGGCCCTGTTCTACAGGCCGGACGGAAAGCTCCTCGGCAAGCACCGCAAACTCATGCCCACCGCCATGGAGCGCCTAGTCTGGGGCTTCGGGGACGGGTCCACCCTCTCGGCGTTCGACACTCCGCTGGGCCGTCTCGGGGCGGTGATCTGCTGGGAGAACTACATGCCCCTCCTGCGCATGTCCATGTTCGCGAAGGGCGTCCAGATCTACCTCGCGCCGACGGCGGACGACCGGGACACCTGGTGCGCCACCATGCAGCACGTCGCCCTCGAGGGGCGCTGTTTCGTCATCTCGGCCTGCCAGTACATGACGCGGGGCGACTGCCCCGAGGACTACGACGCCATCCAGGGAAACGACCCCGCGACGGTCATCATGCGCGGAGGGAGCTGCATCGTCTCTCCCTTCGGCAGGGTGCTGGCGGGGCCCCACTTCGAGGGGCCGGCCATTCTAACGGCCGAGATCGACCTCGACGAAATCCCACGCGCCAAGTACGACTTCGACGTGACCGGCCACTACGCGCGGCCAGACGTCTTCCGCCTCCACGTGAACGAGCAACCCATGCCCCCCGTCGTCGCGCGGAGCGGCCCGCCCCCGGATCCCTTCACGGGCCAGGAGTAGAACCCCATCGCGGCCGGCCGGAGGCGGCGGGCCGGCCGAGGGCACGGGTGCGATCACACGGTCAAGGTGATATTGTTCGTCCGGCGGGAGCATCAGCGCCTGCGCCTGATTCCGCCGGAATCGTCAGTACCAGTATTAGGATCCCGATCTTCATTTCAATCGGGAATTCCGTCCAACTATTTTTTGAATCCCGGTTTTCGCGGTTCCGGGCACCCGGCCGCGCCCGCTCAACCGAAAAGGAGGCGATTCATGAGCAGTATCGGAAAATCCTGCGTGGCGGAAGCAGTCGGGACTTTTGGGCTTTGCTTCATCGGCGCGGGGGCCATCATCCTCGACGCCAAGACGGGGGGGGGCGTCGGCCTCTTCGGGATCGCCGCAGCCCACGGCCTGATCCTCTCGGTCATGATTTCGTCCCTCGGGGGCGTATCGGGGGGGCACTTCAACCCAGCGGTCACATTCGGCTTCCTGGTCACCGGAAAGCAGGAGGTCGGCTCCGGCCTCTCCTACATCATCAGCCAGCTCGTCGGGGGCACGATCGCGGGCCTTCTCCTGCGCGTCCTCTTCGACGGATCGGTCTGGGAGAAGGTGAACCTGGGGACCCCCACCCTCGCGGATGACGTCTCCTTCTGGACCGGGGTGCTGGCCGAGATCATCATGACCTTCTTCCTGGTGACGGCGGTCTGGGGTACGGCGGTGGACGAGCGCAAGCCCGACATCGGGGGCTTCGGTATCGGCCTCTCCCTCGCAGCCTGCATCCTCCTGGGCGGTCCCCTGACCGGGGCCGCGCTGAATCCGGCGCGGACCTTCGGGCCCGCGCTCGCGGGCGGTGCCTTCGACGGGATCAACCACCTCGTCTACTGGATCGGCCCCCTCGCGGGCGGGGCCGCCGCCGCGCTTCTCTACAACAATCTTTTCATCAAGAAGGATTGACGGCGGAAGGTCCGGTAGGGAGAGTCTCCCTCCCCTTCTGGGGGAGGGCTGGGGAGGGGGAACCCAGCGGGAAATCTCCCCTCCCCCCAAACCCCTCCTGGCGGGAGGGGGGTCAAAACGGTGCCCGCTTCGCGCCGATGAAAACCCGAGGGAGAAATGCGGAGAAGGGCGGCCCGGAGAATTTTCGATCCTGGGCAAACCCAAAATCGTTGAAGCGCTGAATATCCTTGAGGGATTTTCTCCCTAAAACCGCTCGGCCCGACCCTCGGCATGGGCGCGCGCCGTGCGGTAGCGCAGGACCTGGTTCGTCCCGTCCGAATGCAGGAACGTGCTCGCGTCCCGAAGGTACTTCTCCATCGGGGCCTCCTGCATGATGCCCGCCCCGCCGAAGATCTCCATCCCCATCCGGGCGCAGTCGAAGGCGGTCTCCGAGGCGAACACCTTGCACTTCCACCCGAGGGTGAAGTCGTAGGGTTCCATGTGGTCCACCGCCCAAGCGGTGCGCCAGACAAGGGTCCGCGCCGTCTCGAGCCCGATGGCCATGTCCGCCAGCATGGCCGCAACCGCCTGGTGCTCGGCGATGGGCCTCCCGCCCTGGACGCGCTCGCGCGCGTAGCCGAGCGCCTTCTCGAAGGCGGCCCGCCCCACCCCGAGGCAGTTGGCCGCCGCCTCGGGCTTGCCGCAGGCGAGCAGACGCCCGCGCACATCGTACATGCGCCCCTCGCCCAGGATCAGGTGATCCGCTGGCACCACAACGTCCTCGAAGAGGATCTCAGAGTTCATCGAGAGCCGCTGGCCGATCTTCTCGTGCACCCGGCCGATGGAAAGGCCCTCCGCCTCGCGCGGGACCAGGAAGGCCGTCAGTCCCTCCCGGAGCGTTTTTCGCAAGTCGGTGCGGGCGCCCACGATGTAGAGGGAGGCCACCGGGCCGTTGCTGATGAAGTGCTTCATGCCGTTGATGGCCCAGCCGCTGTTCTGCTTCTCGGCCCGTGTGTGGAAGGCGATCGAAGGGTGGTCGTAGTGACCCTGGTGGTCACTCCCGGAGCCGGGCTCGGTGATAGCGATGGCGGTCAGGAACCGGGGCTCCGCGCACAGCCGCTTCAGCCAGGGGTCGCGCACCGACGGTTCGATCTCGGCGAGGATGTGGGCGAGTTTCCAGATCTGGTCGAGGTTCACGGCGAAACCAAGATCCCCGGCGGCCAGTTCCTCGCCCGCGATGCAGCAGGTGAGGACGTCCGCCCCGCCCCCGCCATGTTCCGGGGGGTAGGGGAGCTGACGGAGGCCCAGGGCGCTCGCCCGCTCGACGAGGTCCCAGGGCATGCGCGCCTCCCAGTCCTGGATGCGGTCGCGCTCGGCGGCAGAGGGCTCGACCTCCCCGCGCGCGAAGTCCCGCGCGAGAGCTTGGATGGCCTTTTGCTCCCCGGTCAGTTCGAAGTCCATGGCGTACCTCCCGGCTATGTGCCCACGATGAGGGGCACTCCCAAAAAAATCCGCTTCGTTCACTGGAATGATAGCACCAAACGGCGCCCGTCCAGACCGGGAGGGTGTGGCGAGAGGAGGGAGGGAGAATTCTCTTCACAAAAAAGGATTTCAATTTACTTTTATTGCTGCCGTTTCCCAGCCTCGCCCATTTCCGCGATCTGCTCGTACCGGAAACAACTCACCACATGATCGTTCACCATCCCCACTGCCTGCATGTGGGCATACATGATGGTGGAACCCACGAAGCTGAACCCCCTCTTTTTCATGTCCGCGCTGAGTGCATCCGAAATTTTGGTCCTCGCGGGAATCTGCCCCATGGTTCTCCGGGAATTCTGGATCGGCGCACCGCCGGTGAACCCCCATTGGTACTTTGAAAAGCTCCCGAACTCCTCCTGCACCCGGGTGAACGCCCGGGCGTTCGCCACCGCGGAATGCACCTTCAGGCGGTTGCGGATAATCCCCGGGTTCTTCAGCAGCGCGTTGATCTTCCGCTTCCCGTACCGGGCCACTTTCTCCACGTCGAACCTGTCGAACGCCTCGATGTAGCGCTCTCTTCTTTTCAATATCGTGATCCAGCTCAGCCCCGCCTGCGCCCCCTCCAGCACCAGAAACTCGAACAGCAGCCGGTCGTCGTGGACCGGCACCCCCCACTCCGCGTCATGGTATTTCACATAGATCGGATCGTCCCCACACCACGCGCACCGGGTGATTTTTTTTGGCATTGCGGGTCAGGGCCTTTAGGGGTGGGGTAAAATGATTCCGGTTATTTCGGGAAAACGCTTCGGATTAGCATAGGAAAGGAAAAACAATTAGGCGCACACCGTCTTCTCCCCCTCCCTCGGAGGGAACGGACCCCATTCCATTATAACTCAAAACCCTCGCTCGGCCCCTCAATGGATCCCCAAAAAAAAGCGACGAAGGGTCACCCCGCTGCCGCTTTTTGCGCTCGTACGAAAATCCCCCTACGCAGGGACGGCCTCCCCGATGAGGCCGTAGGACCTGGTGAAGGCCTCGAGGGTCTTCATGTGCGCGTCCGAGGGCGGGCAGAGGGGAAGGCGGTATTCGAGGGCGATCTTGCCCATGAGGGCGAGGGCGGCCTTGGCCGGGATGGGGTTTGTTTCGATGAACATCATCCGGTTGAGCCCCCACATCTTGTAGTGCAGATCGCGGGCGCGGGCGGCGTCTCCATCGAACTGAGCCCGGCACATCGCGGCGACGTCGGCGGGGGCGACGTTGGCGGTGACCGAGATGGTCCCGACCGCGCCCATGACCATCATGGGGAGGGTGACGAAGTCATCCCCGGAGAGGACGATGAAGTCCTCCGGGCAGCGGCGAACGATCTCGCAGGTGTTGGAGATGTCGCCGGTGGCCTCCTTGATGCCGACGATGTTCGGAACCTCGGCGAGACGGGCCACTGTCTCGGGCGCGATCCCGATCACGGTGCGGCCCGGGACGTTGTAGAGGACGTTGGGGATGTCCACCGCCTCGGCCACCTCGCGGAAGTGCCGGTAGAGGCCATCCTGGGTGGGTTTGTTGTAGTAGGGGGCGACGAGGAGGGCGCCGTCGGCCCCGGCCTTCTTGGCGAACTCGGTGCGGCGGACGGCCTCGCGGGTGCTGTTCGAGCCCGCACCGGCGATGACGGGGATCCGTCCGGCCACGCGCTCGACCACGATCTCGACGACGCGGTCGTGCTCCTCGTGGCTCAGGCAGGGGGATTCGCCCGTGGTGCCGCAAGCGACGATGCCGTGCGTTCCGCTTTCGAGGTGGAAGTCCACGAGGGTGCGAAGGTCTTCCTCGCAGAGATCTCCGCCGCGGAAGGGAGTGACGATGGCGACGAACGAGCCTTTGAACATGGTCGGACCTCCTCATCGGGAACGGGCGATATTCGCCATTCGGCTCCTCCCCGGGGAGTCCGCCCGGTTGCGGGGAAGTGAAATTCGGGAAGGTCGCACCGCTTATGACATCCAAAGTAGCAGAGCCGCGTTTCCGAGGCAAGAATCGATTTTCGGCGGGAAGGCGCCTTCTTTCGGGCTGGGCGAAATGCGATACCGCAAGACCATGAGTGGAGAAAGGGGCCAAAGCCGGCGGGGAACCCGCTCCGGGCGAACGGCCCCGCCGCCGGACCCCCGCCCGATTTTCCGTCCCGGGGAAGGGCGTCTCCTCACGGTGGAAAGTCCCGCCTTTCGGGGAGGAGGTTTTTCGGAGGGAGGAGGCCGCGCCGGAGGCTATTTTCCAGAAGCAGGGACCGCAGATTTATTTATGCATACATAGGAGTGGACAAGTATACTTTTATATACATATCCCGGCGCACCACACCCTTGACAACAGGCAAAAAATCCATAAAATAAGAGTCAGGTAAAACAAGAAGATAGGATTTTTACACTAGAACCTGCTTTCATAAATCCCCGCCTCCTCCCTTCCCATCCGCAGGAGACCGGCCCTTGACTGGATATCCCCGCCTCATAACCGCTTTCCAGCGCGGAACCCTCCTCCGGGCGGCGCTTTTGCTCTCCCTCGCCGCCTCGCTCACCCTCGGGCCAACTTCCGCCTCCCCCGCCCGCTCGAAAAACGGGAAAAAAAACATTCCGTACCGCTCGGTCCTCCTCATCGAGGCCGAGACGGGGCGCCTCCTCCGCGCCGTGAACCCCCGGCGTAAGGTCATTCCCGCCTCACTCGTCAAAATGATGATCATGCTCATCGCCATGGAACGCCTGGAGGAGAACACGCTTCGGCCCACTGATATTGTCACGGTATCCCGGGCCGCATCCAAAATCGGCGGACAACAAGTCTACCTCTCCGAGGGCGAGCGGTTTACGATCAACGAGCTCCTCAAAGCCGTTTCTATCAGCTCGGCCAACGATGCCGCCTATGCCGTCGCCGAGTACATCGCCGGTGATGTCGATGTATTTATCGAACTGATGAACGATCGCGCGAAGCAACTCGGGATGACAGACACCTCATATGTAAACGTTCATGGACTGCCACCCAAACGCGGCGATCCTCCCAATTTGACGAGTGCGCGGGACCTCGCCATTCTCGCCCGAAGGCTTCTCAAATATCCTCGCACGACCGAAATGATGCGCACGAGAAGCACGACTTTCAGAAACGGCACATTCATCCTCACGAATACAAACAAACTCATCGGCCGCTATCCAGGCGCAGACGGAATCAAAACCGGCTCATATCGCGCCGCCGGCTACAGCATCGTGGCGACGGCCCGAAGAAACAATCTTCGCCTGATCGCTATAATCCTCGGATCCGACAATCCCAAGAGAAGGTTCAAGGAGGCGAGGCGCCTTCTTTCATGGGGTTTCGTCCGCTACCGGTGGATCGATCCCGCGAAAGCAATTTCCATTTCGTATCCCAAATTGAAGATCCTGCAGGGAACCAAAAAAGAGATACTCTTGAAAGAATCGGGAAACATTCGGACGCTTGTCCAGCGGGGACAGGAAAAACAAATCGCCTCAACGATAAAAATTCCCGATTCGATTCGCGCCCCTGTGAAGAACGGTCAAACCGTCGGAAAAATAATTTATCAAGTGGCTGGAAAAAATATCGGTGAAGTGGATCTGCTTGCAGCGGAGTCGGTCGAGAGAGCCAGCTTCCTCTACTATTTCATCAATCTCAAGTAATAATTAGGGAAGATGTAACCTCAACCGGCCTCGCTTCCAATTTCCCCCAATATTCATGCTTTTCCCTTTTCTTCCCCGGCAAACGGCAGCGCCATAAGAAAATATGCCAACATAACCACTTCTGAATCACCGAAGTTATATTCAAACAGACCCGCAAACAGAAATCCAGAAATAGCGGCCAGGCTCCCTACAATTCGCATTCGAGTTTCGGACGGCCCCTCCCGTGCTGGTCCGAGTCGGCGAACAGCAGTCATGAAATAAACAATCCATATCCAAATCCATGCAGCCAGGGCGGGTAGCCCGCGCTCTGCGCCGATATGAATAAAATTATTATGGAGATGGCCCGACTCTTTCTTTACGGCTCGGGGATCCGCGAAGCGGGAGTAGGCGGGCTTGATGATATCCGGCCCCAAACCGAATAGCGGATGATCCCGTATCATGCGGAGTCCGCTCTTCCACATGTAGATTCGTTCGATCGCCGTCTTGTCCTTTATGTCACCGAGACTCTTGAGTCGGTTCCGGATAGACGGTGGCGAGAAAAGAAAAACCAAAACGATTCCGATGACGATAAGGGCGATCGCCCGGACACTCCTTCCCCAGTAGGCCAGGGCCAGAAGGGAGACCAGCACGCCGAGCCAGGCGTTGCGACTGAAGGTCGTCATAAGGGCAGCAAGGATTAATATTGCGGCACCGGCGATCCACGGGCTAAGTTTTGACACCTTTGGAATAAGCAAGTACGTCAGCGCCAGGGCGGCCGTAAGCATCAACACGCCGCCGAATGTCATGTAAATACTATAGAGGCCCGACATTCGCCTGGCCAAATTGATCCCTCCGCCCAATGCAACGAAGAGCGCGTAGGCGGAAGAAAGAACCACCACGAAGATAAGAAGAATTACAAGACCAGTCGCCTCCAGGTTATCCCGAATTAAATTGAGAGCGAAGAAGAAAATTATAATTTGGAACAATTGCTTAGAGTCACTCAGACTTCGAATCGGATCCTGCGAAAAAAGAGCGCTGACAAGGGTGAGCGCGGCGAAGACAACGAACGGCCAGGCCAGCGGATATCGCATGTCCGCGAGTCGCTCTTCTCGCCAGGAAATAATAAGCCAGAAAGTGATCCCGAGGAAAATGCAAATCTGGGCCGCGGATAAAGAGAAAGGCGTGAAAGCGACAAATCCCATTAGGCCCGCGAATGCGACCCGATCCATTATCGATCTATCCTGGAACCTCCGGCCCATCTCGACAAAATAATCGAAGGGATTTTCGTAGGTCATGCCCTGGGCAGTATCCGCGTTCACTCTTTTTCCTCAAATGAAAAGCGCTTTTTCCCCGTTTGGGGTCCGGCTCCCTGCCATTACGAAATGAATCGAGGAGCCTTGGCTCGATCCAGCACCTCCCGAATGCCCTTCATCCTTTCTATATTCCCAAAAATTACCTCGACAAGCCGCTCCCGCCCCCGGTCTGTGAGGTGAACATGATCCCGGAAAGATTCAAAGTTCGGGGGGAGGCTCTCATTGGCGGATATGCATTCCACCCCCGGAAGGCGGCAGATCTCGTCGTTGATTTTCCAGCCCAATCGGTATGCCTCACGAAGAATGGGCCGACGGAAGCCAGTGTAATGGTATCCGATCTTTCGCTCTTCCCTTTCGGTATTCGAAGGACCGAGGAGGGTCCCTTGCTTAACGATGATGAAAGGGATGTTTCTTTCAGCGAGAGTGTTTCGCATGGAAAGCAGGTTCCTGCGGTAGAAGTCCAGGGCGGCAGGTTGAATGATCTCTTGAAGCGATTTCCGGGTCGCTCCCTCGTCGTACACCTTGTTGACGTGACGGACGAGCTTTAACAAGGCGAAACGAAGGCGCGCGGCAATCTGCGATACCCCCGTAAGCCAATCAAAAACCAGAATTTCTCCCGCAAAATAATTGAGCGTGGTGCGTTCGTTGAACCTGCCGTGCGCTTCGAGCTTTTGAACGAGGGCGGGGATGTCCGAGTTGGCGAAATACTTGATATCGTTCCACAAATGATAGACTAGAACCATATCCGGTTCGTATTGGATAAATTGGCAGTTTAGCCTCAAAGAAGACTGGTAGCTGGTGTAGCCCGGAGTCCCGCCGTTGACGACGCGGATGCCCGGGCCAAATTTCTTGCGGAGTTTCTTTTCGAGAAGGCGGGCCCATGTATTCCCGTCCCGCGAATTGTTGTTGAAAGTGGATGAGCCCCCCAAAACGAAAATGCGAATTTCGCCCGGCGCCTTTTTCCTGGAAAGCTCCGGCCCCCGCAATCCGAGGCTGTTGA
>CAZUHN010000167.1:0-2197 GCA_964620535.1 uncultured Nitrospinaceae bacterium | reverse complement strand
CCGTAACGAAGATTCAGAACTTTGTCTTCGACTGCGTCATCAACGGCCTCATCTCGCGCATGTTCCGTCAGGGGGAATTCACCTCGTTCCTGACGGACTACTATTCGGGGAAAAGCTTCCCGGAGTGCCTGCTCAGGCCCCCCGTCCAATGGGGTGGATACGCTGTCTCCCGTATACCCAGCGGCATTCTCTCACTCCCCCGGGCGGCGGCTCGCAGGGCAGCTACGGAGGTCTACTGCGGGCTCTACTCGCATTCAGGCGCGACGTACCAGGAGGTTTACGAAATCCTGCCAAAACTCCTCGATGAGGAGATTGCAGGGGCGATCCCCCTGCTGGGCGGACACGGTGATGGGGGCGCGGCCGAAGGAGGGCTCGAGGGACGCTCGCCCATCCTGTTCGATGTGGTGCGCGCAATCGTGGAGGAGTGGCCGCAGCCGCCCGATCCGATTCAAGGGCGCTCGCTCTCGGATATCCTGAGGGAGGAGTCGGTCGGGACAAGGCGCATTTCGGGCAACCGGGCGGTTCTCAGGGGCCTGGTCCGTAAAATTGCAGACAGGGCCAGGGGAGGTGATGTTCGCCGGAAGGTCCTGGACCCGGGTCAGGTTCCATCTCCCATTCCTGCTCTTGACCGCAAGTCCACGGTTTTGAGGGCCATCGGAATGGAGCCCTTCTTTTACTCGGGTCCTGTTCCGCTTCGTCGGCGGGTCCCGTCCGGAAAAAAAATTCACGTCTATGCCGACGTGTCAGGGAGCATGAACGGAATCAAGGACGCACTCTACGGCGCCATCCTGGATAGCCAGGAGTTCGTCCACCCAGTTCTCCACCTGTTCTCGACGAAGGTCTCTGACATCTCGTTGAGCGAGATGCGCCAGGGCCGTGTTCACTCGACGGGCGGAACGGACATCGCCTGTGTTGCCAGGCATATGGCGAAAAACGGGGTCAGGCGAGCCTGCATCCTGACCGACGGGTGGGTGGGAAAGCCTGGAGGAAAGAACCGAAAGACGCTTCTTGAATCGCGGCTGGCCGTCGCCTACGCGGGGGATGAGACCAACTCGGCCGACCTCGAGGAGGTCGCCAACCATGTCGCCAATCTGAAAACAAGAGGATAAGACCATGACCCATCGTATTCACGCAGCAGAGTTCGTCTTTCCTGGACATCCCGATAAATTGGCCGATGCAATTGCCGATGCCCTCGTCCAGGAAGCCTCAGGGCGCGAACAGCGCGCCCTCGTCGGTGTCGAGGTTGCCGTACACCAGAACAGGATCTTCATCACGGGGCGTATCGCCTGCGAGGGCGCAGGGAAAATCGATATCACCGAACTTGTAAGGGAGGTATACCGCACGGCTGGTTACGGAAACGGCTGGTATCCCGATCCTGGCGAAATCGAGGTCGACACAGACATTTGCCTCGGGCCCCTGGAAGATGGCGAGGCGGAATACAGGGCCCTGTCGGACGATCAGAGTATCTGCACGGGATTCGCCGTGAATATTCGGGAGACGAACTACTTGCCCGTTGAGAGCTGGCTTGCAAACCGGATCGGCCAAAATCTTGGCTGTCTAAAGGATGAGCACCCGGACCTTCGGCTTGGCCCGGACGGGAAGCTGGCCGTCCTCGTAAGCGAGTTCGAGGGCTCCTGGCGACTCGAGGGTTTCACCTGCTCCCTCCAGCAGAGGGAAGGGGCGGATGATCTTGCCCTCCACAGGGCGGTACGGGTCTCGCTTAAGGAGAAGATGGCTTCGTTGGCCGAAGAGTTTCCCGGCCTATCGGCAGAGGTGCCGGAGGATATCTCCGTGAACGGCGCGGGAGCTTTCGATGTTGGAGGGCCTGAAGGCGACAACGGCCTATCGGGAAAAAAGCTCGTCGTCGACGCCTACGGAACGCGCGTTCCGATCGGCGGCGGAGCTCTTTCGGGAAAGGATTTCTACAAGGTTGACCGCGCCGGCGCCCTTCATGCCAGGAGAATAGCCAAGGCTATTGTTCTGACTGGCACAGCGAGACAGGCACTAGTGAAACTGGTCTGGTATCCGGGGGATTCTCGGGCGAGACTGTTTTCGATTGAAAATGAGAACGGAGAATTGATCGATGTCCGGCCCTGGGAAGAGCTGTTCGATCTCTCGCTCGAATCATCGGGTGAAGCGTGGACCGGCAGTTTCGACCTGGTTCGTGTGGCCAGGTACGGGCATTTCACAGACGAAA
>CAZUHN010000166.1:0-2066 GCA_964620535.1 uncultured Nitrospinaceae bacterium | reverse complement strand
AGTTACGTGGTAGTCGCGTCGCCCGAAGGGATGGAGTTCCGGACGCCCGACGGTCACTCTCCTTTCTTGTTTTCCCGAATCCACGAAGGCCAATCGACACGCCCGTGATCGTGGGTGACCTCCACAGCGCCGGCGGGAACTTGATCGCAGAACACTATGACGTTCGTGCAATCCCAGCGCGCGCTTGGAACGATGATCCCTTCGTATTCGAGGAAGTGCGCGGTTTCGGCTATGTCCTGGGTTCGGGGATATTCCCGCTTTAGGTCCGCGTGGGAAAGCTGACCGTAAGTCCTGACGTCGACACCCATCTCGGCTAAGTCGTCGAGCATCGCGAGATTGAGAAGACGCGAAAGATCGGCGGTTAGCTCGAAGATTCGGTAATGGACCTTCGAGGGAAGTACGGGAAGGCCGCGCGAGAGGTGAAAGTGCATCTCGGCAATCGCGCCATCCATCTCTGCCGCCGTATAGAGGACATCAAAGGTTCTGTCGTCCCATCGGCCGCCCGCGCTCGCACATTGGCACGGCTCGTAGCCCTCGCGCACAACCCGCCAGAGCGAGCCGCGGAGGGATACGGGATCGCGTCCCTCCAGGGCATCGATCAGTTCGTTGTCACGAACATGCCCCAAGCTCGCCATGCCTATAGATAGGCCTCGGCGTCGAGGCGCTCGAGAACCCGGAGGACTTCCTCGGACCGGTTCTGGAGAATGAGGTCGATGGCGCGCTCCCCTTCGAGTTGGGGATGACGGGCGTAAAGCCAGGCGCGAATTTCTTCGGCGTTATAATACTCATCAAGACGGCGAACGATGTAGTGTAAATCTGACAGTATGAATTGGGTTCGCGGATGCGGTTTTACAGTACCATTCTTCCAGCGCGAAACAGTTGCCTTGGAAACCTCCGTGATGTTCGCGATATCCGTACCCTTCAGGCCACCAATATCGTCTAGTTCGTCAAGAAAACGAACTACAACCCCTTGCGCAATAGTCATTTTCGGCCTTCTTCATCTTGAGAATCAAGTGGTTTCCTTAGAGACACTGGTCGCGCTCTTGGGGCCTCGTCTGAACGCGCCTCATGTATATTCTGCAAAGTTGTACCCAACTTCTCCATTTTATTGCTGAAATCGTGAAATCGTTTCATCATTTTATTTCTGTCTATTCCTCGAAAACTTGCTTCTTCTTCTGTTGGCTTTAGTTTTTTTATCTCTCGGGCTAAGCGGGCCGCCTTGGCCATCGGACCACTTAGCAGGTAATGTTCCCGTCGCAGATCAGGAACTTCCTCCAAAGATTCAACTTGAGAAAAGGCTTGATAAGCCGCATGACGACGATGATCGACGATCATGTCTTTGAACCCATGGAGGCAGCACCTACGATCTCCGCAAGCAATCAATTTTATTCCGCCTTTTGCGCTCTTGAGCAATTCCAGTTCCTTGATCGTTCCGGTTTTTCCGAGTCCCGGGATTGCAATCCTCACGGCACGTCCGAAACCATCATCTCTGCGTCCCGGCGGCGGCAAATGCCAACTCCTCGCATCGAACCGTTCTCGTTCCGCAATACCATGAGCAACACCGGAAACAGCCCCAAAAGCCATGGAAACTAGTCCAGGCAATCCTCCAAGATGATCTGCAACAATTGGCTTGCCCAAATTGTGAAGCCCCGCCATGGCTGAAAGATATCGCTTTACTTGCTGAGGCCCCGCGTCTGTCCCGAGACCAGACGCCCGCACCCAAACGTTTTCGATTGGAAGGTCCGTGATCGACTCAGTCAGGCCCCCCCTGAAAGCATCATCGTTCAGAGCGGTATGCGGCGCGATGATGAGGTAGTCGATAGCGATATGTTGCCCTCCCTCTCGATCAAGAGCAGCACGAAGCGCAAGGCACGCCTGATGGTCAATGGCGACCCATCCTGAAAATTCAGGGTCTCCCAGGAAGTGAGTTGGAGCCAGAACCGCGTCAACTCGATTCTCAACAGCAGCCGTTGCTATCAGACCAACCAAATGATGCAGCGCATCACCTCTGAAGTGTTCAGGTCCAAGGGGGTTTCCTTGCCCCAAGTCTGCCCAGGGCGCTCGTC
>CAZUHN010000165.1:0-8397 GCA_964620535.1 uncultured Nitrospinaceae bacterium | reverse complement strand
TGAATTCACCTCTATTTCATGTCGGCGATGGGGAGATTGGTGTCCGCGTTTTTCATGTTTTGTTGAAAGGTCTTTATTTGTTGCCAATTTCTCTGCCGCCTCTTCTCAATCCATTGCAGAGGCTGAATTTCTTTGGCATTTTGCGATGGGAAGGTTCAAGGTGAAGGCTATTTGGTAACGCCATCTCACACCTCGGGGAGTGTGCAATGCCCTTGATGAGCGCAGATGAGTACAAGGCAAGTCTTCGCGACGGACGCAACGTTTACTACCGGGGAGTGAAGGTGGAGGATGTGACGGCCCATCCGATTATCGGGGTGGCGGTCGATCACGCCGCAACCGACTACCGCATGGCTCATGATCCTGAGGAGCGCAGCCTCGCCGTGGTCGAAGAGCCGGACGGGCCGTATTCGCGCTACTATCACATTCCCCGCAGCGCGGAAGATCTCCTCCGGCGCAGCGCCCTCATTGAGCGCACTACCGCCCTCGGCGGAACCCTGGTAGTTCTCATCAAGGAAATTGGCACCGACGCCCTCTTCTCTCTCAACCTCATCGCTTCCCACATGGACCGGACGATGGGAACGGCGTACCTCCCGAGGGTCGAGAAGTTTTTCGCGCGCTGCCGGGAGGATGATCTCGCGGTTGCCGTTGCCCAAACTGATGTGAAGGGGGATCGCAGCAAGGGGCCGGGAGGACAGGCGCACCCGGATTATTATGTCCGTGTGGTCGACGAGGATGAAGAAGGAATAACGCTTCGCGGGGCGAAGTTGCATACTTCGATTTCACCGAACGCCCACGAAATCGTTGTTCTTCCCACACGGAATATGAATCCCGGCGACGAGATCTACGCCGTCGCCTGCGCCGTGCCCGCCAATGACCCCAGCCTCACCATGGTAACCAGCCCTTACGGAAGCCGGAAAGGCAACGAATTCGAGAACCCCATCAGCTCGAAACACAAAATGATGGAGACCCTCACAGTCTTTGAAGACGTCAAGGTGCCCTGGGAGCGGGTGTTTCTCAAGGGTGAGGTCGAAATGGCTGGCCCTTTGGCGAAGACTTTTGTCGAGTTTCACCGGTTCACAGCGGTGAGCTATAAACTCCCACTTGTGGACCTCTTCGTGGGTGCCTCCCACCTCATGGCTGAGTACAATGGCGTCCTCCGTGCGAGCCATGTACGCGACAAGCTTGCGAAACTCATTTCATTCGCCCAGATCTGTCGGGGGATGATGCGCGAGGCCGCGCATGAGTGCGTGTTGATGGATGACATTGCTATCCCCAACGCCGAGTTAATCAACATCGCAAAACTCCATTTCGCCACGGGCTACCACCAGGCCCTGGCCTGGGTGCAAGACATTGCGGGCGGTCTCCTCGTTACGGGACCGGCTGCGGAAGACCTGGAACACCCCCGGTTGGGCGAGCTCATCGACAAGTACCTCGGCGGATCCCCTGTCGCTTCCACCGCCGACCGACTCCGCCTCATGAATCTCATCGCCGAAATCACTGCCACCGACTTCGCTGGCTATCAAGCCGTCCTCGCCGTCCACGCCGAGGGTAGCATTGAAGCCGAAAAAATGACTATCTGGCGGGAGCATGACGTCGCCCCACGGATCGAGTACGCGAAATGGCTCGCGGGGATAAAAGGTTGAGGGATTGTGGGTAAAGTTTTATGGCAGCGGGATCGGAACTCTTGCTCCGGGCGCGTTCCCGTTCTCATTTGGGGGAATTCTGAGTGGAACTTCCTCCTCCACGGCTGCTTGAATTCCGCCGCCTTTGATTTTGTTTCCCTCGTGGAATTTTCGGCGAGAGGAGGCGGGGCGGTCCTGCGTTTCCCGGTGTGGTTTCCCGCGAGAATGCTTGCAAACATTTGGGGGCAGGGTTATATTGATCACACGAATAAAACAAAATCTCTAATTCATTTGACTTCTCGTTGCTCTGGTTTTCCCTCTCGCGGGCGCACCGCAAAGGAGGATTCTCCGTGACAGAAAAACATGGCATGTCCTATCCCTTTCAGGCCACAGACTGGATCGATGGCATTAACATGGACAACCTTCGTGTTGGTCGCCTCAAAAGGGCCAAGATGGAACTCTTTGAGAAGCGTAAATTCGGGGCATTTCTCTCCCTGAACGAGTGGAATACGCGCTACATATCCAGTACTTATACCCCCCCTTGGACGACGCCCAGTTCGGGTCTCCGTTATTCCCTGCTCGTCAAGGGGGACGACCAGCCCGTCGTCTACGAGCAAGGCGACATCGGTTACCACACGGAACGATTTGCTCCTTGGCTTCCAACAGGGAATGTAAAGTACGCCATCACCGGGATGGGCTGGATCGCACGGTGCATGGGCGAAGGCGCCCACGAAGCGGCGGTCAAGCGGTTCGTGGACCAGATACACGTCGAGCTCAAGCGGGCGGGGGTGGAAAAGGAAGTGCTTGCGATGGACTTCGCCGACCCGTCAATTTCAGCTGCCTTCGAGGCAAAGGGGGTGAAGACGAGCGGAGAGGGCTATATGGCTCTTCTCGACGCCCGCAAGTATAAGATGCCCGAGGAAGTGCAATGCCTACGGAACACCTGCTCGGTGGGGGACGCCATGTTCGAGGCGCTTCGCCAGACGGCTCGCCCGGGCGTAAACGAACGCGATGTCCTCGGCGAGGTATTCAAGGCCTGCTACAAGAACGGCGGCGAGGTATATTCTGGTGTATTTTGCACTTCGGGGCCGTACACTTGGCCAAACCTCCGCCATACCGTGGGCCGCCGCATCAACCCCGGTGACGTTATCTACATGGACGTCTATAACACTTCCTGGAACGGTTACAAGACTTGCTACTACCGCACCTTCAGCGTGGGAGAGCCCTCCAAGGCGACGAAAGAGGCCTACCAGCGGGCGTACGACTGGCTCTACGACTCCATCAGCGTCATCAAGCCCGGGGTGACGAGCAAGGATATCGCAGATAAGTGGCCTCCCGGCCCGAAGGTTTGGGGAGACATCGGCGTCCGCCACGAGGATCAGACCGCGGGCAATAACTGGGCGCATGGAATCGGGCTCACCCTCTACGAGCCGCCGCTCGTGTGGCGGGGGTGCTCGCTCGATCACCCGATGGAGATCGAGGAGGACATGTGCTTTGCCATCGAGACTCAGGAGGGAGACGGCGAAGGGCAGGGGGTCCGGATCGAGGAGGTTCTCCACGTGACGAAAACGGGTGTGGAGATTCTCTCCAAGTGGCCCATCAAGGAGATGGTTGTTATTCCGATCTAGCGGGGCGTTCCCTCCTCCGGGTGTTCTCCCGGGGGAGGGAGCCGGGAAAGGAAGATTGCGATGCCGATTTTTGAATTCCTTTGCGGGGCCTGCGGGGAGCCCTTTGAGCGGATCACGCAGGTAGCTCTCGAGGAGACTGAGTGTCCGATTTGCCGGTCATCCGATGTGCACAGGAGGGTTTCGGCCTTCGCCGCCCGAACGAGCGTTCAGCGGCGCGGTGGGGTGGTGGATCTCAGCTCGGGGTGCTGCCCATGCGGGGGTGGCAAAAGGCATTCCCACGCCCACTGAATGATGAGGTCGGCGAGAGCCTCCGCGAGCCACTTTTTTTCCCCCAATATGAAATCTTTTTCACCTCTGCGCTCGGTGAGGGCGTAGCCACCCGCCTCACCGGGAAGTTGACCGTCCGTCCCAAAGTCGAATTCCCTCAGGGTGCGAGCCTGCCTCGCCCATCCCCTTTCCCTGGGAGGGGATGCCCCCCCATGCCGGGAGGGTTTCGAGGGAAGAGCCCGGCCCCGCACCATGGACAGGGCGTTGGGGCGGGGAAAGGGTTCGAATGAACGAGGGGATTTCGAGGCGCCATTTGGAGATCCTTCTTCTGTATCTGGCCGCACTCGGCCAAGGGATCTGCTTCGTCGTTTTTCCGGCTGCGGGGAACATTTTCACCGACCCCGAATTTCACCATCTCACGAGCAGCGATTATGCCTCGCTGTTTCTGCCGATGATCGTGTGCGCCATCCTGGCCTCCAGCCTGGGTGGGACGCTCGCACGCCGTTTTGGCCTCAAACGGGTCTTCATGTGCGGTCTGGCATCCAACTTCATTTCGATGGTCCTTTTGGCCTTGAGCGCTCGGTTCGTGGAAATGCACGGTGTCGCTTACGGCCTGCTCCTCGTGTCGATAGCGGGGACGGGGGTGGGCATCGGAGCGACACCGACGGCGCTCAACGCATACGCCGTAAACTATTTTCCCGCCAAATCCCACGCGGCGGTGGCAGGGGTTTATTCCCTCACGGGCATCGGAGGAACCATCGCTCCCGTCCTGCTGGCGGTTTCCGTCGGCCTCGGGAGTTGGTGGGGATTGCCCTTCGCCGTCGGAGTGGGCTTTCTCATCCTGTTCCTCGCATGTTTGACTCTGCCCCTCGAGATCGCCATTCCCGAGGAGGGATCTACTGGAGGTGAGGGGTCCGGCCGATCGCAGGCGCTGCCCCTGCGTTTCTGGTGTTATGCCGGAACAATCCTCTTATACGGAATTTGCGAGGCTGTCATTGCGGACTGGGCGCCGATCTACCTCCACGACGAGAAAGGGCTGTCCTCCCAATGGGCGGCATTCGCCCTTTCGATGTTTTGGGCCGCGCTCACCGCCGGACGCCTCCTGGTGACCGCAGTCTCCCTCTGGTTCTCAGTGCGATGGCTGTTCGCTACCATGCCCGCTCTGATGTTGGCGTGTTTCCTCGGGATACCGATGGTCGAAGGGAACATGGGAAATATCGTCGCCTTCGGCTTGGCGGGCCTGGTCTGCTCGGCTTTCCTCCCGCTTTGCATTAGTTTTGCCGAAAAAGAATTTCCCGAGGCGACTGAGCGCGTCTCGGGGCTCATGATGGCATCTCTGTTGCTGGGAATCGGCATCGGAGCCTATGGCGTAGGACTGTTGCAGGATATGGCGGGCTTTGCGTTCTCTACCATCTATTCGGGAACGGGCGCTTTCGCGGGAGCGAGTTTCGTGCTTGCATATTTTCTCGCTACCACCATGCCGGCATATGCGCGAGCCCGCCAATGATGGCGTTCGATGGGAGCAAGATGTTTTTCCGTTTCAATTTCCCTTGGAGGGGATGTCCACAAGGCGCTTTGCTTTAAATGTGGTCCGCTCCAGGGTCCCAGGAGGAACGATCCGGATATCGGGCGTAACGTGGAGTGAAGTGCGAAGCGAGTTTCGCAGCCGTTCGATCAGTGAATTGTCCTTCGGTTCCAGCCCTGGAAGGCATTCGGCTACAATGACGCAGTGTTCCACACCGCCGGTCTCATCCTTGCTCCGTTCTATCAAGAATTCGTCAGCAAAACCCTCAAGACTCCGCACTACCTCCTCCACCTGGACAGGGTAGAATTTTGCGCCCTTATATATGACCAGATCGTCCGCTCGCCCCAGGATGCCGCCCGGGGAGCGCGCATGTGTGCGCCCGCAGGGACTGGGGGCGGTGTTGAGGCGGGCGTAATCGTTCGTCCAGTAGCGGAGCATCGGGGTGGCTTCCCGGGTGAGATGGGTGATCACGACGATTCCGATCTCTCCTTCCTCGACCGGGGTGCGCGTTTTTGGGTCTACCAGTTCGATGAGATAGTGATCCTCGCTCCAGATGAGGCCCGTCTTGGACGTGGATTCGCAGGCGAAAGTGGGCCCAATCTCTCCTATGCCGTAGTAGTCATACGCCTCGATGCCAAGACCCTCTTCGATTTTCATGCGGGTAGAGGGATTTTCCGTTCCAGCTTCTCCCCCGAAGCAGCCCAGGCGGAGGGGGAGATCGTCGGGGCTCACACCCGCCGAGCGCATCCGTTCGGCGATGTGGATTGCGAAAGAGGGGGTGGCGAGCATAACGGTCGAACGCATGGTGCGCATATAAAAAATTTGCTGCTCGGTCATCGTCGCGCCAATGGGGATAACGAAGCAGCCAATCCGCCGTGCGGCGTAGTGGACGCTCATTCCTGCGACCCAAAGGCCATAAGCGAAAGCGTTCTGGACGACGTCGGTGGGCCGCACGCCGAAGCCCCACATGGTCCGAGCGGTGACTTCCGTGATGTTCTCCACATCGTTCGCAGACCAGATGGTGCCCACGGGCACACCGGTCGTTCCGGTGGAGGGGTGGAGTTCGCCCCAGGTGTCTGGGGACGCCAGGGTGTACCTCCCGAATGGAGGGTGGGCGGCCTGTTCCGCGCGGAGTTCTTCCTTGGTGACGAACGGGAGGCGCTTCACGTCATCTAGCGAGCACAGATTCCCGGGTTCGAAACCCGCCGCCCGGAGCTTATTTCGGTAAAACTTGGATCCCTGGTACAGCTTATCCAATTGTGAGCGTAGGCGGTCGAACTGAAGAGCGGAGAGCTCATCGCGGCTCAGAGTTTCAACCTTTTCGTCCCAGAAGTCCCCCTTCCCGTTAATGTTGTTCCCTCCCTGAAAAATTGTTCATGGGTTTCGTCCGTGTCTGGGCAAACGGCCCAACTCTCTTTACCGGACCCCTATCCTTTAATTATAGAAATCCTTAGTCCTCGATGGAGGCGCCATCCAGATTTGAACCGGGGATGGAGGATTTGCAGTCCTCTTGAGTAATCCTTAACACTTTGAACTTGTTACATGTTTTCAGCTGTCTGATTTCTTGTGCCGATTATTGTGCCAGATTTCTCTGAAAATAACCCCATAGCTTTCTTGAGGTAGTCCGGACTGGCCTGCCCCCGATAGTGGTACCACCCCTTATGTTAGTCTTTCAGCCATCTCCTCCGGAAGGTGAATCCTGGAGGAGGTGGCTCTATCGCCCCGGGAGCCGGTGGGCGGTAGCCGAGTGCGCTATGAGGTCGGATTCGATTGTATTCCTGCCTCCATCGCTCCACCAGTACCTTGGCTTCATCTAGTGTGTAGAAGGTTTCCCGGTTCAACAGTTCATTCCGCATCTTTCCGATGAGAATCAGGGGCCGGTAGTGTTCTTCGGCCAGATGGCGAAGGGGTTAGGCCGCCAGATGCAGGGGCAAGGGGATCAGGAGAAGCCCCAAAAAAGACCAACCGAAAAAGTAAGAAACCCGCAACGGCCCGCGCTCCCGACACCCGAAGAAGTCACTGAAGCCACACGCTCTCTCTCGCGCTCGTTCCTCGAAGACGGGGAACCGGAGCTCGGCATCACAGGCAAATCCCTTGAGTGAATTTCGACGTTCTATCCTCGAAGCCCGAGGAAGTACGGTGGCCCCTCGCTCAAATTTCGGAAGTCTACCGCGAAAATATCCAGAAGATGCGCGAGCACATGGACACAGGGGGTGTGGATTCAATGTCTTGTCGATTATTTTGTCTCCAGGGGAAAGCACAATCAGTGCTTCTGCGTGAGCCCGCAGAAGAGTTGGGCCGCTTTTAAGAGATGAACTTTATTCGATCCGTCAGAGTGAAGATACCCGGCGGCGTCACGCATAATTTTCTCCATGGGAGCCTCCTTCATGTAGCCCATGCCCGCCCAAATCTCCAGGCCGAGCTTGGCGCACTGAAAGGCGGCCTCAGCGGCGAACGGTTTGCAAAGCAGGGAATAGTGAGGCTCGAAAGGTTCCACTTCGCCCCGGATCGCCGTTCGCCAGACGAAATTCCGCGATGCCTCGACGAGCATAGCCATCTCGGAGAGCATGAGCTGGACCGACTGGTGCTCGATGATCGGGTTTCCGCCCTGCACTCGGTTGCGGGCGTACCCGAGAGATTCCTCAAACGCCCTCCGAGCGATACCCAGCGCGATCGCGGCGGCCTCGACGTGACTCCCTTTCGCCAAATCCGTCTGGAATTTGAGCCCCTGCCCGATTGGCGTCACGCGGTCTCGGTCTGGGATTCGGCAGTTTTCGAAGATCAGCTCGGCGTTCACTTGGTTCCGGAGGCCCATCTTGTCGTGATAGCGGCCAAAGCTGAAGCCGGGATGCCCTTTTGCCACAATGAATGAGGTACAGCCCTCGTCGATACCCACAGTGTTATCCGTGCGAGCGATGATAAAATAGATCTTGGCGATGTTGCCGTTGGCGATGAAATGCTTTGTGCCGTTCAGAATCCAGTCATCTCCGTCCCGCTTCGCTTCTAGCTGAACTCCGACCCTTGGGCCATACACGAGGCCGAAGCTGTCCGAGCCGTAGTCGGGTTCGGTGATCCCGATGGCGAGGAGACATTCGGGGTCATCCATGAAGAGGGGGAACCACCGTTCGCGCTGCTCGCCGCTGATGCTTTTCGCCAGGAGGTGGGATAACTTCCAGCACTGATCGAAGGCCACAGTGATCCCTGGATCCGCCGCCGCGAACTCTTCCGTGACCAGACACAGCGTCAGGAGATCCGCGCCGCCCCCCCCGAGTTCGGAGGGCACCGCCAGCGTGCGGAATCCGAGTTCGCTGCCTTTCCGGATGATGTTCCAGTCAAAGCTCTTCCCAGGCTCTGG
>CAZUHN010000164.1:0-7840 GCA_964620535.1 uncultured Nitrospinaceae bacterium | reverse complement strand
AGCAGCGGCGCGGCGGAAAGGGCGTGATAGGAATGGGGACGAAGGAGGAGGACTTCGTCGAGCAGCTCTTCATCGCCTCCACCCACGACTACATGCTCTTCTTCACGAACAACGGAAGGTGCCACTGGCTCAAGGTGCACTCCCTTCCCCAGGCGGGCCGCTCCGCCCGTGGCAAGGCTGTCGTCAACCTGCTCCACCTCTCCTCGGGGGAGCGGGTCTCGGCGGTGATGCCGGTCCGAAAGTTCGAGCCGGACAAGTATATCCTCATGGCCACCCGGCGCGGCGTTTTGAAGAAATCTGAACTCTCAGCTTTCAGCCACCCGCGGCAGGGCGGGATCATTGCCATCGGCCTGAACAAAGGCGACGAGCTCATCGGGGTGGGCCAGACTGACGGCACCCGGGAGGTGTTCCTTGGCACCCGGATGGGGAAGGCCGTCCGCTTTCCCGAAAGCAAGGTGCGCCCCATGGGGCGGAGCGCGCGCGGGGTGCGGGGCATCCGGCTCGCCGAGAAGGACGAGGTCGTCGGCATGGAGATCGTCTCCCCGAGTGACAACATCCTCACGGCGACCAAGCTCGGTTACGGGAAGCAGAGCCGCGTCGAGGCGTACCGTGTGACGAACCGGGGCGGCAAGGGCGTCATCAACATCAAGGTCACGAAGAAGAATGGACACGTCATCGGAATCCGCCGCGTGGGAGAGGAAGACGAAATTATGCTGATAACCACGGGCGGCAAGCTCATCCGGATGCGCGCGGCGGACGTATCGGTCATCGGCCGCGCCACCCAGGGGGTCCGGCTCATCGGGGTAAAGGGAAACGACCGGGTAGCGGCCCTCGCCCGTATCGAGGAAAACTCAAACGGCGGGGAGCAAGGCTAGGGCCCGGGAGAAGGGCGCATTCGTCGGGGAGTCGGCCCGTGCAGCAGCGGCCGGATCGAATCATGAGAAATTTTCGCCGGAATCGTTTTGCCTGCGAGGCGCTCGGCTTCGTCCTGCTAACGGCAGGCTGCGTCTCGCTGGAGGAAGCCCGCCCGCCTGAAGGGGTCGCCGCCACGGAGGCCCCGCCCCCCGCCCTTTCGCGGGCCGGCCTGGAGCGCGCGAGAGAGATCGCCACGCGGGAGAAGAGAAGGAAAAAGGAAGGTGGCGATGCGGCGCGCGCCGCCAGATTCAACCAGATGGGCGAGCGGGCCTACCGACGGGAGAACTACGCGGCGGCCGAGCGCCACTTCCGCGCGGCGCTGAAGATCCACTCCGATAGCCTCTACGCCCTCACGGGGCTGGCCTGGACGCTCTATGACTCCAAGCGCCCCGACGAGGCCTTTCCCGTCTTCAAGAAGGCGCACTCCCTCTACCCCGAGGACGGGAGCGTCACTCGCGGGCTCGGCTATCTCTTCTACCGGTTCGGTGAGCGGGAGCGCGCTCGCGCCATCCTCAAGACCCTGAACAAGGCGGTTTGGCCCGAGATCGCAAACATCGAGATCGAGCTCGCTGAGCGCGCCCTTCACGGCCTTCCCCCACCCCGGTCCCCCGGCGCTGCCCCGGTCGGGAAAGAAAGCGACCGCCCCCCGGCGGGAAAAACCGAGAAGCCGGACGGCAAAGAGCTGAAGGCTAGGGCGCCGAAGGTGCTGAAGCCGGAAAAACTCCCCGAAAAGAAGACAAAGACCCCACCCCACCCCTCTCCTGCCCGCCCGGCCTCCCGGAAGCCTTCGTTCGAGAACATGGTGTCCGTGACCGGGGGCCGGTTCGCAATGGGCGGGAAAATTCCGGGCAAAAAGAATCAGAATAACAAGGAAACGCCGCCCCCTGTTGAGGTCCGCGCTTTTCTTCTTGATAAGTTCGAGGTCTCCAACGCGGAGTACGCCGCTTTTGTGCGCGAGAAGGGACTTCCCGGACCCCCCTTCCTGGCAAGAGAGCGCTTCGCGGGGCCCCACCTCCCGGTGGTTGGGGTGACGTGGCACGAAGCGCGGGCCTACTGCGCCTGGGCGGGCAAGCGGCTTCCCACCGAAAGGGAGTGGGAGTTCGCCGCGCGAGGCGGGGAAAAGGGGCGGCTCTACCCGTGGGGAGACAAATTCATCGGCCGGAACGCGGTTTTTGGACTCTCCCCCGATCGCGGGAGCCCGAAGGCTGTGGGCCGACACGCGGGCGGGGCGAGCCTGCACGGGGCCGAGGACATGGCCGGGAACGCCTGGGAATGGGTGGAGGATCCATTTCGTTCCCGCTTGGACAGCCCTTCCCCCTATTCTCGGAAAGGGGTGGTCTACCGCACCCTGCGCGGCGGCTCCTGGATCAACGGCCGCTGGGGACTTGCCAATTCGAGCCGCACCGGGGATCGTCCCGACAGGAGGCTTTCCGTCTATGGGTTTCGGTGCGCAGTCTCTCTTCCGTAATGGGCTATGAAATGGGTTATGATAGGAACCGTTCATTGAAAATCGACAGGACACCGAAAACCGGAGGAGGAAGAATGTCGTTAATAAAAGCGATCATCCCCGTATCGCTCGTGGCCGCCATGGCCCTGGGAGTGGGGACGCAGAACGCGCGCGCACAGACTCCGGCGGAGCAGCCGCCCGTTCCCGCCCCCCAGGCCCTGCCCGCTCCGCCCCTGTCCCCCCTCATATTTCAGCAAAGGGAGCGGCCGCTCGACCTAGTCGTGACCGTCACCCTGGCGACGGGCCAGATCGAAACCTTCGCCCGTGAGATCGACAGGATGGAGATCGTCACCCTGCCCGACGGCAGGATCGAGATGGTGCACCTCATCCTCGTTGCGGGCGGGGAGCGCAATACCCACATTTGGTACAACTACGACCGAATCGCAAAGCTGAGCTACCGGTTCCTCACTGCGGGGGGGAGGAACCGGGTGAGCCTCCGGGTGATCCAGGGGTCCGCTTCCACGCGGGAGCTCACCGACCGGCTTGAGCCGCTCAGCCCGGGCGAGTACAGATAGCCGATTCCGCCGCCGCCGCCGCGCCCGCCCGGCGCTCTCCAAGGAGACGCTTCAGAGCCATGAACGCCAAGGGTTATACGAATCCCGGCCTCGCCTGGACCCCCGAGGATCTTCGCGGCCGGATCGGGGATCGCAAGGGGGACGATCTCGTCATCATCGACACCCGCCCGGCCCCCGATTTTTGCGCGGGGCACATCGAAGGGGCGGCGCACTTCGACCTCTACGGCGTCTCGCTGAACGACACCCGCCCCGGACCGCTCGCGGCGTTCACCTGGATGCTCGCCTACCTGATGGAGATTCGGGGGGCGGACTACGGCAAGACGGTCGTCTTCTACGAGGAGAACTCGGGCATGCGCGCGGCGCGCGGCTTCTGGTTCCTCGAGTACCTGGGGCACGAGGACGTCCACATCCTCGACGGAGGAATCGGGGCCTGGGGACTGGCGGGCCATCCCGTGACGCGGGAGGCTTGGCCGATGTCCGGAGGACCGTACGACCCGAGCGTCTCCAGCGACAAGAAAATCTTTCGCGCCTCCTTCGCGGGCCACCTCAAGCCCTTCGCCGAGGGCCGCATCGCGACGGCCCAGTATATCCTGGACCATCTGAACGACGAGGACGTTATGGTCCACGATACCCGCAGCGCGGGCGAATACTACGCCGAGAACGTCCGGGCCGCGCGCGGCGGAGCCATCCCTGGCTCGATCCACAACGAGTGGCTCGAGGCCATCGGCGAGGACGGCGTCTTCAAGGAAGCCGGGGAGCTGCGGGGGATGCTCGAAGGGCTGGGCTTCACCCCGGACAAGGAGATCGTCCCGCTGTGCCAGGGGGGGTACCGCTCCGCCCACGCTTACCTGGTTTACCGCCTTCTGGGGTATCCCCGGGTGCGGAACTACCTGGGCTCGTGGAAGGAATGGGGGGACCGGGAGGACCTTCCCCTCGTTGTGCCCAAAAAAGGCTGAGGCCTAGGCGCCCCCCTATCGGAACCGCAGGGCGACCGCTTGGGCGATGAAGCCCGCGATCGGGGGAATCCAGATGACCCCGGCGAGGCGGGTGAAGAAGAAGGCCGAGCCCATGATCGGGATCTCATAGAGGATCACCCAAACCGGCCCGAAGAGCGCGGTCGAGGTGAGCATCGCCACCGTGGGCCCGATTCCGGCGCCTCCCTTGAGGAGCCCGGCCGCTATCGGAAGAATCACGAAGGGCGCCCCCGAGGGCATCATCCCTCCGACGATCCATCCGAGAAGAATCCCCCGCAAGCCGGAGCGGTCCGAGAGCCAATTCTGAACGATCTCCCGCGGGATGGCCTCGGTGAAAAGGGCTCCGATGAGAAAGGCGAAGGCGATCTTCGGAACGATGTTCACGAAAAGGGCTCCGGCGCGGCCCGCCGCCTCCCAGGGGACCTGGCCCGTTTTCAGGTAAACGTAATAGAAAAAAGCCGCCGCGACCGCCGCGATGACGAATGTTATACGGTCAACCACCCCAGCCATGTGCACTCCTTTTCAGAGAGAAGAGTTCCGGCAAAAGCGCGCCATGTTGATTAACCGAGGCGTGCGGAGACCTGCTGCGCGATGAATCCCGCCGTGAAAGGCATCCAGAAAACCGCGGCCGCGCGGACGAAGAAGAACTGGCTTCCCATTATCGGAATCTCGTAGATCAAGATCCGGGCGGGCCCGAAGACGGCCGCCGAGGTGAGCATGGTGACGATGGGGCCGAAGCCCGCGCCGCCCTTAATGAGCCCGGCCGCCATCGGCATGATCACGAAGGGGGCTCCAATCGGCATCGAAGCGCCGAAGAGAAAGCCGACAGCGAGACCGCGCCAGCCGGACTGGTCCGACAGCCAGTTCTCGATGATGTGCCTCGGGAGGACGTCCGCGAGGACGCCCCCGATCAGGAAGCCGAAGACGAGCTTCGGCAGGATGCTCGTAAAAAGGTTTCCAGCTCGTTCCGCGGAGGCCCATGGGAAAGCGCCGACCCTTTGGTAGGCGACGAAGTAGAGGATTGCCGTCAGCGCTGCGAGAACGAAGGTGGTGCGGTCGAAGGCGGTTTGCATTGATTCTCCTCTTTGCGTTCGGGGGGGGGGGGGTGGGGGGCGTGGCAGGGGCGGTGCCGCCGGAGTGATTTCCCGCGAGGCGATTTCGCTGCTCCTGCGCGCAAGCTACTCCTCGCGCGGCGCGCGCGCAATCCGGGTGGGGGAATCACGGGGGCGGTGTAGTGCGGGAGCCAGGGTCGAATATAATGCCGCCTGTGTGCCGTACCGGCGGGGCGCCCCGGGAGCAGTACCTCACCGGCACCCTTCCGGGAACGGGGGGTCGCATCCGGGTTGCGCCCGATGATTTCCTTGTGGAGGAAATTCCGCTCTCCCCCCCGGAGGGGAGCGGGGAGCATCTGTACGTTCGGATCGAAAAGCGGGGCCTTCCCACGCTGGAGGCGGCCCGGCGCCTCGGCCGGCGCCTCGGCGTTCCCGAGCGGGACATCGGTCTGGCCGGCATGAAGGATGCGCGCGCGGTGGCCCGACAGTGGCTCTCCTTCCGGTCCCCCGGGGGCGCGGCGGAGCGGCGGCTTGCGCGGGAGGAGGACTCCGCCGGGCAGGCCCTCTGGGTGCTGGACGTGACCCGGGGCCGGGCCAAGCTTCGGCGGGGAGCCCACCGGGGAAACCGCTTCGAAATCCGGATCCGGGAGGCGGTCCCGGGCGGGGCGGAGAAAGCCCGTGCCATTCTCGGGGTTCTCGCTGGGCGGGGCGTTCCGAACGCCTTCGGCGATCAGCGCTTCGGCGCGCGGGGGGACTCGGCGGAGGTGGGTCGGGCCCTCGCCCTGGGCGATGCCGCCCAGACCCTCTCCTTCCTCCTCGGCGGGGCGGGCGGCGGAGAAATGAGCGCCTGGCTCGGGGAGGCCCGGCGGCGCTTCGGGGCGGGCGACTTCGCGGGCGCGCGCCGCCTCTATCCCGGCGGGTGGAGGGCGGAGCGGACCGTTCTCGCGCGCCTCTCGAAGGGGGAGCCGCCCGGCAGCGCGCTGCGGGCGATTCCCTGGCGCGAGCGGCTACTTTTCGCCTCCGCGTTCCAGGCGGCCCTCTTCAACGCTTGCCTGGCGCGAAGGCTCGCCGGGGAGACAATGGATCGGCTCTTCGCGGGCGATGTGATTTGTCGCCACCGGACTGGGAAGGAACGCCGGATCGGAGATCCCGCTGAGTCGGCGGAAGCCGTTCTCCGTTTCGAGGTCAGCCCCGCCGGCCCCCTCTTCGGGGAGCGGACGCTGGAGGCGGGGGGGGAGGCGGGCCGGATGGAAGCGGAGGTTCTCCGCGCCTTCGGCATCGCCCGGGAGGCTGCGGCAGCGGGACTCGCCCGGCTCGGCGCCCGCGGCGCCAGGCGCCCTTACCGGGTGCGGATCGAGGGAGCCGGAGTGGAGAAGAAGGAGGGGGCGGACCTGCTCCTCCGGTTCACGCTGCCGCCCGGGGCGTACGCGACCGAGGTTCTCCGGGAGGTCATGAAGACGGCGCCGCCGGTCGGGGAGGAGCCCCGCCTAGCGGGAGCGGAGGAAGCCGGAAACAGCCTGCGCGGCAAGGGAGGAATGGCATGAAACTTTTCGTGACGGGGGGTTCGGGCTATGTGGGCGAGTCTCTGCTCCGCCAGCTCTCGGAGGCGGGCCATGAGAGCCGGGTTCTCTCGCGGGAGGCGGAGCCCGCGCGGACGCGCCTGACCCGGATCCCGGGGGTGTACCCCGTTCGGGGGGACCTCACGGCGTATTCGATCGATCAGCTCGCCAGTCTGATGCAAAAGCAAGAAGGGGTGATTCACCTCGTGGGGGTCATCGTCGAGAAGGGAAGCGCCGGTTTCGAGGCCGTCCACATCGAGGGGACCCGGCGCGTGCTCGAGGCGGCCAAGCAGGCGGGGGCGAAGCGCTTCCTCCACATAAGCGCGCTCGGCGCGCGGGAGAACGCCACCGCCCGCTACCATAAGACGAAGTGGGTCGCCGAGCGGTTCGTGCGGGAGAGCGGGCTGGACTGGACCATTTTCCGCCCATCCGTCATCTTCGGCGAGGGCGACGCGTTCCTGAACACCTTCGCCGGCATCGCTCAGCGGTCGCCGCTCCTCCCGGTCATCGGGCCGGGCCGGAGGAAGCTACAACCCATCTGGGTGGAGGACGTCTGCCGGTGCTTCGTCCGCGCCCTCGGGCGGCCCGGGACGGCCAGCCATATCTACGAGCTCGGGGGGGATAAGGCCTACGCCCTGGAGGACCTCCTCCGCATGGTGGCCCGGGCCATGGGAAAGCGGCGGGGGCTCGTCCACCTGCCCATCCCCCTCGCCCGGCTGCAGGCGAAGCTCTTCGACCTTCTTCCGATCAAGCCCCCCTTCACCGAGGAACAGATCACTATGTTAGGCGAGGACAACATGTGCGACATCGGCCCCATGAAGGAGGCCTTCGGCCTCGCGCCCAGGCCGCTGGAAGATTACCTGGGAGAGCGCTTCGGGGGGGGCGCGGGCCGTGCCGCGCCCCGGCCGGCCATGGGTCCAAGGCGGTGAAAAAGGCCAAGGCTCTTTTCCTCTACACCGGAAACTCCTGCCGCAGTCAGATGGCGGAGGGGTGGGCGCGCGCCCTCAAGGGGGACTTTCTCGAACCCTACTCGGCCGGGATCGAGGTCCATGGGCTGAACCCGCACGCGGTCCGGGTCATGCGCGAAGCCGGGGTAGACAACTCCGGTGGCGGCAAGGGTGCGCACGGCGGCGCGGTTCACCTCCCCGAACAGGACGGACTGGAGACAGCCCCCGAGGAAGGCAACGCGGCGGCGCTCCTCGCTCACGGCGGGCACTACGCCTTCACCGAATAGTAGAGGAATCCTCATGATCGAACGCATGGACCTTTTTCGCGCCGTTCACGCCCAGCGCACCGACGAGATCGCCGTCCTCACCAT
>CAZUHN010000163.1:0-12660 GCA_964620535.1 uncultured Nitrospinaceae bacterium | reverse complement strand
TGCACGACTTCGGCAAAATCGGGGTGCGCGAGCAAGTTCTCCAAAAGCAAAACAAGCTCTATCCCTTGCAAATGGGGATGGTAAAGGAACGATTTAATTTCATCAAGCGCACCGTGGAGAGTGAATACCAGGAAAAAATGCTTCAATACGCTCTCAGTGGAAAAAATGAGGAAGCGGAAAAGGTGCGAGCGGAGATGGACAAAGCTCTCGCCGAAGTGGACAAGAATCTCGCGCTCATCATAAAATCTGACGCCCCTTCCATGATGCCGGACGGTGATATTGACGCCTTGGATAACCTTAGCTCCAAAATCTATCTCGACTTCGAAGGCAAGGTAAACACCTACTTATATCCGGAAGAGCTGGACAGCCTCAAAATCCGGCGGGGGAACCTCAACCTGAGCGAGCGCAAGGAAATCGAGTCCCACGCTTCGCACAGCTACAATTTCCTCACCCAGATTCCTTGGACGAAGGTTCTCAAGGGTATCCCCGAGATCGCCCACGGCCACCATGAAAAGCTGAACGGAGAAGGGTATCCCCTAGGATTAAAAGAAGAGGATATCGTCCTCCAGTCGAAGATAATGTGCGTCTGCGACATCTTCGACGCGCTCACCGCATCGGACCGGCCCTACAAAAAGGCGGTTCCCCTCGATAAGGCAATTCAGCTTCTCGGCTTCGAGGTCAAGGATAATCACCTCGACGCGGAATTGGTGGACATCTTCGTGAAGAAAAAAGTCTACCAAGCCGTCGAGGCCTTCCATGGAAAGAAATACGTGGAACCGGAACCGCAATCTATTTCGTAATAAAAGAGATTACTCCGGAGGACCCCTTTGACCGGAAAAGTGGTCGATCTAAGAGCCGACACGTTTTGCCGGCCCACGCCCGGCATGCGGGAGGCCATGTCGCAGGCGGGGCTGGGCGACGACCTTTTCGGAGAAAATCCCACGGTCAACGATCTCCAAGATCGCGCCGCCTCCCTCTTCGACAAGGAAGCGGCCCTGTTCGTGGCATCCGGGACGATGGCGAACCAGATTGCCATCAAGGTCTACACCCAGCCCGGCGAGGAGGTCATCTGCGACGCCCGATCCCATCCCATCCACAGCGAATTGGCGGCGGCGGGCATGATCTCGGGGATTCAATTCCGTCTCCTGAACGGCGACCGGGGAATATTCTCCCGGGAGGACGCCGAGGACGCCATCCGGCCGGACAGCCCCTTGTTCCCCCGGACCGCCCTACTGTGGCTCGAAAACACCCACAACCAGGGCGGGGGGCAGATATTCCCTCTCGAAAAAGTGGAAGAGTTCCAGGCGCTCTCCCTCGAACGGAGGATCCCCCTGCACATCGACGGCGCCCGGATCTTTAACGCCGTCGTCTCCTCGGGCGTCCCCCCCCTCGAATGGGGAAAACGGTGCGATTCGCTCAGCTTTTGCCTCTCCAAGGGGCTGGGCTGCCCGATGGGCTCGCTCCTCATCGGGCCGAAAGACTTCATCGCGCGGGCGGCGCGGATCCGGAAAATGCTCGGTGGTGGTTGGCGGCAAGCCGGGACGCTCGCCGCCGCCGGCATCTACGCGCTTTCCCATCACATCGAGCGCCTGGCGGAGGACCACGCGAACGCCCAGACGCTCGCCGAGCACGCGGCCGGCGTCTCCGGCGTCCGCTCCACCTACGAGACGACCCCGACGAATATCGTCTTCCTGGACGTCACCGAGAGCGGCCGCACAGGCGAGGAGGTCACCTCCCGCCTCCGGGAGCGCGGCGTCTCCCTGTTTTCCGTGGGCAAATTCTCCCTTCGCGCCGTGACCCACATGGACATCTCCCGGGAGGGGGTGGAGCAGACCATTCAGGCCCTGGCCGAGGCGGTCCGGTGAACCGGACCGCCCGCGTCACCGTCCTCGGTTGCGGAACATCGACGGGCGTCCCCGCGATAGGCTGCACCGAGCCCGTCTGTCTCTCCGGCAACCCGCGGAACAAGCGCCTCCGGCCGAGCATCGTGATCGAATCGCCGGCAGGAAATCTGCTCGTAGACACCGGGCCCGACCTGCGCCAGCAGGCGATCCGGCACGGCCTGCGCCGGGTGGACGCTGTGGTGTACACCCATTACCACGCGGACCATACCAACGGCATCGACGACATGCGGGTCTTCAACTATCTAATGAAAAAAGCGATCCCCTGCTACGCCTACCCGGAAACCGCGCGGATGCTACGCAGGAATTTCAGCTACATCTTCGAGGACAATAACGATTACGCCGGATTCAAACCCGAGCTCACCCTCCACGAGCGGGACGAGAAATCTTTCGGGGCGGGCGGGATCAAGGTGCGCCCGTTCGCGCTCGAGCACAACGGCCTCCGCGTGATGGGCCTTCGCGTCGGAGACTTCGCCTACGCGACGGACTGCAACGCCATCCCGGAATCCTCGATGGAAATCCTGAAGGGCGCCCGCTGGCTCATCCTGGACGCCCTCCGTCACCGTGAACACCCCTCCCATTTCACGGTGGCCCAGGCGCTAGAAATGGTAGAGGCTCTCAAGCCGGCGCAAACCTACTTCACCCACACGACGTACGATCTGGCTTACTGCGAAACGAATAGCATGCTGCCCAAAGGCGTGGAACTGGCCTACGACGGCCTTTCATTCGAGATAAATTTATAGCTATCTCTTAGTCCGGCGGGCGGGATTCACCGGAAGCGCTCTCCCCGTCCCGACCGGCGTTTGAACCCGATCGGAAGGGGCGCGGGGCCGCGCCCCCTTCGTCGGCGTTGGCGAGCAGGTTCGCCTCGGCGAGGGTGAGGTCCAGGTACAGCCGGTAGGTGGCGAAGAAATAGGAGAGGGAGGCGACCATAATGACCGCCTGCGTTACAATGTTTCCAATAATGCCCACCCCAAAGATATTCTGTAGAGCCCACCAGATCATGGACCAGGCAAGCAAGTAAATCAGGAAAATGGATATCACCAAGCGCTCGCTCCCGGCCGAGATGGACCCCGCGATCCGGAATGAATCTCGAAAACCTTCCGCGTGAAACATCGCCGAGAAAGTACAATAATAATAACGCACCGCTGGACCCGCGACCACGAATACCGAAACCACAAGCGCCGCGATCCGACCGCTGACACTTCCCCCGAAAAATATGACCATCAGGATGAAACTGATCCACTGAACCGCGAGCGCAAGCGCGAGAACGTAGACCAGATCCACCGAGGCAACCCGCGCCAGCCGGGCGAGCGCACCCGAAACGTCCCAGACGTTTCCCTCCCCCTTCAATTGCAGATGGACCTTGAGGATGACCAGAATGAAGATGAAGGTTTGAATCACGCGCGCCAAAAAGACATAGAGGAGAATTCCCGACGCGGAATCCACCGTGACGCTCCCACTCTGCATCTGCTCCAGGGGAAGAAAAAACAGGGCGAGCGCAGAAAGAGGCAGGTAGACGAAGATGACGGCGGCGGTCAACTGGGTGAAATCATCCTTGTGGAGGCGCAAGCCGAATTCGATGTAGCTGGAAGCCGGTTTCAATTTTTTTTCGTTCGCCATGAGAGCCCGTTCGAGATGGAGACGCCGGCGCGGCCAGAGGGGGCGCCAGAAGCAGTTCCGCGCGGCGCGGCGGGATGGCCCGCCCGGCATCAAGCCACCCTCCCGATCCTCCGCCGCGCCGGCCGCGGAGACACCGAAACAACCATTGCCTTCGGACAACGAAGAAAGATACACTAGAAACGCATTTAATACAGCCGTGGGGTGTCTTTTTTGCTCCCGAAACCCACCCCGGAAAGGTGCCAGACTCCTTTATGCCCGGATCGTTTTCACCGCAAAAGGCCCATTCCGGAAGGCAGGGAGCGAATCTCCCCGCGGCCTCCCGGGCCACCTTGGAAAGACTCGGAAGGGGGACGCTGTTTTTCGTCGCCGAGATGGGCCGGATGGGCATTTTCCTCGGCCAAGTCGCTGGCTGTTTTTTTGTTCCCCCCTGGCGGGGGAGCCTTATCGTCCGGCAAATGTACTTCATCGGCGTTGGCTCGGTATCGATTATTTTTTTGACGGGCCTTTTCACCGGCATGGTGCTCGCACTCCAGGGCTTTTACACCCTGAACCAGTTCGACTCCGTGGGGCTCCTCGGCCCGGCGGTGGCGCTCGGCCTTCTCCGGGAGCTCGGCCCCGTCCTGACGGCCCTCATGGTGACGGGGCGCGCCGGATCGGCCATGACCGCCGAGATTGGCATCATGGTCATCACCGAGCAGATCGACGCCCTCCGGAGCATGGCCGTGAACCCCCTGCAAAGGCTCGCGGTTCCCCGAATCGTGGCGGGAATTCTAACCGTCCCCCTGCTGACGGCGCTCTTTAATGTGACGGGAATTTTCGGAGGCTACCTCGTCAGCGTAAAGTTGCTCGGCCTGAGCAGCGGCACCTATTTCGGCGAAATGCAGGAGAAGGTGGAAATGACGGATATATACGAAGGAATCTGGAAATCTCTGGTTTTCGGCCTTCTCGTGACCTGGGTTTGCTGCTACAAAGGACACACATGCGGATACGGCGCGGAGGGCGTCGGTAAAGCCACCACCCGAGCCGTTGTCCTCTCCTCTGTCCTTATCCTGGTCGCGGACTATGTCCTGACCTCGATCCTTCTCTGAGGAGGGGGCAACTTGGCACAGCGGAAAGTGGAATTGGCGGTCGGCGCTTTCGTCCTGGCCGGAATTCTCTGCCTCGCCTACCTCTCGGTGAGCCTAGGGAGTCTGACGCTGTTCGAGACGGGGGTCTATGAGGTCTCCGCGAAGTTCTCCTCCGTCTCGGGGTTGCGGGTGGGCACCTCGGTGGAGATGGCGGGCGTACAGGTCGGCCGGGTGAAGTCAATCGCCCTCGATGAGGACGAGGCGGTCGTAGTGCTTCTCCTCGACGCCTCCCTCAAGATCTCCTCGGACACCATTGCCTCGGTCCGCACGAAGGGGATCCTGGGGGACAGCTTCGTTAACCTCAGCCCGGGCGGTTCGGAAAAAATTATCTCCGCGGGAGGGCGCATCCGCGAGACCGAGCCCCCCCTCGACATTCAGAAAATCATCGGCGATTTCATCTACGGGGCTGTGAAATGATCGCACCGACGACGCGCGGATCCGGTCCCTTTTTCGGCGTCCCACAATTGGCGGCGGCCCTCCTCGCCCTCTTCCTTCCCGCCTCCGCCGCGGCGGACATGACCCTCCGGCAGGGAGGGACGGGCGCCGCCAGCGTCCTCACCCTCGATCAGGCGGTGGACCTCGCGCTCCAGCGAAGCTACGAGGTCCGAGAAGCCCTGGCGGACGTGGACATCTACCGCGCCAAGCGCAATCAGGCCGACGCGGCGCGCTGGCCCCAGATCGAGATCCTCGGTGTGGTGGGCCCGGTCCCCCGGGCGCGGGGGAACCAGCTCTTCTCCCCCGACAAGACGGACCGCACCACGCCCCTCGGCACTTTCCAGTCCGCTGACCTGCAACTCATCCAGCCCATCCAAACCTTCGGCCTCATCAGGGGCCTGCGGGAAGCGGCGCGCAACGGCGTCCGCGTCCAGCAGGAAGGCGCCCGCCTCAAGAAAGCTGACATCGCCCTCAAGGTCCACGAGTACTACTACGGCGTGGTCACCGCGCGGGAGGTGATGAGCGTTCTCCTCGAAACGCGTGACACCCTCCAGAGTGCACGGAAAAAACTCGTCAAACTCATCGAGGAGGAAAAGGGAGAAGAGCTCGACCTTTTCAAGCTTGACGCCTTCACCGGGGATCTGGAACTGGGGTTGAACGAAGCCCAGAAGAGCGCCGCCCTCGCCCTCGAGGCGCTGAAGTTCGCCATCGCCTCGGAGAGGGGAGCGAGGATTAACGTCGCCGACAAGCGGATCGTCCCCGGCACTCGGCCGATCCAGGATCTTCCCGCCTACCAGGAGATGAGCCTCAACCTCCGGCCCGAGATCGAGCAGGTCGAGGCCGGCCTGAAGGCGAAGCGAGCGCTCGTCAAGGTCGAACGGAGCCAGCTCTACCCGCACATCTTCGTCGGCGTCATCGGCTCGGTGGCCAACGCCGACAACCGCAGCACCATCCACAATCCCTTCATCCAGGACCGGTTCAACCACGCCTTTCTCACAGCGGTGGTAGGCTTCAAGTGGTCGCTGAACTTCGGAATCACCCGGGGCCGGGTGGCCGAGGCGCGGGCCGAAGTCCAAAAGCTCGGATACATCCGGCAAAAAGCCCAGCACGGCATTCCGGTCCAGGTCCGACAGGCCTTCCTCGACCTCATGGAAGCGCGGAAAAACATCATCGCAACGGAGAAAGCCTACCGGGCCGGGCGGAAGTGGATGGTTTCGGCGGTGGCGAATTTCGACCTGGGCCTGGACTCCCCCAAGGATATCTTCGAGGCGCACGCCCAGTTTATTAAAATGCGGGTGGCCAACTTGCAGGCTATCTACAACCATAACCTCAGCATCGCGCGGCTGATGCACGCATCCGGAAGCCTGGTGCCGCCCGATCCCGATTCCTCGCAATAGGACGGAGCAAAATGAGGTTTTCCCGACGCACCCTCCGCCGGATCGGCGCGCTGCTCATCGCCGTGCTCGCCCTGCCCGCATTCCCTTCGCCTGCCGTTGCGGGCGAGCCCACCGATCAGATCCGGTCCGCCGTGGAAATGGTGCTCGCCATCATACAGGATGCGCCCCTCAAGGGGGAGGAGAAAAAGGAGGAGCGCCGCGCGGCGCTGCGCAAGGCGATCGCCCGCCGGTTCGACTTCGAGGAAATGGCGAAGCGCTCACTCGCCAAAATCTGGAAAAAGCGCTCGCCGAAGGAGCGGACCGAGTTCATCCGCCTCTTCAGCCTGCTGATGGAGGCGAGTTACATCGGAAAGCTCGAACTCTACACCGGCGAGGCGATCCGCTATACGAAGGAAGACACGGACGGCGACTTCACCCAGGTTGATTCCCATATCGTCACCGCAAGCAGCCGGGAGATTTCCATTTATTATCGCATGCACAAGGTGAACGGAGAGTGGAAAGTTTACGACGTGATCATTGAGAACGTGAGCCTCATCCAGAACTTCCGCCAGCAGTTCCGCCGCGTCATCCGGAGAACTTCCTACGAAGACCTCGTGAAAAAACTCCGGGCCAAGGCGGGGGAGGAGTAACCGATCCGCCCGAGGCCGGCGGCCGGCCGGCCACCTCGGGAAGCGGGTACCTGCACGCCACTTCCGCATGGTGGCGAAGCCTCATCGCCTCCCGCTGGACAATCAGGTCGTACCGGTAGCGCTCCGCCTCGTCCAACCGCTTGTGAAGGGAACTCTCCAGGACTGATTTCTTTTCACCGTTTCCCTCCGGGCAGCCCCCCTCCTCCGGAACGTCCGCCAGGCCGCTTCGTGGCGCACGACGAACCTCCCCCCCCCCGATGCACTCCAGGGTCTGCGTCATCTGTTCGGCGATCTCATTTACGGCCGGGAGATTTTCGAATTCGCCGCTCATCTTTGAATGAACTCACCCTCACCAGCAGCCTCTCCCTTTGGTGGACCCTCGGGAAGAATGACGGAAAGCACCAAGCCGAGGACGACGTATGCCAGCGAACCCAAGGGGAGAGCAATGTGGATCCCCACGGCGTCCGCGAGCACCCCCACCAAAACCACGCCCAGGCTCCCCATAAACCAAGTGACGCCGAGGATCAAGCTGCTCGCGAACGCCGCGCTTCCCGGGAGAAGTTCCTGCGCGTAGGTCACGGCGACGGCCAGCGGCGTATAAAGTCCCGCACCCGCCAGCATCAAAAACGCGGTGCGGGCCGGATCCGGGAGCAGGAACACGAGCGTCAGCGAGGACAAGCCAGTGGCAAACCCGATGATCAAAACCCGCCGCCGCCCGATCCGGTCGGAAACGTACCCGCCGAGGATCCCGCCGAGGGCCGCTGCCAAGAGAAAAAACGTGACCATCCTCCCGCCCGTCACCACGGACCCCCCCTCACTGACGATGTAGATCGGGATGAATGTCAAAACCGATACGGTCGAGGCGGTTCGGCAGGCGTTGATTCCCCAAAGCATGCTCATGGACCGAACCACCTCGCGAAGGGCCTCTAGGGTGCGGACCAAGTCGGCCGGCGGGGATGCACCGGCCGACTTGATCCGCGGGGCGATGAAGAGGAGGGAAATCCCCAGCCCGAGGCCGAACACGCTCGCGAGGGGGATGGCGTCGAGGCCCCAGCGCGCCAGGATGAAAGTCGCCATCCCTGCCCCCGCCGCCACGCCGAGCCGCCCGCCCGCCAGGAAAAGCGACACCCCAAACCCCTTCTGGGTGCCGGAAACTCGATTGGCCATGGAGACGGCGATGGGGTGGAAACACGCTGAACCCACCCCGGCTACGAGAAGCAGGAGGTACATTGCGGCGAAGTTGGGCGCGAAGATCAGGAATCCCGTCAGGGCCATCCCCAACGGGCCGAGCGCGATGAACCATCCCTTCCGGAACCGATCGGAGTAATAACCGAAAATGGGCTGCCCCACCGCCCCCGCGAGAGAAAGCGAGATGGTCAGGATGCCCGCGAAGGCTACCGGCCAGCCGAACCGCGCGAGGAGAAGGGGGAGGATGGGGGGAAGGAGGCCGAAGTAAGAGTCATTCGCCAGATGCGCGAGAACGAGAAGGGAAAGGTTCTTCTTTTGGATTTCGGCGGCGGCCCGGGGAGGAGCTATCATGGCAAAACGATTCTTCCTCTTTCCCGCACCCGGATCAAGCCATCTTCTCGACGAGGCCGTGGACCGCGGCCAGGGCCTCGTCCACCTTCTCGACGTCGCGTCCGCCGGCCTGGGCGAAATCGGGCCGGCCCCCGCCCTTGCCGCCGACCCGCGCCGCGACATCGCGCACCAGATTTCCCGCGTGGAACCTCTCTGTCAGATCTTTCGTCACCCCCGCCGCGATGGAAATCTTTCCGTCGCCCACCGAGGCGATGACCGCGATCCCGCTCTTGATCCGCCCCTTGGCGTGATCGATGGCCCCCCGGAGGGCGTCCGGGTCGAGCCCGTCCATCCGAGCGGCGATCACCTTCACTCCGGCGACCTCCTGCGCCTCCGCGACGAGGCCGCCCACCTCCCTCCGGGACTGCTTCTCGCGCGCCTCCTGCACCTCGCGCTCGAGGGCGCGCACCCGCTCGATGAGGCGCCCGACATGCTTCGCCTCCTCGAAGGGGGGCGCCTTTGTCAGATCGCCGATTTCCGAGAGGACGCGCTGCTCCCGCCGGACGTGCGCGAGGGCGTCCGCCCCCGTCGCCGCCTCGATGCGCCGCACGCCGGAGGCGGCGCTCCCCTCGTTCAGGATGCGGAACAGGCCGATCTCGCCCGCGGCCCCGGCGTGGGTTCCGCCGCAAAGCTCCTTGCTGAAGTCCCCGGCCGAGACAACGCGTGCCCGCTCACCGTAGCGCTCGCCGAATAGGGCGGTGGCGCCCGAGGCGAGGGCCTCGTCGAGGGTCATCTCGGCGGTCGTGACCGGCGCGTTTTCCCGAATGCGCTCGTTGATCAGATCCTCGATGCGCTCCCGATCGCGCCCGGTCAAGGCAGCGAAGTGGGTATAGTCAAAGCGGAGGCGGGCGGGCGAGAGATGGGAGCCGGCCTGCTTGACGTGATCGCCGAGCACCTGGCGAAGTGCGTACTGCAGAAGATGGGTGGCCGTGTGGTTCAGGCGGATGGGGCCGCGCCGGGCGGCGTCCACCCGGGCCTCGAGGGCCTGACCCGGGACGAGGGTTCCCCGCTCGACGCGGAGGCGGTGGGTGGTCAAGTCGGCGAGGGGCTTTTGGGTGTCCAGCACCTCCGCCCCCCCTTCCGCCCAGGCGACCCGGCCGCGGTCCCCCTCCTGGCCGCCGGCCTCGCCGTAGAAGGGCGTCCGGCCGAAGACGACCTCGACCTCCTCGCCCGGCCCGGCGCGTTCGACGCGGGCACCCTCCTTCACGAGGGCCAGCACCTCTGTGGCCGCTTCGAGCCGGTCGTAGCCGAGAAACTCGGTGGCGCCGGCCTCGCCGCGGATCCCGCGCCAGACGGGGGCGACGGCCTCGCCCCCGGAGCCCTTCCAGTGGGCGCGGGCGCGGGCCCGCTGCTTCTCCATGGCCACGTCGAAGGCGGCCTGGCCGATCACGAGGTCCCGATCCCTGGCGGTCTCGACGGCGAGATCCAGGGGGTAGCCATAGGTGTCGAAGAGGACGAATACCTCCTCGCCGGGAATCGTCCCGCCGCCGTTTTGCGCCGCATTCTCGCAGAGCTCGTCCATCCGGGGCTGGCCCTGGGCCAGAGTGTGGGCGAAGCGCTCCTCCTCGGCGAGGATGATCTGGGCGGTGTAGTTCAGGTTCTCGCGCAACTCCGGGAAGGCTTCCCCCATCATGTCCGCCACAACGCCGGCCGCCTGGAAGAGGAACGGATCGGCGATCTCGAGCATCCGTCCGTGGCGCATGGCCCGCCGGGCCACTCGGCGAAGGACGTACCCTCGCCCCTCGTTGGAGGGAAGAACTCCGTCCGCAACCAGGAAGCCCGCCGCGCGGGCGTGGTCCGCGATGACGCGGAAGGAGACATCGCGCTCCGTCTCGGGGCCGCCCGAGGAGGAAGCGGTATAGGCCGTCCCGCAGCGGTCCTCGACGAAACGGACGACCGGCATGAGAAGGTCGGTGTGGTAGTTGCTGGTCTGGCCCTGGAGGACGGCGGCGAGGCGCTCGAGCCCCAGCCCGGTGTCCACCGAGGGCTTGGGGAGGGGTTTCATCCCTCCCGAGGCGTCCCGCTCAAACTGCATGAACACGAGGTTCCACAGTTCGAGGTAGCGGTCCCCGTCCTCGTCCGCCCCGCTGCCCGGCGCCCCGCCCGCGATGTGGGACCCCTGGTCGTAGATGAGCTCCGAGCAGGGGCCGCAGGGGCCGGTGTCTCCCATGGCCCAGAAGTTGTCCTTCTCGCCCATCCGCACGATCCGCTCCGGGGGGATGCCGGCGAGGCGGGCCCAGAGCTCGGCCGCCTCGTCGTCGTCTTCGAAGACCGTAATCCACATCCGCTCGGCCTCAAAGCCGAGCCGATCGACCATAAACTCCCAGCCGAACTCGATGGCCTTCTCCTTGAAATAGTCTCCGAATGAGAAATTCCCGAGCATCTCGAAGAAGGTGTGGTGGCGGGCAGTGCGGCCCACGTTCTCCAGGTCGTTGTGTTTCCCGCTCACCCGGAGGCACTTCTGGGAGCTTGCGGCGCGGTTGTAGTCGCGCTTTTCGGCCCCCGTGAAAACGTCCTTGAACTGGACCATCCCGGCGTTAGTGAAAAGAAGGGTCGGATCATTGTGAGGGACGAGGGCGGAGCTGCGGACCACCCGGTGCTCCTTCTCGGCGAAATAGCTGAGGAATTTATGTCGAATCTCGTTCCCGGTCATATTTCCTGCCCCGCCGCGCCGCCTCTCAAAAGGGCCAGCCGGAGGAGGGCGGCCCCGCTCCGGCCCGCCCCGAACATTCGCCCAAAATCACCGAAAATTCAACAATTAGAGAAAAACCCCGCCGGTGCCCTCATACGGAGGGCTTTTCTCCTCCGGCCCCTCCGGGGGTACCACCTCGGTGGTGATCCGCACCCCGCCGAGATCGATCACGCGCTGGTGGCAGAGGATGACCTTCTCCCGGCGGGGTGGCCGCGACACCATCAGAAGTCCGCCCCCTCCCGGTAGAGGCCGAACACCTCCCGCAAGGCGTCTGCGATCTCGCCGACGGTGGCGAAGGCCTTCACCGCCTCCAGAATCAGGGGAAGGAGGTTTTCGCTCCCCTGCGCAGCGCGGCGGAGGGCGGCCAGCCGCCCGGCCACGGCCGAGGCGTCCCGCCTCCGCCGCAGTTCGGCGACCCGCCCGGCCTGCTGCGCCTCCACCTCGGGGCGAATCCGAAGCGTCGGGATAGAGGCATCGTCCTCTGTGGTGAAGCGGTTCACCCCCACCACGGTCTGATCACCCACGTCCACCGCCCGCTGGTAGGCGTAGGCGCTCTCCTGGATTTGGCGCTGAACCCAGCCGTTCTCGATGGCGCGGAGCATTCCGCCCATCCCGTCGATCTCGCCGATCAGCGCCCGCGCCCGGCGCTCGACCTCATCGGTGAGGGCCTCGACCGCGTACCCGCCCCCGCAGGGGTCCACGCTCCTGGGCACTCCCGTCTCCTCGGCGATGACCTGCTGGGTGCGAAGGGCGACGCGGACGGCCTCCTCGGTCGGGAGGGAGAACGCCTCGTCCATCGAATTCGTATGGAGGGACTGGGCCCCGCCGAGGACGGCGGCCAAGGCCTGCAGGGTGACCCGCACGATGTTGTTCCGCGGCTGCTGCGCGGTGAGCGCGCTTCCCGCCGTCTGGGCGTGGAAGCGGAGCATGCAGGCCCTCTCGGTCTTCGCCCCGAATCGCTCCCGCATGATCCGGGCCCAGAGGCGCCGGGCCGCGCGGAACTTAGCGATCTCTTCGAGGAAATGATTGTGGACGTTGAAAAAGAAGGAAATCTGCCCCGCGATCTCGTCCACGTCGAGCCCCGCCCCGGCGGCCGCCTCGATATATGCGATGGCGTCGGCGAGGGTGAAGGCCACCTCCTGGACGGCGGTGGAGCCCGCCTCCCGGATGTGGTAGCCGCTGATGGATACGGCGTTCCACTTCGAGACGTGCGCCTTGCAAAAGGCGACGGTGTCGATGATGAGACGGAGGCTCGGCCCCGGCGGATAGATGTAGGTC
>CAZUHN010000162.1:0-21034 GCA_964620535.1 uncultured Nitrospinaceae bacterium | reverse complement strand
TCGAATGTTCTTTCTTCTTGGTGAAGATTACCCCGCGCATGAAGGGAACGCGCGCCTCGTCAGGCTTGATCCTTTCCGCCCCTTTCAAAGTGACTGAGGCCGCCTCCCACATTTTCCTCCTGGTAAACAGGCGTGCGAGTTGCAAACGCGCGGCCAGGGAGTCCGGGACGAGGCCGATGAGTTGCCTCAGCTCCTGTTCGGCAAGAGGAAACTGATCGAGTTCCTCGTAAATCGCGGCCACGAACCTGCGTACGGCTTCGTCTTTTGGGTTTCGGGCAAGAACGATGCGGAATTCCCGGAGTGCCTCCTGAAAATTTCGCCGCTCAAATCGAAGGAAACCAAGTGTTCGGTGGACTTCCAGATTCTTCGGTTCGTATTTTCTCAGCTTCTCGAACTCTTTGAGCGCACTCTTTATATTGTCCTTGCGGATATAAACCTGCCCCAATCTCGCCCGCACGGCGCGAGCATTGGGATTTAACTCGAGGACACGCTTGTAAGCCTTTTCCGCTTCACCGAATTTTTCCCACCTTTCGTAAAGGCGCCCAAGGGTCCGGAGGCCGCGCACGAAGCGGGGACGTTTCCTGACCACGAGATTGAGAAGTTTCTCCGCCTCCGAAAACCGCTTGAGGCGAATATAGACTTCCGACAAATAAACACGGCTGAGATCGTTGCCCGGTCCGGCCTTCAATAATCCTTCGAATACGCCGACCGCCCTCTCGTTTCGGCCCAGTTCCATGTAAGCAGTCCCAAGAAGTAATTTTCCTTCATTTTCATTGGGCTTAATGCGCACCAACTCTTCGTAGGCCTCAACGGCGCCTGGCAAATCGCCGCGCGCGGCCAAAACGCCTCCGAGCAGAAGGTATCCTCTGGAATTGGACGGATCGATGCGGACAGTCTCCCTTGCCAAACGCTCGGCCTCTTGAATTTTTCCCAGCCGCACCTTGAGGGAGGCGAGGCGCGCGAGAAGAGATGCCGAAGAGGGATCTCTCTTCAGGGCATTTCCGTAATCGGCCTCTGCCTCTTCTATTTTCCCTGTAAGCTCTTTTTCATAAGCAGAAATGAAATAGAAATAGGAATCCGCCGTTCCCTGCGGGCGGGAAGTGGATTCAACGGCAAGTCCCACCTCGAGATTTTGCGCCGCACAGGCTGCGACAAGTCCCGCAAACAAAATTAACGCCCCAAGTTGAAAAATCTGCACCGGATTCTTCTTCATTTTATCCTTCCCACTCCGCGAAACACTTCACTTCATCTTATTTTGGCTCCACTTTGCCGCGCACGCGCCAAAAGATTCTCCGCCTTCAGTCGAAGTTCCAGGTCGGCCAGTTCCCGAAGGGATGCCGTTACATCCTTCTCGTCCCGGGGCGAGATTCCGGCAGGTTTGGGCCGGGACGCCTCATCCGCCCCGTCTTCCGGGGCCGCTTCGGCGGCGTTTCCGATGATGAACCGGATTTCGTTCAAATCCGATCTGTCCAGCCGTTCGTTCACCTTCGCCAGCAATTGTTCCTTGGCAAGCTCGCATTCTTGAAGCCATGCCGAATCGGACACCTCAACCCGGAGGCACCCGCCCCGCACGGCCACAAGCCGAGCCACACGGGCTACGGCCGCGCCCACCGCGCTCTCCCAAACCAAAAAGGCGCGATGACGAGAAAGGCGCCGCCCCCAGGCCTCCGTGCGGCGAATCTCCTTAAGAATACGGGAAAAAGGTTTTAACGATTTTGGCCTGCGGGAACTCAAGATCCGACAACCTCCGTTGACCGGGCGGGTTTTGCCTGATTTTCCTCATCAAGGAGAGAAGAAATCGCCCGCATGACTTTTTCCACGATTCGGACACTCGATTCTTTCCGGTTTTCGATAGTGTACTCTGCCCCCAGTTCGAGGGGAATACCGAAGGTCACCTCGATTTTCACCCCAGGCCTCGGGAAGAACCTCCCCACCGGAACAGCCCGGTTGGTTCCCTTCACAGCGACAGGGACGACCTTGGGCTTCGTGTTTAAAATGATCCGCCCCACCATCCGGTTCCCTGGGCCAATCCTCCCGTCCTTGCTCCGCGACCCCTCCGGGTAGAGAATCACTTTGTCTTCTCGTACGTGCTTTTCAAGTAAGCGAATAGTGGACAAATCGGCGCTCCCTCGTTTTACCGGCAAGGCCCGTAGCTTCTGGAGCACCCAGCCGATAAAAGGAACATGGAACAATTCCTCCTTGGCAAGTTTCCAAAGTCTCTCCTCCGGAAACTTTTGATAGATGCACCAAGGGATAGCCACCACGTCCACCGCCGAGATGTGGTTACTCAAAAAAAGAACACCTCCCCCCTTGGGTATATTCTCAACCCCATGAACCCGCAGGCGCAAAAACCTGCAAAGCAGTAACCCGACCAGATGAAAAACCCCCAGGATTATAAGCCTTTGAAACCAAGGGCCGGGACCACCCATTTGTCCTACTCCTTACAAGCCAAGTCCCAGAGCGAAATTCTGAGAGAAGAAACCTTCAATCCATGGAAACTTCCCCCGGAGGAGAGACGTATCGGCCCAGCCTCCCCTTCGGCCGAGGCAATTATACCTTTCTTTCGCCATAGGGATAAACAGCAAACAGATCCGATGGACCAAGAATAGAAGGGTTTGCCACAACCCAATTACGGTGTGATAATTCGCCCGCCCGAGATTTGAGGACTGGCAGGCCATATTCTTCGCTGCGGTACGGAGCGCCATTTTTGAATCCCCTCAACCCGCTTATTTTCAGAGAGTACGATATTCGAGGGGTGGTGGACCGCGACCTCACACGCGAGATCGTTCGTCTTCTCGGCCTCGCCCTCGGAACCCACCTGGGCGGCGCGAATGGAGAACATGTCGCACTCAGCCACGACAACAGGCATTCTTCGCCCGCCTTCTATGAGTCAATGCGCGAAGGACTTTGCACCTCGGGATGCCGGGTGGCGGGAATCGGAATGGAGCCTACCCCCTGCCTTTCCTTCGCCACCCATCATCTTCCAGTGGGGGGCGGCATCCAGATCACCGGAAGCCATAATCCCCCGGAATTCAACGGTTTTAAGATAACAAGGAGAAAGGAAGCCGTTTTCGGTGAGGAAATTCAACAAATCCGCGCCCGCATCGAAAATGGGCACCTTCATCGGGCGGACTCACCCGGCACATTTGAGGAGGCGGATATTTTCTCGGCCTACCTGGATCGCGTCACAGCGGGCCGGAGACTCGACCGGCCGGTCAAAATTGTGCTCGACGCGGGAAACGGGGTGGCGGGCCCCGCCGCCTCCCGGGCCCTGCGCGCCATCGGGACCGAGGTGGTTGAACTATTTTGCGAGCCCGACGCTTCCTATCCCAACCACCATCCGGACCCGACCATTCCCGAAAACCTGGAGGCGCTGATCGCCACCGTCGCTGAGACCGGGGCCGAGGCGGGAATCGCTCTCGACGGCGACGGGGATCGGATCGGAGCGGTGGACGCCACCGGGCGGATCATATGGGGGGACGAACTCCTAATTCTTTTCTCTAAAGAAATCCTTTCCCGCCGGCGAGGAGAGGCCGTCGTTTTTGATGTGAAGTGTTCTTCCCGGCTGGCGAAGACCGTCGAGGATATGGGCGGCCGTCCCGTCATGTCGGCCACCGGCCACTCACTCATCCGAGCCCGCCTCCTCAAGGAAAAGGCCCCGCTCGCGGGGGAACTCTCCGGCCACATTTTCTTCGAGGACGACTACCTGGGCTACGACGATGCGATCTACGCGGCGGTCCGCCTTGTCCACCTCCTTTCCCGGGAAAATCGCACCCTCGCAGACCTCATGGCCGATCTTCCCCCTTCAATAGCCACGCCCGAACTCCGGATCGACTGCACTGACGAAGAAAAGTTCCAGATCGTCGAGAAACTGAAGGCGCACTTCCGAAAAATTTACGAAACCGTCGAGGTGGACGGGGTGCGCGTGAATTTTCCAAAGGGATGGGGGCTCGTCCGCGCCTCAAACACACAGCCCGTCCTGGTCTGCCGGATCGAAGCCGAAGACGAGGCCTCGCTCGCCGCCTACCGCCGGGAAATCTTCGAAAATCTCCGAGAATTCCCCTCCGTGACGGTACCGGATGCATAAGCTGCGGGAACTCTACGATTGGGTAATCGGGTGGTCGAACTCCCGCTACGGGACAGGCGCTCTGGCGGGACTTTCCTTCACCGAATCTTTCTTTTTCCCCGTCCCCCCCGACCCGCTGCTTATGGCCCTGGCCCTTGGCCGTCCGACGCGCGCGTTCTTCTTCGCCGCGGTCTGCTCGGCCGCCTCTGTGGCAGGTGGAATCACTGGCTACTTCATCGGCCTCACGCTGATCGAAGCGCTGGGGGAGCCCATCCTCCACTTTTACGGTGCGATGGACCGTTATTCTCTTGTTCAGAGCTACTACCAGGCCTACGACGCTTGGGCGGTCTTCGTCGCGGGCTTTACACCGATCCCCTACAAGGTATTCACCATCGCGGCGGGCGCTTTCAAAATCAACTTCGCCGTCTTCGTCGCCGCATCGATAATCAGCCGCTCGGCCAGGTTCTTTCTCCTGGCCTGGCTGATCTTCCGCTTCGGCCATCCGATCCGCCGGTTCATCGATCAGTACTTCAATCTTTTGACTTTGGTGTTCGCCGTCTTGTTCATCGGCGGTTTCCTCCTGCTCTGGTGGTGGGGCTAGCGGTGGCCCGGACAACTCCCTCCCTCTGGGCCGTCATCATGGCGGGCGGTTCCGGCACGCGGTTTTGGCCCGTAAGCCGGAAAAACCGACCAAAGCAATTTCTCCCCCCTGGGGGAGGGTTGCCTGTCCCCGCTGGAAAGGGTTTGGGAAAAAGGAAAAAATCCAATCGGGACAATGGAAAATCCCTCCTTCGCCTGACCGTGGATCGTCTCAACGGACTGGCAGCGCCCGAGCGGACGCTGGTGGTGGGCGCGAAGGCCAACGCAAAGCTCCTGGTTGGCCTTTTGCCCGAGATCCCGAAGAAAAACATCCTCCTCGAGCCGGCGGGCCGGGACACCCTTCCCTGCCTGGGCCTCGCCGCCCACGTCATCGAGGGGCGCGAACCCGGAGCCGTTATGGCCGTTTTCCCTTCCGATCACTACATCGAGCGGCCCCCGGCCCTCCGGCGCCTCATCCGCACCGGTGCACGCCTCGCCGCCGGGCGTAACGCCATTGTCATCCTCGGAATCCCGCCCCGCCGCGCCGAGACGGGATACGGCTACATTCGGCGCGGGAAGAGAATCTCCGGCATTCGCGGCGCCAAAGCCTACTCCGTTCGCCGCTTTACGGAAAAGCCGGGGCCGGCGGCGTTGAAACGCTTCCTCGCCTCGGGCGATTACTATTGGAATGGGGGATATTTCATCCTGCCAGCCGCGCGCGCCATCGAGGAGATTGACCGTTTTCATCCTCGAACGGGCACCCTGCTCCGGCGCGGCGCCTCCGCCCTCCGGAGGAACCGGCGCGCCGCCTACGAGCGCTCTTTCCGCGCCTGCGAGGCCATCAGCATCGACTACGGGGTGATGGAAAAGACGAAGGGGATCATCGTTTTGCCCGCCGAGATCGGCTGGGACGATGCGGGAAGCTGGTCTTCACTATCGAACATCCTGCCTACCGACAGAGACGGGAATATCTGGATCCTTCCCCCCGGCGGCAGGGTGAAGGCCGTGGGGGCACGAAAGCTCACCGTGCGCTCCCAAAAGCCCCTTGTCGCGGCGGTAGGGGTGGAAAACCTCATCGTGATCGAAACGGAGGACACGCTCTTTTTGTGCGGCGCCGATTCCGGCCAATCGATCGGCGATCTTGTCAAAAAGCTCGCCGCCGAAGGGCTAGACCGCCATCTATAGCCCGGCGAGAGCTAAATGACCCCAGCCATCAGTTGGCTCCAAGCGACAATCCTGGGCGCGTTGCAAGGGCTGACCGAGTTTCTCCCCGTCAGCAGTTCCGGCCACCTCGTTTTTGGCCAAGCAGTGCTGGGTATCGAAGGACCCGAACTCCTCTTCGACATCACCCTCCATATCGGGACCCTCGCCGCCGTGTTCTTCTTCTACGGAAAGGATGTTTGGCGGATCCTCCGGGCTTGGCTTCTCTCCGTCGCCGGAAAAGCGGAGGGGGAGGATCGAATATCCTCCCGCACGGCGTGGATGGTGATCGCGGGCACCCTTCCGGCAGCCTTTGCCGGGTTATTTTATGAAAAAATCATCGAGGCCGCCTTCTCTAGCCCGCGCCTCGTGGCTCTAGCGCTTCTTGTCACGGGAGGAATTCTCTTCCTCACCCGGCTCCGGGGAGAAAACCGCCGCGGCGAAGGGGCGCTCCGGCTCTCGGACGCCCTCCTCATCGGCCTCTTCCAGGCCCTGGCCCTCGTTCCCGGAATCTCCCGCTCCGGCGCGACCATCGCCGCAGCGCTCTTTATGGGCATCGAAAGGGAAACCGCCGCCCGATTCAGCTTCCTGCTCGCGGTCCCCGCCATCCTGGGGGCGTTCGTTCTCAAGACCGCCCGCTTTTCGCCGGACGCCAGCGCCGGCCTCGGCGCTATCCTCTTCGGGACGGCCGTTTCGGCCGTGGTGGGGGCAATCGCCCTGGGGTGGCTGCTCCATTTTGTACGAAGAGGCAACCTCCACATCTTCGCCTACTACTGTTGGGCGCTCGGCGCCTCCGTCATTCTCTTTTTATAAGGCAAAACGAACGAGAAAAACCCCGGCCCCTTCGGCCATCGAGAGACCCCTGAATTTTTTTCAAAAGGGTCTGCCGTATGCGGGGGCGTTCGAGAGATATTCCCACTCCCGGCGCGGCTCAGTGCATCGGGGAGAAGGACGAGGGAATCCAGATCTCGGAGATTTGGCGCAAAATGAACTCCCGGTATCCCGGGACCGGCCAGTTTTTGAGCGATTGCGATTCCGCACGTTTCTCGGCCCGATCGTTCAGATCCCTGTAGGGCCAGACGTGGATGAACTCGTTCAGCGAGCCGGTCTCGGTGATGAAGCAAGCGGAGAGGGGGGAGAGCGCCTCGCGTTCCGCGACGTGCTCCGTCCATCCCTTGACGGCGACCGAAATCTTGCTGGGCATAAATGTGTAGGTTCGAAACTCGTACACGTTCCCGAGGCTTCCGGTTCGAGGCTCGGAGCGGAAGGGAGGGGTCGTCAGGAACTTCGAGGCCATCTTCTGGATAGCCTCCCCACCCTTCGGCGGCCAATTCTTCAGGGTCGAATACCGGGACCGAATCTCCTCCCTGTGCCCGGCGCTCTCGTACTCCCAGATGTGCATGATCCGGTTCAGATCGCCTATCTCGCAGGTGAAGAATCCGACCATCCGTGAGAGTTTCTGTCGTTCCTCGATGGCCCCCATCCAATTTTCCACGTACTTCGGGAGAGTACCCGGCTTGAGAGTATAAATACGCATTTCATAAATCATTTCACACCTCCATCTATGCAGGAAACAAGACGCGGCGGGCGGGCCAGACGGCCCTCATCAACACAAAGTTCATGAAGACGCCTTGGCACGCTCGATGTATTCGCCCGTGCGGGTATCGATCTTCAGGACATCCCCCTCGTTCAAGAAAAGGGGGACGTTCACCGTCGCGCCGGTCTCGAGCTCTGCGGGCTTGGTCCCCCCGGCGGCCGTGTCCCCCTTGACGCCCGGATCGGTCTTCTTGATGGCCAGTTCAACAAATGTCGGAATCTCGACGGATATGGCGGCGCCGTTGTGAAACAGGATGGCGACCACCGTGTTTTCTTTGAGCCACTTTACGTTTTCGCCCAACTGCTCCGCGGCCAAGCTGGTCTGCTCAAAATTGCCGGTGTCCATGAAGTAAAAAAGATCGCCGTCCCGATAAAGGTACTGCATCTCCTTTTCATCCAGATCGGGATCGTCGAGCCTTTCCCCCGAACGGTAAGTCCTGTCGATGACCCGGCCCGTCTTGAGGTTCTTGAGCTTTGTCCGGACGAAAGCGCCTCCCTTGCCGGGCTTTACATGCTGAAATTCAACAATAATATATGGTTCTCCGTCCAGCTCGACCTTTAGGCCATTCCGGAACTCGCTCGTCGAAGGCATTCGCTTCTCTCCTATTCCTGCATTTGCATCCGCTTACAAGACGACCAATTCCTTGGGAATCGAACGGGTCAGCACCTCGCGGCCCGTTTCCGTGACCAGGACCATGTCCTCGATGCGGCCTCCCCCCCACCCCGGAAGGTAAATGCCGGGCTCGACCGTGACCACCATCCCGGGCCGGAGAACCTCCGTTGCATCGGGCCCCAGCCGGGGGCCTTCGTGGATATCGAGCCCGAGCCCGTGGCCCACCCCGTGCCCGAAGGCTTTGCCAAAGCCCCTGTTCTCGATGATCCGGCGGGCGGCGGAGTCCACCTCGGAGCACTTGATCCCCGGGGCCACCGCCGCCACCGCCGCCCGCTGCGCCTCGAGGACGATCCCGCAGATTTCCCGCGCCTTGGCGGAGGGCCTTCCGAGGGAGAAAACGCGCGTCGTATCAGCATGATAACCGTCCACCACGGCGCCGAAATCGATGGTGATCATATCTCCGCGCCGAATCTTTCGCCCGGAGGCGATGCCGTGGGGCATTGCCCCGCGCGGTCCGGAGGCAACGATGGTATCAAACGCGGAGGCCGTGGCTCCCTCTTCCCGCATCGCCTCTTCGAGAACGTGCGCAACGTCCCGCTCGCACACACCGGGACGGATGAACCCGGCGGCCACCTTCAGCCCCTCCCGGTTGATCTTCGCGCCCCGCCGCAGCCGCCGGACCTCGGCGGGATCCTTCCGCAGGCGGAGGTCCTCGACAAATCCCGCGCAGGGCCTGAGGCGCACGGAACCGGCCTCCTTCTTGAGGCGCCGGTGGGCGGCGCAGGTGAGGTTCTCCTCCTCAAAAAACAAGGTCTTGATGCGAAGCCTCTTCGCTTCGGCGGCGGCGGCGGCCGCCACCCGGCTTCGGGAGTCAACAAACCGGAAAGGCTTCGCCACCTGCCGAGCGGCCTGCGCCCGGTAGCGAAAATCCGAAAAGAAGAGGGCCGCCCGCTGCGTCACAAGGCAGGTGCCCGCCGTTCCGGTGAATCCGGTCAGGTACCGCACGTTGCGCAGGTCCGACACCGCGAGCGCCGGTATTCTTTTCCTTCGCATGGCGCTTCGAAGCAACCGCAGGCGAATGCTCACGCATCCCCCCCCGGGGGAAAGCGAAGATGCTTCACGTGCGCCTCGATTGCGGCCTGGAGGGCGAGGGCGTAGCCGCGCAGCCCGAAGCCGATAAGGGTCCCCGCCGCGACGGGCCCAATCATCGAAACATGCCGGAATTCCTCCCGGCTGAGGACATTCGATATATGGACCTCATACACCGGGAGGTCCACTCCGCCGACCGCGTCCCGGAGGGCGATGCTGGTGTGGGTGTACCCGCCCGGATTGAAGATGCACGCGGCGCATTTCTCCGCGGGGAGGAGATTTGAATCGATGGGCTTCGCCCCGGCCGCCCGTTGGATGGCGTCCACGAGTTCCCCCTCGACGTTGGACTGGAAGCAGTCAAGCTCTATCCCCTCAGCGCGCGCCATCTCCGCGAGGGCCTCTTCCAGCTCTCGGAGCGAGGTCTTCCCGTACACCTCGGGCTCGCGTTTTCCGAGCAGGTTCAAGTTCGGTCCGTTGAGGAGGAGGATACGCACGGTGACCTTCCTTATTTGCGCGGCCGCTTGCGACGGCGGCGAGATGTTAGGGCAGACGCGGCGGGAGCGTCAACGAAGCGCCGCCCGGAGCGCTCAACTCCCGAGCGCCGCCCGCCAATCGCCGGCGTCCACTTCGCAGCCAAGGACAACTTTTCCGATACGCGCCATTAAGACGAAGCGCGCTTTTCCCCCCCGGGATTTTTTGTCCCGGCTCACCAGGCGGCGCAAAGAGGCCAAAGCGGGCGCGCGGCGCATGGATGTCGGAAGCCCGAAACGGCCGAGCAGTGCGAGGAGCCTGTCCGCGTCCCTCTCCTTGCACTTGCCCGCCAGGCAGGAGAGGCGTGCAGCGGCCGCCATTCCGATGGAAACGGCCTCTCCGTGGAGCATCCGGCGGGAGTAGCCCGCCAAGGCCTCCACGGCGTGGCCCAGGGTGTGGCCGAAATTGAGGATTTGGCGCGGCCCTGCCTCGCGTTCGTCCTTTTCTACCACCCGCGCCTTGATCCGGCAGCACGCCCATATGATCCGCTCCAGTGCGGGACCCTGAAGCCGCAAAATCTCCCCCGCGTGATTTTCGAGATAAGCAAAAAGGCGCGCGTCCGCGATGACAGCGTGCTTGGCCACCTCGGCGAGACCGGCCCGAAACTCGCGGGGCGGAAGGGTCCTCAGTGCAGCCACGTCGCAGACCACGGCGCGCGGCTGGAAAAAGGCACCGATCAGGTTTTTCCCCGACCGGTGGTCAATGCCGGTCTTTCCCCCCACGGCGCTGTCCACCTGGGCGAGGAGGGATGTCGGAGCCTGGATGAAGGGAATCCCCCGCAGGTAGGTTGCGGCGGCATAGCCGGCCAGGTCGCCCACCACCCCGCCCCCTAGCGAGACGATCCCGCATCCCCTCTCGAAGCCGAGCGCGGCGAGGCGGTCATAGATCCGCGAGAGCTGCCGGAGTGATTTGCTGCGCTCCCCGGCGGGAACGGCAAAGGTTTCGGTCTCAAGGCCCGCCCGCTCGAGGGAGGCGGCAGTGCGCGCACCGTAGACAGGCGCCACCTCCCGGTCCGTGACGACCAGAGCTCGGCCGCCGGAAAATTCGGACTTCGCCAACCGGCCGAGCCGCGCGAGGAGGCCCCGGCCGATGAGAATCGAATAACTCCGCTCTCCCAACGCGACGCGAACCGTCCTCACGCCGCATCCACCCCCCGAAAAGCGAGGCCTGCGCTGATCACCGCCACGGGAGCGATCGCTTCAACGTAATCGGGATCAAAGATATTTTCCGGTATTTCCACATTATTGAACGGGTCAGCCATCTGAATGGGCAGATCGAGCGAAGCGGAGAGCAAAGCGGGAAGACCCTCCAGGTGAGCGCCGCCCCCGCTCAAGATGATGCGCGCGACCCGCTCTTCCGACCGCAAATCCCACAAAAGCTGAAAGGTGCGGCCGAACTCCAGGGCCAGCCGTTCGACTTCGTCCCGGATGATTTCGACCGCCGCCCTGGGGCTCGAAGCAGGCTTCGCCCCCAATTTGATTTGTTCCGCTTCAAATTGGGTGACCGAAAATCGCTCCTCAAGAGCCTTCGTTACGGCAGCCCCTCCGAAATGGATCATACGGGTGAGCAGGGTGCGCCCCTTCCGAAGAATATGGACCAATGTCGAAGATGCTCCTATATCCACCAATGCGGTGATGCCCTCCTCCCATTTGCCACCCGCGTGGAGGTACGCATTTTCCATCGCGAGGAGATTCACGTCTACGATTTTCGGTTCGAGCTTCAAGTGCCTCAACATTTCCACCATCTCCTCAAGCGCCTCCCGCTGAACGGCGACGAGAAGAAATTCCTCCATGTCCTGCCCGTCCACGGTGATTTTCCCGAGGCGGCGGCGCGTGATTCGGGCCTCCTCCAGCGGGAAAGGGAGCATTTGCACCGCTTCCGCGTCGACGGCCTCGTCGAGGAGCACACCCTTCATCCTGGGAACCAAAAGGGTGTTGACCACCGCCGCGGACCCTGAAACGGAAATCACCACCTCTTTCATATTGGCACGCTCTGCGGCGATCAGCACATCTACCGCCCGCATGACCTCCTCGTGGTCGCGCACCGTTCCGTCCACCACGGCCCCAGAGGCAAGCGAGGCCATCCCCAGGCGCGAAAGGGAAAATCCCTTTTTCTTCCTCTCGAACTGGACCAGCTTGACCGCGTGGCTCCCGATGTCCAGAGCAATCGGATATTTGGCTTTCGCGAACACAGAAGCTCCCTGCTGGGCAGGACCAAAATCAGTAAAAAACAAGTGGAGTCGCAATGAAGGTCAACATCATCAACAGGATACAGCCGTACCCGAGGGCGGTACGCGTCTTTCCCAGTGGTTCCCATTCGTCCACCAGGGGCGGGTGGCGCCGGCCGAGGAGCAACGCAATTATTGCCCAGATAAGCCATCCTTGCCACCAATACGCCATCACCAGAAGGGTGAGTCCCGCCCCGATGGATATTCGCCGATGCCACCGGCCGAACAGCGTATAAATGATGTGCCCGCCGTCGAGTTGACCGGCAGGGATGAGGTTCAGGGAAGTGACAAAAAAACCGCACCAGCCGGCAAAAGCGGCAGAGTGGAGAACAATGAGCGCCTCATCTCCCCGGGAGCCGATTACGAGCCAGGTCAACGCTTCGAAAAGCCAGGATGTGCCGAGCCCGAATCCGCTCCCGCCCGCGCCCGGATTCAATTCCACGATCCGGGACAGGTAGAGACCGGCCACGGCGGCGGGAAGCGCGACCGCCATGCCGGCCAATGGTCCCGCGGCCGCTATATCCATCAGCGCCTTGCGGTTTCGAATCGCGCTCCGGATCCGAATGACAGCCCCGAAGGTACCGAGGAGGGACGGGGCGGGGATGAAATAGGGCAGAGAGGCGTTCACCCCCCAGCGCCGGCTCGTAAAATAGTGGCCAAGCTCATGCGCTCCCAAAATGAGCATCAAGGTACCGGCGAAAGGAAGCCCCTTATAGAGTAGGACCGGATTTACCCACATGGCTCCGAGAGATATGCCCCTTTGCAGTGCCCCTGCCACCAGGGTGGTGAAGCAGGTCAACAAGAATAGGACGAGAGGAAGAAAAACCTCTGCCCGCTGAGATACCGACTGAACTCCTCTCACCGGCCCGGGAATGGCCGTCCAGGGCGCATATCCTTCCCTGCCGGACGCCCCGCCAAAGGCGGCGGAGCTTTTTGAGGACCAAATCGATTCGTCCGGAAATCGGGGCATGGGGGCGGAATTCCCTCCAGGCGGCAACACACCGAGCCTACCCTGGCCCACTCTACCGGCGCAAACCGCCATTTCGATGAATTTCCTTCGAATCAGACTTCTTGACACTTCACACCCGTACTTCTACCCTCGCTCCTACATTCGTTCCCGCCCTGAAGAGGGCACAAATCGCCTTCGACAACCGATGAAGAACATAAAATCCCGTACCCTCTATTTCGCCGTCACCGTCAGTCTCTTAATCACCGCGTGCGTCGATCTGCCCTCTCCTCCAACGACCATCTTCCCGGTGCCTCCGGTGCACCCTCTTCCTCCCCCGGCGGGGCCCGAGAAACTTCTTCCCCCTTCGCCGCCCCCCGCTGAATCCAAACCCGCCGAACCTGCTCCGAAGCGAACGGGAATCTGGGTCGGCCCCATCCCCGCTCCGCCCCGGCGCTCTGCGCCGGAACTCCTCGCCGAACTCCGAAAGGCGCCCAGCGGCCCAAATGCGGACGAAGCCCTTTTCGCCTTGGCCACCCACGACATCCGGAAAAACAGGTTTAACAAAGCAATCGAAAATTTCCGATCTCTTATGGACCGATTTCCGCTTTCCCCGCATTACAACGAAAGCGAATTCCTGCTCGGCCTATCTCTCCAGGCCGTCCGAAATTCCGAGGAAGCGTGGCTCCCGTTGCGCGGAAGCCTAAGCCGGGAGGCCCAACCCCTGCGCCGCGCCTCCCTCCAAGCCGCCCTGGGGGAGGTGTACGAAAATAAAAAGAACCCCTTCGCCGCACTCATCTCTTACGCAGAAGCCCTTTCGAACGGGCCGGACCTAGCGATCGCCCCCCAAGTTCGCGGCAGGCTGACTTCGCTGGCGCACAGCGGCGTGAAAATTCACCAGCTACTCATCGCGGCCGATCGGTTTCGCCAAAAACCCGCCGGCCCACTCCTGCGCCTCGCCCTTGCCCGGCGGTCGGTGGGGGATAATCGCCTCGAGGCCTCCCGGGCGGCGTTACGCCGGTTCCTGAGAGACTATCCGGACCATCCAGCGACACAGGAGGCCAAAGCCCTGCTCCACAACCTCTCGGAGCGGCTCAATGTGAACCGAGGACGGGTGGGAGTCATTCTTCCCTTGTCGGGCCCCTCGGCACCGGCGGGCGTGCGCGTCTATCAGGGAATTCAACTCGCCCTCCGCCACGCCTTGGCGCGCAGCCCCCACCTTCGCATTCAACTGGCCATTCGAGATTCGAAGAGCACCGCACGAAACATCGGGAAAACGCTGGAAACTGTGGAAGATCTCATCGCGAAGGAAAAGGTGATCACCCTCATCGGTCCGCTTTTCAGTCTATCTACCGAGGCGGCTACTACGGTGACCGACCGGGGGAAAACCCCTCTCTTGACCCCTTTTGCCGTTCGGACCGACATGAAAAACAGCAGTCCCTGGCTGTTCCGGAACTCGCTCACGAACCGTCTCCAGAGCCTCGGCATAGCGGTCTATGCGGTGCAGGAGCTGGGCATTCGGAACTTCGCGGTTCTCTTTCCCGACGATAATGACGGCCGCCAACTCGCCTCCGCGTTCGCCGATATTGTCCGGAACCTCGGCGGACGTGTCGTAAAGAGCATCCCCTTCACGCCCGGCGCCAACGATTTCGGCCCGCAGATGCGGGCCCTCGGCGGCCTGAACGACAGCCAGGTCGCCCGGAAGAAAAGGCAGATCGGATTGAAGCGGACCGACCCGTATGATCTCGCCCTCCCCTTTGAGGCCATTTTCATCCCTGCCTACTTCGACAAGGCGGTTCTCATCGCTCCCCAGATTCCCTTTTATAACATGAAGGGGATTCGCCTCCTTGGAGCGCACGGCTGGAACAGCCAGGACCTCATCAAGTACGGTGAACGCTACGTGGAGGGAGCCATTTTCGTGGACGGCTTCTTCTCGGAATCGGAAGAGCCCCATATCATCCAATTCGTCAACGACTTTATGCGACTTTTCGGAGCAAAGCCCGATATTTTCGCCGCGCTGGGATACGATGCGGCCAAGATGGTCTTCGAAGGGGTCGCGGCGGGGATGAACACACGGACGGCCATGCGCGATTATCTCGCGGCGGTACGCGGTTTCGACGGTATCATGGGCCTTTCCGATATGGACCCGAACGGCGATACCCAACGGCAGTTATTCGTCCTCACCGTCCGCAAGAAACGTATTCTTCACCTGCAGATGATCACGCCGCACCGGGCCTCCTGGACCTCGGGCGCAACAAACGGACCTCCTCCCCATGGCCCCGCGGCACCCGCCCAGGGGAACGGTCTTGTGCCGAAATCCAGCGCGCCTTAACGAAAAAAGGATCTCAGGAAGCCCCGCCATTGGGGAGCTAAGGGGAGGAACTCAATTGGCCAATAGGGGTATCCTCTGAATTAGGCTCTGTCTCCAAAGAGACATCTTCGCGGAAAAGAGCCCTTATCCCATCAATCTCCCTCGGCTCATGGGGGAAAAACGAAGGACCCGTTCCCGCCACAAAGGCCTGAAAGACGCCGCCGGCGACGTTCCGGGGAAGGCGGGCGCCGGTCTTGGGATCGATATAGACCATCGTAACTTTCGGCGGGCGCCCGAAATCCTTCGGCGGAAGGTTCTCGTGTACGGCCCGGGTGATATCCACCCAGATAGGCAGGGCGGCACGGGCGCCCGTCTCGCCTTGGCCCAGAGTCGATTTGTCGTCCATGCCCACCCAAACCCCCACCGAATAAAACGGAGATGCGCCGACGAACCAGGCATCCTGAAAATCGTTGGTGGTCCCTGTCTTGCCCGCGAGAGGGCGTTTTAGGACCTTCGCCCGAACCGCGGTGCCCGATTTCACGACGTTCTTGAGGAGATCGAGGGAGACGTAGGCCTCTTCGGGCGGAATAGCCTGCCGCACCCGGGGGGAAGCCGCCCAAAGAAGCTTGCCGTCGGGACCCTCCACGTGGCGGATTATGAAAGACTCAACGTGCCGTCCCCGTTCCGCCAGCGCACCATAAAGGGAGGTCAATTCCAACAGGGTGACGCCGCTCGATCCCAAGGCAAGGGAAAGATTCTCCTCAAGCGGCGACCTGATTCCCAGCTGCCGGGCCCGCGCCATCACTTTGTCCACCCCCACGGCGTGAGCGAGCTTTACGGTGACGACGTTCCGCGACCGAGTCAACGCCTCGCGAAGCGTGGTCGGCCCATAAAACTTTTTCCCGAAGTTCGTGGGTTTCCATTCCTTGCCCGTCGCCAAGTTCGGGAAGATCATCGGGGCGTCGACAATCAGATCCGAAGGCGTCCATCCTTCGCTAATGGCGGCAGAAAAGGTAACCGGCTTGAAGGCCGATCCGGGTGGACGAACGGCCTGGACGGCGCGGTTGAACTTGCTCCGGGCAAAGTCATAGCCGCCCACCATCGCACGTATGGCCCCCGTGTGGTGGTCGATGACGATGGCGGCCGCCTGTACCACGGGCTCCTGCACCAGTATGACGCGAACGGGCCGGGGGGCGCCGTTCGGCGTTTTCTCATCCTCTCGGAGTTCCACAAGGACGACGTCTCCCGCCTGGAGGATATCGCCAAGATTCTCGAGTTCCACCCCCTTGTTGCTCTGCTTCAGATTGAAGGGGCGGGCCCAGGCCACGTCCTCCCGCCACATCATGGCGGGGCCCTTCCGCAACCGCAGCCGTGCCTCGTCCCGGCGTACCGAATGAACGACAGCCGGCTTCCATCTCCCCCCGCGCACCTCCCGCCAGTTCCTGTGCGTCTCCGTCAAAAGGTCCACACGTCTCCAGAGGACCTCCTCCGTCGATCGGAGAGGCACCCATCCAACGAGACCACGGTATCCACGCCGATGATCCACCGCGATGATTCCCTTCCGAACGGCCGCGTTTACCGTATGCTGGATTCGCCGATCGATTGTGGTTTGGACGCGGAGCCCCCCCCCGTAGAGCATGGTCGCGCCAAATCTTCGCTCAAGTTCCTGGCGCACCTCCTCATTCGCATAATCGGCATAGCCGTATTCGGGAGAAGAGCGGACAAGATGAATGGCGGCATTGTTGGCCTCCGCCCGTTCTTGGGGGCTGATATAGCCCTCTTTCAGCATCCTATGCAGAACGTGCGCCCGGCGGCGGCGCGCCAGGCGGAGGGACTTGAACGGGCTGTAAATGGCGGGGGCGCGAGGCAGACCCGCGAGAAGGGCAGCCTCGGAAAGAGTGAGATTCATGGCTTTTTTGCCGAAGTAAACGCGGGCCGCGGCCCCAATGCCGTAGGATCCGGGGCCGTAGTAAATTTGGTTCAGATAGATATTCAGGATTTCGCTCTTATCGAAGCTCCGCGCGATCCGAACGGCGAGAATGGCCTCCCGCATTCTCTGGCCAATGGTCTTTTTCGGGAAAAGGAAGAGCGTCTTGGCGAGCTGCTGCGTGACCGTGCTCCCTCCCTCGGTGATGTCTCCTACAAAGATATTCCTCAGCGCGGACCGGAAAATGTCGAGCATATCGACGTCCGGATGTTCGAGAAACCGCGCGTTCTCGGTCGCAAGAGTGGCCTGAAACACCACGTTGGGGATCTCTTCCAGGGCAAGAAAGAACCGACGTTCGACGAAAAACTCTTTGAGGAGTTCTCCGTTCCGGTCAAATACCTTTGTTATGAGGCTCGGCATGTAGGACCGCAACAACCGGACGTCGGGAAGCTCACGTGCGATACGCTGATAATAAAATAGGCCGCCGGCGCCGATGACGCCCAGGGTCCCGAACAACAAAAGCGATCCGAGCGAAATCCGCACGGATCGCCTGATCCTGCCTCCGGACCCAGCAGAGGTGCTTGGCGGAGAAAGGGCAGAGGGCACCTTTTTCCGCGGCGGGTCCGGACCGGCGCGTCCCTTGCTGGGAGAAGAATCGCGCGCCCTGGCGCCCGGCCGGGACGTGGCACGGCTCTTCTTTTTTCTATCCGGAAACCGGCGGCTCCGTATCTTGGGCAGCCCTTTTTCCACCCTTACCTCGAAAATGCCATTTCAAAGCCTTCGGTCACGGGCCGATATTCTTTCTCACGCCTGGACGGAACCCGCCGATATGGTGAACGCCTGGCCCGTGACGCCGCGCGCGTCCTCACTCGCCAGGTAAACTGCCATGGAAGCGATTTCCTCCGCTTCGAGGAAGCGCTTCATGGGAATTTCATCGCGCAGCCGCGCCAGCGTTTCCTTCTCACCGCGATTACCGCCTCCGTAGCGCGCAAAATCCTTTCGACTATCCGCAATCATCTTGGTATCGACAAAACCCGGGCAGATGGCGTTGACCGTCACGCCCCGCTCTGCCACTTCAAGGGCGGCGGAGCGGACGAATCCGATTACACCGTGCTTGGCGGCGTGATAGACCGAGCGATTTGCTCCCCCCACTTTCCCCGATACCGAGCTCATTGCGATAATTCGCCCCCATCCTCCTTCGATCATTGAACCAATGGCGGCGCGCGTCGCCCAAAAAACGCTGCTCAGATTTACCCTGATCATTTCCTCCCACATTTCATCGGTGGTCTCGCGCACCGCTGCGTGCATTAGACTCCCCGCGTTCGCAACCAGGATGTCCACCCCGCCCAGCCGGCCCTCAGCCTCGCGCACATTTTTTTCAACCTCCGCCGAAATACCTACATCACAGGTCAGAGAAACGCCTCTGCCGCCCAGCGCCTCTATCTCGCCGGCGACCGCATCGACCTCGGCCTTTGTGCGGGCCGCAACGGCCACGTCGGCCCCCTCGCGGGCGAAGGCCAAGGCGATGGCGCGCCCGATGCCGCGTCCGCCTCCCGTGACAAGGGCACGCCTTCCCTCAAGCCGCATTGGCCCTCTCCCGGCGGACACTCCGCCCAATCGCACCGCCATCCGCGCGGTTGAAAAATACCGCCACCGCTTTCTTCAGCTCCCCGTATGATTCGATCCGGTTCACCTTCTCCCGGAATGCCGCACCGCCAACCATACCCTTGCTGTAGGCGGCTAGATGCTTCCGGCTTTGGAACACCCCATAGCGCTCGCCGAGCAACTCGATCAGATCTTGCAAATGGGACAAAACCGCGCGTTTTTTTTCGGCGGGATTGGGGGACGGATAAAGCTCCCCCCGGTACAGCCAATGGGCGAGCCGCGAGAAGATCCATGGATTTCCGATCGCACCCCTGCCAATCATAAGGGCATCCACTCCGGTCCGATCGATCATCTGGAAGGCGTCCACGGGAGTGCGAATGTTTCCGTTACCGATAACGGGAACCGACACGACCTCTTTCACGTGCGCGATTGTTTCCAGGTCCACCCTGCCCTCGAACATATCCATCCGGGTGCGGCCGTGGACGATAATGGCCGCCGCTCCGGCTTCCTCCACGGTCTTTGCGAACCGCTCAGCGTCCCGCGCACCGATGGTGTCCCAGCCCGAGCGCATCTTCACCGTAACGGGTCTCCGCACCGCGCGTACCATGGCCGAAACCGCCTTTCCGGCGAGATCAGGATAGCGTAGCAGGGCCGAACCCGCATGACTGTTGGTTATTTTCTTCACCGGACATCCGCAGTTCAGATCGATGATGTCCGCCCCCGCCTCCTCTACAATTTGTGCCGCCTCGGCCAGCTGGGCGGGATCAGAGCCGAAAATCTGGATGGAAACGGGCTTTTCAGCCACACGATTCCGCATGAGATCGAAAGTCCGGGCGTGCCGGCGCACGAGGGCCTGACTGCTCACCATCTCGGTCGCCACCATGCCCGCACCGTGCGCGGAGACGATCCGGCGAAAGGGAAGGTTTGTATATCCCGCCATCGGAGCCATGAGGAAGCGCCCGTGGAGGGCCACCCCCCTGATCTCGAAGGATTCTTTGTAGTGGGTCGGCACCGGCGGCACCTCGGCCGGGAACTCCTCGACTCCAGGAGGACCTACTTCTTCGGGGCGCATCGAAAATCCTCAAATCTTCTGCTGAGTGGATACGCGGGTGCCCTTCCCTTCGGTCCCAGAAAGCTCCCAGCTCGGGTCCGCGTCCATATTCAAGTAGTCCATGAAAACATCCGGCCCTTTTTGAAAAAGGGAATGGCCGCCGGCGCAAGCAATCATGGCCGCATTATCGGTACAGTAACGCTTGGCGGGAAGATGCAGCGACCACCCCGACGAACGGGAAATATCGGTCAAGCGCTCACGCAGAAAGCCGTTCGAGGCAACTCCGCCGCTCACCGATATCGCCCCTAATTTTTCCGAGCCTGCCGCGCGGCTTGCCTTCTCCGCAAGTACTTCGACCATCGCCTCTTGAAAACTGGCGGCCACGGCCTGAATGACCTCTCGGGGCATATCCTGCGGGCGGGCCCAAGGGGGCAAATCCGGATCTGCGCGATAATGTCCATTTGACTTCAAATAGTTTAACACAGCCGTTTTCAAACCGCTAAAGCTGAAATCATAAGGACGGTTCGTAATATGGGGCCTGGGAAAGGAAACCCCCTCTGCGGCCGAGCGCCCCTCCGACCGAAACGAGGCGTGCAGCGCGTCGATCACCATCCCACCGGGATAGCCAAGACCCATCGCCGCGGCAACTTTGTCGTATGCCTCTCCCGCGGCATCGTCGAGCGTCCCCCCCAAGTGGCGGATCTCGCCGAATTCCCCGACGCGGTAAAAATCAGTGTGGCCGCCAGAAATGACAAAAGCAAGATGCGGAAATGGCGGGGGGCCGCCCACGGCATCAGAATCCGCCTCACTCCCGTTCGGGTCAAGAAACAATGAATGGATATGTCCGTTCAAATGATGGACCCCCACGAGCGGAAGGCCCCTGCTCCAGGCTATCCCTTTCGCCGCGGAGAGTCCGACGAGAAGGGCGGTAACGAGACCTGGCCCGCGGGTCACCGCCAGGGCGCCGATCTTACCCAGCGTGACCGAGGCGTCTTCCAGGGCGGCGCGAAAAACCGGCTCAATCATCTCCACATGGCGGCGAGAGGCAAGCTCAGGGACCACACCTCCGAACCTTTTATGAATGTCCTCCTGATGGGCAACAACATTCGATAAAACGCGCGGGCAAAGCCCCTTGTCCCCCAGCCCGGGCTTCCGTCCAACGGAGACGCCTCCCGGCCCATCGCCCTCGAAGTACAAGACCGAAGCCGCTGTTTCGTCGCAGCTGGATTCAATCCCCAGAACGTACAACCAGATTCCCTCCCCCCGGCGCCGACGAAATTTCTCCCACATTCG
>CAZUHN010000161.1:0-4394 GCA_964620535.1 uncultured Nitrospinaceae bacterium | reverse complement strand
TTTCCGTCTTCCTTTTGTCGAGCTTCAGCCGTCCGCCCAGGAAATGATCGGGGTTCAAAATCCCCAGAACCACGTTGGCGTCGGTGATGGCCACCTCCGCGCCCCCGTGGTCATAGCAAATGGGTCCCGGCTCGGCCCCGGCACTGTCAGGTCCGACCCGCAGAGCGCCCACGGCATCAATCCGGGCGATGGTCCCGCCGCCGGCGCTCACGGTATGGATGTCCAACATGGGAAGGCTGATGGGGCGCTGGTTGATCTTGCCCTGGGTGGTGACCACCGGTGTCCCGGCGTGGATCAGGGCGACATCGCAGCTCGTCCCCCCCATGTCGAAGGTGATGATGTTCTTTATTCCCGCGCCTCGACTGATCCCCATCGAGGCGATAACTCCCCCCGCTGGCCCGGAAAGGACCGTCGCCACGGGGATCTTCGTCGCATTCTGAAAGGTGGAAACACCGCCGTTGGACTGCATGATGTAAAGCTTGGGAGTGGTCACGCCCATCTCCCGCAAGTTCTGTTCGAGCAGACCGAGATAGCGGCTGACGATGGGCGCGATGTAGGCGTTGATCACGGTGGTGCTCATCCGGTAGTACTCGCGGATCTGCGGCAGGACCTCGCAGGAAAGAGAAAGGTTGGCTTCCGGGAACTCCTTTGCAACGATCTCTTTAATTTTTAACTCGTGGTTCTGATTGAGGAAGGAGAAGAGCAGGCAAGCAGCAACGGATTCGACCTTTTTGTTCTTCAAGTTGCGTATCGCCTGGAGGGCTGTTTCGACATCGAGGGATTTCAGAACGTTGCCCTTGAAATCCACCCGTTCCGGAATCTCCTCCGTGGTATAGGGCGCGGCGAGGAGTCTTGGCTTCTCGAAAAATAGATCATAGGTGACGGGACCGTAGCCCCGGCTTTGCTCCATGACCTCGTAGATGCCGCGAAATCCCTCGGTCACGAGGAGGCCGGTGGTGGCCCCTTTTTCCTCCAGCAACGTGTTGGTTCCCACCGTCGTGCCGTGGGAGAAAAAAGAAATGTCGCTCGCTGGAACTCCGTTCTGGAGAAGTTCTTGAACGCCGTTTAATACGGCCTGAAAGGGCTCTTTCGGAGTCGAAGGAACCTTGGTGATGGTGATATCGCCCGATGCTTCATTAAAAAAGACGAAATCGGAGAAAGTTCCGCCAGTGTCGACTGCAACTCTGTACTGCGCCATATTTTGCCTGTAGCATTATTTCTCGGGGGGTTCAACGACATTATTAGAAACGAGTATTGAGAATCGAGTAATGAGGGTGGGAAGGGGCCTCGGAACTCGCGACTCGATACTCATAACTTCCCTTCGGTTGGAGTGTCGTGGGTGGATTGACATGACTCGGGAGTCACGATAGAGCTTGGATCTGGCGTACGTGGGAGACGAAAAAGGAGGGTATCGTTGTGATCGAAGGTTTGAAAGATAAAGTTGTGATCGTCACGGGAGGCGGGCACGGGATCGGCAAGCAGTACTGCCTGGGTTTTGGTCGTTCGGGAGCCCGTGTGGTGCCGGCGGACATCGACGGGAAAGCCGCGGAACAGGTCGCCGCCGAGATAACGAAAGAGACGGGGTCTCAAGCCATGGCCCTGACGGTGGATGTCTCCGACGAAGGGTCGGTCAAGCAGATGGCCTCCCGTACCCTGGAGCGCTTCGGCCGGATCGACGTGCTGGTGAACAACGCAGCCATCTTCGCCACCATTCCGATGAACCGGGGGGGAATTGAAACCATCGCTTTGGAGGAATGGGATCGTCTGATGGCCGTGAACTTGAAAGGTCCCTTTTTATGCGTCCGGGCCGTGCTCCCGAGCATGCGGGCCCGGAAATCGGGAAAGATCATCAACGTCATTTCCAGCACGGTCTTCAGCGGGCCGCCGGGACGGATCCACTACGTCGCTTCCAAGGCCGGTCTTCTCGGCTTCACCCGCACCCTGGCCCGCGAAGTCGGCGGCGATAACATTCAGGTCAATGCCCTTGCGCCGGGCTCTACGCTCTCCGAGGAAAGTCCCACCGAGGAGATCCTCCGCATGCGGGAGCAGGCTTTGGGGGGCAGGGCCCTCAAGCGCGTGCAGGTACCGCAGGATCTGGTCGGGGCCATGCTCTTTCTGGGGTCGAGCCTGAGCGACTTTATGACGGGTCATTCCTTGGTCGTGGACGGCGGCCTGGTGATGCGCTAACCGAACAGCATGCCTGCATAGCCCACCACGCGGCTCTTGTCACCGCTGGCTTCGGCGCTGGTGGCGTAGCCGACGCGCCGGCATTTTTTCAATATTTTCAATTGGCGGAGGGCTTCCAGCACGACGACGGCGGGCAGCATCCCGCACATGCTGATCTTTTGTTTCCTCGTCGTCTCGTAAAGCTCCGACGGATCGAGGCCATCGAGGGCCGTAAGGGCGATTTCATCCAACTGCCGGGTCTCGGCGTCGCTGGTATAGTGGTTCATGTCACTGGATATCACCAGCAGCGGTTTATCTTTCCTTTTGCGCAGCACCTTGGCCAGACCCGTGGCGAACTCACGGCATCGTTCCAGGTCGGCCGCTCCCAGGACGATTCCCACCACACGTGAGCGAGGCGCGAGCCGCGCCAGTAGGGGAAGCTGCATTTCGATGCAGTGTTCCTGCTGGTGCGCCTGCGCATCGAGATGCAGGTCGGGAATCGCATCGGCGAGCTGGCGAGCAAGTTCAGGGTCCGATGCGACGCTCGATCCGGGCAGGGACCAGGTCTCGTCCGGGGCGACCGCCCATTCCATCCCCATGGGCTGGTGCCTCGGACCCAGGACGATGGCCGTTTCAGGGATTTTGATCCGATTGAAGACCCGGGCGGCAAGTTTTCCTGAATATATGAGGCCGGCATGCGGAACCATGACGGCCGGCCAGCTCTTCTTCCCATCACCGGTATCGGCCAGCAGCCTGTCCACCATCGTCAACAGCTCTTCCACGTCCCCCGGATAAAACGCCCCGGCCACGGCGGGGGGACGAATCTTCGGGCCCGGTTGCGGGCGGGGCACGGCACTCACGAGAACGGAACTTTCCGTGGAGAGGGCCGCTAAACTCAGGGCCATAGCGCTCTCCGGGCTCCTCACCTGGGCGCCGCGTGACGGCGGCGGCAATGAGTTCGCAGGCGGCGCGGTGGATGGCACGCTCCTACCCCTTGGTGAAGACGGGAGGCTCGGAGGGGGATTTGTCGGTGCCGTTTCCAGGATTTGTTGTGGCTGGCATCTTCTGGATTTTTTCCGATGGGGTCGTGTCGGCGGGCGGGGCCGAAAAATTCGCGATCCGAACGGGCAGGCGTTTGTTCCCCCATGTGCCGGCCACCTCTTCGAAGCGCCCCGCGACAGAGCCGCCGCAATTGCCGCAATGATTGCCCTTGAGACGGTACTGGCCCAGATCATACCAGTTGCGCTCGATGACAACCTCACCGCAATGGGGACAGTAGGTGCTGTCGCGCTTGGAATCGTGGACGTTTCCTACATAGACGTATTTCAGCCCCGTTCTGCGGGCTATGTTGTAAGCCGTGAGCAGAGTATCGTGCGGTGTCGGACCCCGGTCCCTCATGTGAAAATCCGGGTGAAAGGCGGAGAAATGAACGGGCACCTCATCGCCCAGGTTGTCGAGGACCCACTCGCTCAGATTGCGCAGCTCGTCCGCCGAGTCGTTGGCCTGCGGGATGACCAGATTGGTGATCTCGAACCACACGTCGGTTTCCGCTTTGAGCCAGCGCAGGGTGTCGAGCACGGGACCCAGATGGGACAGGGTCAGCTGGTGGTAGAACTGCTCGGTGAAGGCCTTGAGGTCCACGTTGGCGGCATCCATCGTTTCGAAGAAGGGGCCGCTGGCGGCGAGCGTGATGTAGCCGGCGGTCACGGCGACGGTCTTGATGCCTAACGCCCGACAGGCCTTGGCGACGTCGATGGCGTACTCGGCCCAGATCACAGGATCGTTGTAGGTAAAGGCCACGCTTCGGCAACCCAACTTGCGGGCGGCTTCGGCGATGGTTTCCGGCGCCGCCTGTTCGCTTAACATCTCCACTTCGCGCGACTTGGAGATGGACCAGTTCTGGCAAAACAAGCAGCCGAGGTTGCAGCCGGCGGTGCCGAAGGAAAGGACGCTGGTGCCGGGAAAAAAATGGTTGAGGGGTTTCTTTTCGATGGGGTCGACACAGAAACCGGTGCTTTTCCCGTAGGTCGTGAGGACCATTTTATCGCTGCGGTTTTCACGCACGAAGCAGAAACCGCGGACGCCCGGCTTCATGTTGCAGGCCCGGGGACAGAGGTCGCAGATGACGCGTCCCTCCTGATCCACGGAGTGCCACCAGCCGCCGGCCTTTGAGCCGTCCGCTTCGAAGCCGTTATCCGGCGGGAGATTGACGACATGTGCCATGGGGT
>CAZUHN010000160.1:0-8241 GCA_964620535.1 uncultured Nitrospinaceae bacterium | reverse complement strand
TGGATTTCGATTCGAAAATCCTCGATCACAGGATTGGCAAGCAGCTCTTTGCACATTTTTTCTACGTCCGCGCGGAGAACGTCCAAGGCGTCGTCTGCGAGTTCCAATTCAATGTATTTTCCCACGCGCGCTTCTATTATCCCTTGATGGCCTAATGAGAGGAGCGCCTCTTTGACGGTTTCCCCTTGAGGATCCAGGACTCCCTTTTTATAGGTTACATAAACGACGGCCTTCGCCATCTTTCCCTCAAGGCGCGTTCGATGTATTGGAGGTGAAAGCTTACTCAGCTATAAGCCGCTCGACTTCCTGGTAGGTGGCTTCTACATCTCCTAGGTCGCGGCGGAAGCGGTCCTTGTCCATCTTTCTGCCGGTTCCTTTTTCCCAGAGCCGGCATCCGTCAGGGGTGATCTCGTCGGCGAGCAGGAGCTTTCCTCCTTCCGCCGGGCAGCGGCCGAACTCCAGCTTGAAGTCGACCAGGTCGATTTCTTTGTTGTCGAAAAATTTGGAGAGGATCGCATTGACGAGATGCGATTTTTCGATCATCCAATCCAATTCAGCGGCTGTAGCGATCTCGAAGGCGGTGATGGTGTCCCTATTGAAAAGGGGATCTCCTAGCTCATCGTTCTTTAGGTGGAGATCAACGATGGTGTGGGGAAGTCGGCGGCCTTCCTCGACCCCCATCCGTATGGCGAGGTTTCCCGCGACAATGTTTCGAAGGACGACTTCGACGGGGATGATTTCGAGGTTTTTCACCAGCATCTCTCTGTCGGAAAGTTTTCGGACAAAGTGGGTGGGCACGCCCTCGGACTCGACCAGTTGTAGGAGACGGGTCGAAATGCTGTTGTTGTAAATTCCCTTTGACACGATGGTGCCGCGTTTTACCGCGTTGAACGCCGTAGCATCATCCTTGAAGAAAATGATGAAAAATTCTGGGTCATCGGTCGTATATACGATCTTGGCCTTTCCTTCGTAGATTTTTTCTCGTTTTTTCACTTACCTGTCTCCATCGCCGAAAGGAGGCGTCTCGGGAATCCGAATCCTACCACAGTGGCGCGAAAACGGGCTCGCCGGGCAGATTACCCAAAAACCCTTGAAAATATGGCGTCTATATTCTTAAAGTGCGCTGATTCATCAAGGCAACGGACAAGCTCCTCCTCTCCCAGAACCCCGCCCACCGCGGGGTCCTCCAGGAGTTTCGATTTGAAATCGCCTCCCTCCGCCCAAACCTCCATCGCGGGTCCCTGAACCCGAGCATAGGCATCTTCCCGCGTGATGCCCTTTCGGATGAGGGCAAGCATGACGTGCTCGCTGCAGAGCAAGCCCCGCGAGCGGGCGAGATTTTCCGCCATGCGCTCGGAATGGATTACCCAATTCGCCATAAGGCCTTCCAGCTTGTCTAGCATGTAATCGGTAAGAACCGTGCTGTCGGGCAGGACGATGCGCTCCACCGATGAATGACTGATGTCGCGCTCGTGCCAGAGGGGAACATTCTGTAGGGCCGCCGCCGCATTGCCCTGGACGACGCGCGCCAGGCCGCATAGCTGTTCGGAGACCACGGGGTTGCGCTTATGGGGCATGGCGGAGCTCCCTTTTTGCCCTTTGCCGAAAAATTCTTCGGCTTCGCCCACCTCCGTCCGCTGGAGATGACGCACTTCGGTGGCCACGTTGGAGATGCTCGCTGAGATGAGGGCGAGGGAGAGGAGATACTCCGCGTGGCGGTCGCGCTGGACGATCTGACTGCTGATCGAGGCTGCACGGAGGCCGAGGCGCCGGCAAATGGCTTCCTCCCCGTCGGGGGTGATATGCGGGCATACTCCGACCGCCCCGGATATTTTTCCCACCCCCACGACCTCACGGGCCCGGCGCATACGTTCCTCAGCCCTTCCGAACTCTTCGTACCAAAGGGCGAATTTTAGACCGAGCAGATAAGGCTCGGCGTGCATGCCGTGGGTGCGCCCTGCCAGGACGGTCCACTGATGCTCGAACGCCCGCCGTTTGAGCGTGCCGCGGAGGTGCGCTAAGTCTTCCAGAATGACGTCCGCCGCAGCGACAAGTTGCAAAGCGAGCGCGGTGTCGAGAACGTCACTGCTCGTGAGCCCGAGGTGAATAAATCGGGAAGAGGGTCCGACGTTTTCGGCGACATTGGTCAGGAAGGCGACCACGTCGTGTTTCGTTGTCCTCTCGATTTCTATTACGCGCTCGGTGTCGAAGGCGGCCTTTTTTTTGATCTCGGCGAGCGCAACGGCAGGGATCTTTCCCCGCTCGGCCAAAATTTCACAGACCGCGATCTCCACCTCGAGCATGCGTTGGAGGCGTTCGCGCTCATCCCAGATGCGGGCCAGCTCCGGCCGGGTGTAGCGGGGGATCATGAACTTCCCTCCTGTGATGGAACGCCATTGCGCTTGCCGTATATTTCCGGGCCGAAAAGGGAGGTGGGCTGGCTCTGAGCCGCGACGCAAATCGAGGGCGAATTCTTTCGTTCTGCAACTTCTCTTCCTGACAAACTTTCCCTCGAGCGCTCCATCACGATTTGAGTGCTGTTGTTCACCTCACTCAGATGCGCACAGACGATCCACTCGAGTTCTCCCGACGCAATTTCTCTCAGCAACTGCGCGGCGGCTCTGTTTTCCAAGTGACCGAGTTTTCCCCCGATCCTTTGCTTGATGGGCCATGGATAGGGGCCCGAAAGAAGCAGGTCGAGATCATGGTTGAATTCGAGGACGAGTCCTTGTATCCCGCGGAGACGCTCCCGGACGAGGCGGGTGACGAATCCCAGATCCGTCCCTAGGCCGATCCGGTAGCCGGTTTCCGATTCGAGGATGAGACCGAAGGGATCGGCCGCATCGTGTGGGGTACTGAAGGGATTCAGGCGGAGACTCCCGATTTGAAAGGGAAGACCTATCTGGATTTCATGCCACTTGGGAAGGTCACCGAGGTGTGCCTTGCTGGCCGTTCGGGTCGGAAGGTTCGACCATACGGGAAGGTCATATCTTCGGGCCAAAGTTCCCGCCCCGCGGATATGGTCGATGTGCTCGTGCGTGAGAACGATCCCGATCAAGTCATTCGGGGTAAGGTCATATGTGGCGAGGCGTTTTTGAAGCTCTTTCGCGCTCAGCCCGGCGTCTATCAGGAAGGCGGTGCCATTCGAACGCACCAGGGTGGCGTTCCCCTTGCTTCCGCTGGCGAGCAGTCCAATCTCCAAGGATCGGCTCCCGGGGGCGCTTCCTTGTTATCCGGGCGGAACAACTGGCGCTTCAGATTCCGGGCGGGGGCCAGGCTACGGTTATCCCGAGAGGACGCCCGCGGCTGCGATCTGGTTCCAACAACACCTCGATCCCTCATTGATATTCGTGAAGGTAGCGGTATACCCTGCCCGCCGAATCTTGTCCATTTTGGCCTCGGTGAAATATTGATACCGGGGACGAATCTCTGAAGGGGTATCTATGAAGACTACCTTGGGATCGCGCCCCAGTGCGCTGAATGCGGCCTCTGCCAAGTCGAGAAAGGTGCGCGCCCGGCCCGTTCCCAAGTTGTAGATTCCGTTAGGGAGTCCTTTTCGCCAAGCGTAAACCACAGCCTCAACCACGTCCTCTACGCAGATAAAATCCCTTTTCTGGTGCCCGTCGGATATGCCCGGCTTGTGCGAGCGGAATAAGCGAACCTCGCCCTTTTCCTGGATCTGTTGAAAGACCTGGGAAAGAACGCTTCGCATCTTTCCCTTGTGAGATTCCCCGTACCCGTAAACGTTGAAAAATCGAAAACCCGCCCACTTTGGGGGATGATTGGCGCTCCCTTCTCCTAGCACCCACCTGTCAAAGCGCAGCTTCGACCATCCATACGCGTTCAGAGGGGAGAACACTTCAGCCGGGTCTTCATCGCTGTAGCCATTGTCTCCGTTGCCGTAAACGGCGGCGCTGCTCGCGAAGAAAAATGGAACTTGGTTTTCTGCGGTCCATTCCCACAACGACTGGCTGTAGGCTGTGTTCATTTCGGCGAGGTATGTCTCGTCGTAATTCGTCGTGTCAGTACAGGCGCCCATGTGGATGATGCCGCCGATCCTTGAGGTTGCCCCGGTACGCAACCATTGGCGTAAAACGTCTCTATCGACAATCTCAGCGGGAGGAGTATTTTCATAAATGGCCGCGATTTGCGGCCGCTCCTTAAAGTGCGCTGGCAGGTCTACCGCGACAACATGCTCGCCAAGCTCGATGAGCCTTTGGGCGAGGCGCCCCCCGATGAATCCGGCCGCGCCCGTCACGATGAGCTTTCCGTTTTCGCCGGGAGGGGACGGGGCAGGGCTCATACGTTCTCCCTTCCGGGAGCGTACCGCTCCAGGATCGTCCCCACGATATCGGAAGTCGATATTCCCTCGATAAATGGAAGAACTTCCACGCGCCCGCCGAAGGATTCGACAAAATCGCGCCCGACGACTTCGCCAGTTTCGTAATTTCCCCCCTTGACGAGGATGTCGGGCCGGACCTGCTCGATGAGGTTTTTCGGCGTGTCCTCGCGAAAAAAAGTGACGAAATCTACGCAGGCGAGCGCGGCGAGCAATTGGGCCCGCTGTTTTTCTTCGATGAGCGGGCGGCTCTCGCCCTTAATCCGATATACGGATGCGTCGTCGTTCAAGCCCACCACGAGAAGATCGCCGAGTTGGCGGGCCTGCTGAAGGTATTGGATATGCCCCACGTGCAGGAGGTCGAAGCAGCCATTGGTGAAGACCACAACGCGGCCCTTGGCCCGCTCGTGGCGGAGACGGGAAAGAAGGTCCTCTAGGTCTAGGATGTTGCCGATGGTCCCTTGCTTTCCCGTGAGGCTCGCGTTTTGGAGTTCGGAAAGACTCACCGTTGAAGTTCCCACTTTGCCGACTACAATTCCCGCCGCCAGATTGGCGAGCCGGGTGATTTTCTCCGGTGAGGCACCGGCGAAGTAGGCGAGGCCGAATAGGGCAACCGCCGTATCCCCGGCTCCAGTCACGTCGAAAACATTAAGAGCGTGCGCCTTTTCATGCGTGACGCGCCCCTGTCGGCCGTAGAGCGTCATTCCCTCCGCGCCCCGCGTGACGAGAAGGAATTTGTTTTCGATATCCTGGATTATTTTGTCGGCGGCTCGGTCCAAACCGGCCTCATCGTTGACGAGCATTCCCGTCACCCGCATTACCTCCTCGAGGTTCGGGGTAAGGGCCTTTGCGTCCCGGTACTTGGAATAGTCCCGCCCTTTGGGATCGACGATGACCGAGACCCCTCGCGCATCGGCCGCGGCAAAAATCGCATTCAACAAGCCGGGCGATAGGACCCCCTTGAGGTAGTCCGAGCAGATAACGCCGTCCACGCCATCGAGGGCGCCACTGAGTTCATCCATGAGTTTCTCTTCCAGCTCGCCTTGGGATTTGGGGGTTCCTTCCTTGTCCACGCGGATAACGTGTTGATTGCGCGCGATGAGGCGCGTTTTGCAAGTGGTCGGAAATCCCCGGCCGCTGAAAATGAATTTGCCTTCAATTCCCGCATCCTTCGCGAGTGTTTTGAGGCGCTCCCCCTCGGCGTCCTCTCCCACCAATCCGAAAAGGCGGACCTCACAGCCCAGCGCTGCCAGATTGTTGGCCACGTTCGCGGCCCCTCCAAGAGATTCATTTTCCTCTCGCCACTGGAGCACCTGAACGGGAGCTTCCGGGGAAATTCGTCCGATATCTCCCCACACGTACCGGTCCAGCATGAGGTCTCCGATGACGAGGAGGTGGAGTGTTTTGTCTCCGAGAACGGTTGTGATGTCGTCATTCATGTCGTTGGTTCTGCTTTGGCTACCGCGGCTTCTATGCGGTGGCAAATGTAATGAACGGCGGCTTCCTGCGCCTCCTGAATAAAGTCGGTCTCCTCGGACTCCACGATCGCGGCGATTTCAGCCGCCTCGGCGGAAAGGCCTCCGTCTCGCCCGGTAATTACGGCGCCAGTAAGGCCAAGGTCCTGGGCCCGCCTGAGCGCGAGAACGACATTTTGAGAATTCCCGCTCGTCGTCAGTCCGAGGGCGAGATCCCCCTTCTGACCGTGGGCCTCGATTTGGCGGGCGAAGATGTCATCGAATGAAAAGTCATTGCCGATGGCGGTGAGCGTGCTGGCGTCGGTTGTCAATGGAATGGCGGGCAGTGGCGGCCGATTGTGCAAGAAACGGCCGACAAGTTCACCGGAGAGATGCTGGGCGAGAGCGGCGCTTCCGCCGTTTCCGAATGCAAGAATTTTCCCTCCCTCCTTCAGGCACTTGGCCGTGGCCTCGGCTAGCGAATCGACCTGTTGCGGAAATGTGCTGATTGCCAGCTTGCCAAAACGTTCGACCCTCCCAAAGAGGAATTTTCGTGCGGAGGATTCCACTGGCTACCCCATCGAGAGGTCAGGCGGGCGAGTGCCAAAAGCGGCATGAGGAGAGGTCGCATTGTTGACGGGAGCCAATCTAGCCGATCTCGCTACGAAATATCAAGGAGGCCAATTTTTTTCGGCGAAGCTGAAATACTTTGATTTTCCGATGATCACGTGGTCGAAGAGGGGGATGCCGAGCATCCGACCAGACTCTCGAGGCCGGGTGGCCAGGGTTCTGTCCTGGGGCGAGGGAGCGGGGTTGCCGCACGGGTGATTGTGGCCGCAAACGATGGCTGCTGCGCACTTTCTGACCGCCGCGCTGAAAATTCCCTCGGGTCCACGGCTGTCCCGGACGAGGTGCCCCGCGATACCGGAGGTTCCCGTATGAGGCGGTGTTTCGTGTCCCGGAAAAGCATGGGGAACTCCTCGTGCGGGAGCCTTCCCATCGTTGGGGATAGGAATCGGTATACGTTGTCGCCGCCGTGGAAGACGGGTTTTGCGCCTTCCGTATCGTCCCGGCCCAGGCGGCGGGCCACCTCGATGGCCGCCTTGGCAGGCCCCATCCCCTTCAAATCGCAAAGTTCGGAGACGAATGCGGATTCGATGCCGGAAAAACCGCCGAATTTGTCGATCAGGAAAATCGCGAGAGCCAGGGCCAAAACGCTCTTTTCCCCTGTCCGGAGAAGGATGACTAGAATTTGGGCGTCGTTGAGGGCGGAGGCACCCAATTCGATCAGGCGCTCGCGCGGGCGATCGACCAGTGGTTGATCGCCCGCGTGCCTCTCATTTGTTCGCGTTTGATTCGCTTTCAATCCGTTCCCGAAAATCATCGAGCATGGCAGTGATGCCCTCTTCGAGGGAAACCTTCGGTTCCCAGCCAAGGTGTTTCTTCGCCCGCTCGATGCTCGGACGCCGTTGCTTGGGGTCGTTTTCGGGAAGGGGGTTGTGGACAATTTCCGACCCGCCGCCGGTAAGCTCGCGTATATATTCGGCGATCTCCAGAACGGTTTTTTCACTCGGGCTTCCGATGTTCACAGGGTCGGAGAAATTACTCTCCATCAACAGGCAGAGGCCGTCAATAGTGTCAGATATGAAGCAAAAACTCCGCGTCTGCTCTCCGCCACCGAATACGGTGATTGGCTCTCCGCGGAGGGATTGGGAAAGAAACGTCGGTATGGCCCGCCCGTCATTCAGTCTCATTCTCGGGCCATAGGTATTGAAGATCCGCGCGATGTTCGTTTTCAGCCCGTGGGTTCGGTGGTAGGCCATTGTGAGCGCCTCCGCGAAGCGCTTGGCCTCATCATAGACGCCGCGCGGGCCAATGGGGTTAACGTGTCCCCAGTAGTCCTCCGACTGGGGTTGAATCTGGGGGTCGCCGTAGATCTCGGAGGTGGAGGTGAGGAGAAACTGGGCGTTCTTGGATAGAGCAAGAACCAGGATGTTGTGGGTTCCCAATGCCCCCACCTTCAAAGTTTCAATCGGGTACTGGAGGTAGTCGGATGGGCTTGCTGGGCTGGCCAAATGGAAAATGGCGTCGAGGGGCCCGTCGATGGCCGTGTACTCGGTGACGTCGTGCTTTACGAGGGTGAATTTTTTCGTCGGCGCAAGGACATTTTCGACGTACCCATATTCTCCGGTCAGGAAGTTGTCGACGCATATGACTTCATCGCCCCGCTCGAGGAGCCTCTGGCACAAATGGGTGCCGATGAAACCCGCTCCTCCCGTGATCAAGATACGCATGCTCAATCTTCTGTTTCGTATATTACGGGGCGCCCGATTCCGTGGTATTCGATTATTGCGGCCCGGATTTGTTCGAAGGTATAAATATTTCGGCCATCAAAAAGAATGGGCTGACGGAGGATGCTTCGCAGTCTCTTCAGGTTCAGTTGCTTGA
>CAZUHN010000159.1:0-10301 GCA_964620535.1 uncultured Nitrospinaceae bacterium | reverse complement strand
TTAAAAAAATTAAAAAAACAAAAGCTCCTGATCAAAGAAAGAATAGAAAAAAGCCTTTTCAGGACTCCCGAGGCCTGAGCGACACAATTTTTCCGCGATAGTTGATTTTATAACCGATCCTATCCTCTACTTATGATTATTGACCCTTTTACCGATAAGGCCTTATAATTCGACGCGTTTCGCTGAGAAGGTTTTGAAAGAAGTACCTCGTTTTCCACCAAGGCGTCGGCCCGAGAGTCGAAGCGCAGGTGTCATTTCTAAGGAAGGACCACGGTCAATGGGTCCGAGAGCCGTTTCGCGGATAGAAATGCTTGTCGTAATTGGGGGGTTTGCCGCACTATCGCGGCACCCCCTGATTTGACTATCCGGCGATCCAGTTATTGAGCCCAGTGAATCGGCCGGCGGCGAAAAGTGAGGCCCCGGCGGTGAGGAATTGATCGTGGTTACAAAGCTTAAATCCAAAAAAATTTCCGGTGCGGAAACCATATACCGCAGCCTTGAACGCGAGGGAGTAAAGTACGTCTTCGGACATCCCGGGGCCATCCTCCTTACCCTCTTGGATCTTTTTCTCAAGAAAAGAAAAATCAAGCATATCCTGACCCGGCACGAACAGTGCGCCGCCCACATGGCCGAGGGGTACGCCCGCGCGAGCGGCAAAGTGGGCGTTTGCCTGACCACCTCGGGTCCGGGCGCAACCAACCTCATCACGGGTATTGCCGACGCATACATGGACTCGATTCCCATCGTTTGCCTCACCGGGCAGGTGGCGACCTCGATGGTGGGAAATGATGCGTTTCAAGAAGCCGATATCGTCGGCATGACGCGGACCATTACAAAACACAACTACCTCGTGAAGCGGCCCGAGGACTTGACCGCCACACTCCAAGAGGCTTTCTACATTGCCCGATCTGGGCGGCCGGGTCCTGTCCTCATCGATTTGCCGAAAGACGTTATTCTCGGTGAGATGGCGTATGAGGTGCCGGACGAGGTCAATATCCGGGGGTATAAACCCACCATAAAGGGCCACCCGCGCCAGATTCAAAAAGTGGCCAAGGCAATCGAGGAAGCGAAGCAACCGATCCTTTACGTGGGCGGCGGCGTGATCCACGCAGAGGCTCACGCGGAACTTTTCAAACTCTCCGAATCGACGGACATTCCGGTCACTTATACCCTCCTCGGCGCCGGCTCATTTCCAACCGCGCATCCGCTCTCCCTCGGAATGCTCGGAATGCATGGGACCGCGTACGCGAACTACGCTGTCATTGAATGCGATCTGCTCCTTGCTGTTGGTGCCCGGTTCGATGACCGGGTTACGGGTAAAGTCGCGGAATTTGCACCACGGGCGAACATCGTTCACATCGACATCGACCCCACCGCCATCGGGAAAAACAAAGCCGTGGACATCCCCGTTGTGGGGGATGCCCGCCAGATCCTTGGTGAGTTAAACAAGATTATCAAACCGCAAAGGCGCCCCTTGTGGCGAAAGCGCGTTATGCGCCTTAAAGAAGAATATCCTTTGATGTACGACGCAAAAGCCGATGATCCTATCAAGGCGCAGGAGGCGATCGTCGCCCTGAGCGAAGAGGTCGGCGACAAAGCCATCATTACGACAGAGGTCGGCCAGCATCAAATGTGGGCAGCCCAGTTTTACAATTTCACTTTCCCCCGGCAATTTATCTCATCAGGCGGTCTCGGGACGATGGGCTTCGGCTTTCCCGCTGCCATCGGCGCTTCCCTCGCACGACCGGACAAGGTGGCCATCGATATCGCCGGCGACGGCAGTTTCCAGATGGTGCTCCAAGAGCTAGCGACCGCTGTTCAATACGATATCCCCGTGAAAGTGTTTATCTTGAACAATTACAACCTCGGCATGGTGCGCCAATGGCAGGACCTATTCATGGATCGCCGCTTCAGCGAGGTGGGACTGGAAGTGGGCCCGGACTACGTAAAGCTGGCGGAAGCGTATGGTGCCACGGGCCTTCATATCACGAAGCGGGAGGAAATCCGCCCGGCGATTCGGGAAATGCTCGAAACGCCTGGCCCCTTCATTCTAAACGTTACCGTAGATCCGGATGAGCTGGTATTTCCCATGGTGCCGGCCGGCGGCTCCAATAAGGAAATGATCTTAAAAGACGGAAGAAAGAGAAAATCCTTGCGCGGGAAACTGAGCGCGTTGCCCGACAACTAGGAGGGCGCACGGTTTCCGCAGAGGGGAAAACGCTTTTTTCGAGCAGGGAGATCTTGCGGTGGAACTGAACGGATCACAAATTATTATTGAAGAATTGAAAGCCCACGGGGTGGAAATTGCCTTCGGGATCCCGGGCGGGGCCATCATGCCCTTTTATGATGACCTGTTTAAGACAGATTTCCCGCATCTCCTCACCCGTCACGAACAAGGGGCCGTCCATATGGCGGACGGCTACGCCCGGGTGTCCGGAAAGGTAGCCGCCGTAATCACCACTTCCGGTCCCGGTGCGACAAACCTCATCACCGGCCTGGCTAATGCCCACATGGACTCCGTTCCTCTTATCGCCATAACCGGACAAGTAGCCACCGCCACGTTGGGCACGGACGCCTTTCAGGAAGCGGACATTTACGGCTGCTCGATCCCGGTGACGAAATACAACTGGCTCATCAAAGATGTGCGCAATGTTCAAAGGGTTATCCGCGACGCGATCAAGGTAGCCACCACGGGGCGGCCCGGGCCGGTCCTGGTCGATCTTCCCAAGGACATTCAGGTCGCCCGGACCGAATATACGCCCCTCGGCCCCCCCGACAAAACGATATCCGATGGGGCGGATGTCCCAACGGCGGACTCTGCGACGATCGATGCTCTTCTCGAAGAGATCGATCAGAGCGAGCGCCCGGTCATCCTTGCCGGCGCCGGGGTCATCAACGCGGGCGCCGCCAAGGAGCTGACAATTTTCGCCAAGCTCTCCGAGATTCCCGTTATCAATACCCTCCTCGGCCTCGGCGGCTACCCCGGCACCGACAGGCTCTCCCTCGGGATGCCGGGAATGCACGGCACCGCCTACGCCAATTTCACGCTCTGCGAGTGCGACTTGCTCATCAATCTTGGGGCGCGTTTCGATGATCGGGTGACGGGAAAAGTCTCCAGTTTCTGCCCGGATGCCCGAATCGTGCACGTGGATATCGATCAGGCGGAGCTTGGCAAGCGGGTCCCGACCGACATCAAGATCTGCGACAACGTCCTCGACGTCCTCAACTATATGAACGAGCGCGTGAAACACCGAGAAAGGCCTAATTGGCTTAATCAAGTCGAGACCTGGAAGCGCGAACATCCACTCAACTACGAGCACGACGGGAGCATCAAACCCCAACAGGTTATTGAGGATATCCAGGAAATCACTGGCGGAAACGCCATCGTGGCCACTGGGGTGGGACAACACCAGATGTGGGCGGCCCAATTCTACCTCTTCAACGAACCGCGCTGCTGGGTCAGTTCGGGCGGACTGGGAACAATGGGCTTCGGCCTCCCCGCCGCCATCGGGGCCAAGCTTGGCCGGCCGGACAAAGATGTCTGGCTCGTCGACGGAGACGGGAGCTTCGCTATGACGCTCGTCGAACTGGCCACGGCGGCCCGGTACAACATTCCGGTGAAGGTAGCGGTTTTGAACAACGCCTACCTCGGCATGGTACGCCAGTGGCAGGAACTTTTCTTCGAGAAACGCTATTCGCATTCAAACAATCCGGCGAATCCCGACTTCGCCGCCATCGCCGAAGGTTACGGCGTCCGAGGATTCACCGTAAAAGATGCCGATCAGACTTCAAGCGCAATCAAGGAAGCGGCCAGGACCGATGGCCCGGTAGTTATGAATTTCCTCGTGAACCAGGGTGAGAACGTCTGGCCCATGGTCCCGGCGGGGGCGGGGAATGGCGAAATGCAGTTCGCATCCGCCCCGAAGAAGAAATAAATGAGACAGATTATTTCCATTCTCGTAAACAACCATCCGGGGGTGCTCTCTCACGTATCGGGGTTGTTCGCCCGGCGGGGATACAACATCGAAAGCATCTCCGCCGGTCCGACGCAGGACGATACTGTCACGCGTATCACCATCCTCGCCGTGGGCGAAGAGCATGAGCTCGAACAAATTTCCAAGCAACTTCGCAAGCTCCACGACGTGCGAGATGTTATGCAAATTGCCTACAACCGGTCTGTTACGCGCGAGCTGGTCCTGGTTACGCTTTCCGTCAAGCCGGAAAAACGCGGCGAGGTCTTCCAGATCGCCATTGCCTTGGGGGCGAATATCGTGAACGTTTCGGAGGACACGGTCACCCTGGAGCACATCGGCAACGATCACAAAACGCGGACCATGATAAAATCGATCGAGCGATACGAAATTGCCCAAATGACGCGAACCGGCATGATCGCCCTTCCCTACGACGGAATGCCGGAAGACTGGGAGCCTTTGGTCTGATGCCTTCCAACCAATCAGGGAACAACAAGAAAAACCTTCATACAATTGCGGTCTTGGTTGAGAACAAATTCGGTGTTCTCGCCAAGGTGGCGAGCCTGTTTAGCGCGCGCGGCTACAACATCGACAGCCTCTGTGTCGGTGTCACCCAAGATCCCTCCGTCTCCCGCATCACCTTGATCACCCGCGGAGACGAAAAAATATTGGAGCAAATCCGCAAGCAATTGAGCAAATTGATCGACACCATCAAGGTGATGGACTTGATGGAAGGTGAGAGCATTGACAGGGAACTCGTCCTCATCAAAATCACCGCGCCGACCTCCAAGCGCGCTGAATTGCTCCAAATCGCGGAAATCTTCCGGGCGCGGATCGTGGACATATCCACAGATAACATGATCATCGAAGTCACGGGAGACCAGGGAAAGTTAAGGGCAATCCTCGATTTGTTGCACCCATACGGGGTCAAGGAAATCGCCCGAACCGGAACAGTGGCTCTTACCCGCGGCCCCAAGACCTTGAAGAGCAGCAAAAACTGACGCCATGGCCGAAAGGAACGAGCGCCCTCGTCCGCCCATTGCCCGGGAAGGGTGGGGCTACATCGCGGGATTGCTCCTCGCCACGCTAATCGCCACCTTTTTTGGAAGCCCCGGCTGGACGGCCTTATTTTTCCTTTTGACCTGCGGGGTCCTCGCCTTTTTTCGAGACCCGAAACGAGACGTTCCAGACGAGGTGGAGGCGGTCGTTTCTCCTGCGGACGGAAAAGTGGTCGCCGTAGACGCCGCCGGTGACGGCGGAAACGTCCTCCGCATTTTCCTCTCACCGTTCGATGTCCATATCAATCGTTCTCCGGTGGCCGGGGAAATCTCCGAAATCCAATACCGCAAAGGCCGATTTTTCGCCGCCTACAAGGAATCCGCCTCCCAGATCAACGAACAAAACGCTATCGACATTCGGTCCTATAAAGGAGAAAATTTCCGGGTGGTGCAGATTGCCGGCTTTCTCGCAAGGCGTATTGTTTGCTGGGTTCAGAAAGGAGATTTCCTTACAACGGGCGAGCGTTTCGGGCTGATTCAATTCGGTTCCCGAACAGACCTTTACGTGCCGAAAGGATATAATATTTGCGTCGAGGTGGGCGGGCACGTTCGAGGAGGAGAATCGATCGTTGCAAGAGCGATTCAAGAATAAATTTCAACAACAATTATCTGTAAGGGCAAAGCGGAGGCATCGGCGGCGAAACCGACGAAGCCGGCACCGTTTCAAACGCGGCATTTTCCTCTTGCCGAACTTATTCACGACCGGGAGCCTTTTCGCAGGCTTTTACGCCATCGTCGCCGCCATTCAGCTGGACTTCTGGTGGGCTTCACTCGCCATCCTCATCGCCATCGTACTCGACAGCCTGGACGGCACGCTGGCAAGACTTATGAAGACCACAAGCCCCTTCGGGCTACAGTACGATTCGCTTTCCGACTTGACCGCCTTTGGCATTGCGCCTTCGGTCCTAATCTTTAACTGGGCGCTTACCCCTTTCGGTAGGATCGGTTGGCTCGCCGCGTTTTTGTTTACGGCATGCGGAGCACTTCGCCTCGCCCGCTTCAACGTATTCGCCCAAAGAGGAGACGGGGGCTCCGACTTCCGAGGCCTTCCCATACCGGCCGCGGCAGGCGTTTTGGCCTCGATAGTTTTGCTGGTCGAGAATTACCGCATTCAGGACTACGTGCCCTTTGTGGCAATCGCCGCAGTTACCTATCTCTTGGCTTTTTTGATGGTCAGTACCATCCGTTACCAGAGTTTCAAAAATATCAGCGCTCCATTGCAGCACCCTTTTCGGGTACTCGTTGGATCCGTTCTGGCACTCTTCGTGGCCGCGGCAATTCCCCAAGTGGTGGCCTGCATCGTCATGGTGGGATATGCAATGTTGGGTCCTCTCGCCCTCCTTCGATCCAGGCGCGCACAGGTGGCCCCGCCGCCGGCCGGGGACGCTTCCTCCGAATCCTTCTGAATCTCTCAAATCATTGCATTTTTTCCCTACCGGCGGCATAATTGCGCGACTTTACTCCATCTGGCTTTCTCCGGATTCGGCCGTGAGTTCATGGCACGCGGATGGCAGCTTTCAGCCGGTTGAGATAATGCTCGTCGAAATCTTCAGTTTTCATCGCAGGCTATGCCGACGGGGGATAATAATATTTTCCCTTTTTCTTTTTTTTCTCCCCCTGAGCCTCCCTCAATCCACATATGGTCAATTTGCGCCTCCCTCCGTCCAACCGATGGTACAGAAAGAGAAAACAAGCATCGGCGAACAATTCCACCCGAAATCCGATCCGTCCGGGAGCGAAGGGCTGCGCTTCTTGCGCGAGCCGTCCTCCAGCGCGGCCCTCTCGGCAGACAAACTCATCAAAGACCGCGAGCGGCAGCGCGTTGTCGGACGCGGATTTGTCGATTTGCGCTTCCTTGGAAACCGCATCCAGGCGGATCATCTTGAAGTCCAAACCGAAACGCGTGACGGAGTCGCCACGGGGAACGTCGTTTTTCAAACGGGCAACGACAGGTTGGTGGGTAACCGAATCGAATTCAACCTGGATAATCAGCGGGCTGTCATTTACGACGCCCGAGGCTATATCGGCGGCGTGTATTATATTGCGGGCGAGGTGATACGAAGAATTTCAGAAGATCGATATGAAATCAGTAAGGGATCTTTCACGACTTGCGAGGGAGACACACCTACATGGCATTTTCGGGCGGAAAAAGCGGACTTCCAGATCGAAGGATACGCCATTCTCATGACGCCCCAATTCCGCATTCTGGGCCTACCCGTTGCCGCCCTCCCGGTTGCGATTGTTCCCATCAAGACCAAGCGAATGACCGGTTTTCTGCCGGCACGATTCGGCATCAGCAACAGGAACGGGGTATTTTTTTCGCCCAATTTTTTCTGGGCAATAAACGATTGGTCGGATGCCACCTTCGGAATTGATTACAATTCACGCCGCGGCCCCCGCTACATGGGAGAGTACCGGTACTTCCTAAGCCCCCGGTCGAGAGGCCAGGTTAACGGAAGATACCTGCGGGATACCTTGGAACGTTTTTCCTTCTGGAGCTTCAAAGGAACACACAACACATCCTTTTCGGATGACTCCTCGCTTACCGCAGTTCTTGATTTTGAAAAAGGGGGTGACCGATCTCTTGAAACAAACCTCATCGACCGTACCCGGCAAAACACCGATACGAAGATTGACTATATTAAAGACCTGTCCGAGATTCCGGGGCAATTCCGGGTCAGCATACGCCGCCAGGAGGGGATTAACGAAAACGAGGACCAACTATTTCAACGGGCGCCGGAACTCGAACTGAAAATCAATAATGCACAAATCGGAACCAGCGATTTCTACTACGCCCAGGATTCTTCGTTTGTGTCCTTTTTCCGCGTCGAAAATGATAACACCACGAATTTGCAACGATTTGATTTTGCCCCAAATATTAGCCTTCCCATAAAGACAGTTCCCTGGCTCGGCGTTACATCCAAGTTCGGGCTCCGCGAGACAGCCTGGACAAACAGAAAAGCAAACTCCGGCGTGGGCAGTAACCCGAGCCGAGATTCGCAAAAGGAAACCCTACTATACCGTGAATTGTGGAGCACCGGAATTAGCGTCGAAGGGCCTCGATTCAGCCGGATCTACAAAAGGGAAATTGGCCCTTTCCGTGATTTCAAGCACATAATCTCCCTGAACGGAAATTATTCTTACACGCCCGCCATCGATTCAAAAGATCGCCGGCTCATAATTCCCGTAGACGCGATCGACCAAATCGCAGACACGAACACACTTACATACGGCGTTACAAATCGCGTCCTCACAAAGCTGCAACTGGAAGAAGGATTTGTAACGCGCCAACTTTTTACCGTGAATCTGTCCCAGTCCTATAATATCGCCGAATCCCGGAGGAAGCAGAATCCCCAAACTCCGCTCCGCCCCTTCGGGCCTGTCGTAATGAATATTCAGGCGCGGCCCATCCCCTTGGCGAACTTCACCCACCAGTTGGACTACAGCGTTTACGAAGACGAGATCTCAAACCATACGACGAGTCTTCGCCTCGACGGCGGGAAAAACTGGTACTTTGACTTCAGCCGGACCTGGGAGCGCCGCCGCAACAGATTTCCCCAGAGCGAGGGATCCAGCTTCATCAATCTGGCGGGCGGGGTGGCCGTCACGCCCCGCTGGTTCATCGAATACTCCACCCGCATCAACAAAATAGAAAAAGTCACCCTTGAGCAAAACATCATCTTGAAGTATGCGGGCTGCTGCTGGGGATTTGCGCTCGACTTCAGGGATACGCCGGATCGGAGCGAAGTGTTTTTCACCTTCAGTCTCCTGGGCATTCTGGAGGGAGAAAGAGCTCCCACTTTCAGAAGAAAGCGGGATATCGCAAAACAAGGCCGGTTCCTGGGAGATATCCCTTCTCCCCTGCCCTTCGAAGACTCTTCCCCCCTGCCCTTCGAAGGCTCGTAGGCCCCATCTTGACAGAAGCTACCGCGTGCGATATTCGCGTTGGATGTGGATGGTTCGCTGACGGCCGTACCTGTTTCCACACCCCTGAAGGATATTCCCAGGCATGGACATTGGCATAATCGGATGTGGCTATGTCGGTCTCGTCACCGCGGCTGTTTTCGCCGACCTGGGCAATAACGTCCTTTGCGCGGATGTCGATGAAGAAAGAATCAAGATACTTCTTTCTGGAGGATGCCCGATATATGAACCGGGGCTGCCCGAGATGATCGACCGAAACAGAAATGAAAACAGACTCGATTTTTCCACCTCTACTTCGTCATGCACCCAGCGGAGTGAAATTATATTTATCTGCGTCGGCACTCCGTCCGGAAATAACGGAAAAACTGACCTTTCACAGGTGGAAGCAGCGGCCCAGTCGATTGCCGAAGCGCTTGATGGTCCGAAGATTATCGTTAACAAAAGCACCGTTCCCGTGGGAACAGGCGATCGAGTCAAGCATGTCATAGATGCGAACAGGAAAAACGGAGAACCGTTCGAAGTCGTGAGCAATCCCGAATTCCTTCGCGAAGGCCAAGCCGTCCGCGACACCCTACAGCCTGATCGGATCGTCATCGGCGCCACCTCACTGGATGCCGCCGCGAAACTCTATGAACTCTACCGGCCTCTGGAGTGCCCCATTATCGTCACAGGAATTGAAAGCGCGGAGATCATCAAGTACGCATCGAACGCTTTTCTGGCCACCAAAATCAGCTTTATCAATTCGATAGCCGATTTGTGCGAGAAGGTGGGGGCGGACGTAAAAGCCGTAGCACAAGGGATCGGCGCCGATTCGCGAATCGGCAGTTCGTTTCTGGAACCTGGGTTGGGTTATGGGGGCTCGTGCTTTCCCAAGGACGTCGAATCCCTTCTTCATACTTCGGACGAGTTGGGCGCCCCCTTTCCCCTACTCCAGGAAGTCATGCAAATAAACGCGGAGCGGGTCCCCCAATTCGTAAATCGCATCGTGGAACGTATAACCGAAAATGGCACCCGATCACCAACAGATATGATCCTCGCCATATTGGGCCTTTCCTTCAAACCTGAAACGGATGACATGCGCGAGGCGAAGAGCATTGAAATGTGCCGCCTCCTGCGGGAGAAAGGCGCACGGCTCCGCGCGTATGATCCCATCGCCACCGAGAATGCCAAAACCATGATCGGCACAAGAGGAATCGAATATTGCAACAGCGCTTACGAGGCGGCGGAAGGAGCGGACGCTGCGGTGATCGTGACGGAGTGGCGTGAGTTCAAGCAACTGAACCTGAAGAGACTGCGAAGCATCCTCCGTCAGCCCATTCTTTTTGATGGCCGAAATATTTATACCTTC
>CAZUHN010000158.1:0-8712 GCA_964620535.1 uncultured Nitrospinaceae bacterium | reverse complement strand
TGGGAGAGGCGGAAGTTCTTCTCTCCCAGGGCTCCGCTTCGTCCTTCGTCCACGGTTCCAGAACTCTCGTAGCTAATGGGACTACTATCGGGGAGAGGTCACACTTCCTTTACAAGTTCACCATTTTCCCTTTCCGCATGCCTTGCAAGTAGTCCCTGCCGATCTCCCAGAACCTACCCTTTTCAATTTTTCACCAAGTGAACCAGTACAGTTACCGCTATTACAAAAACAACACCCACAAGTATCGCACTTAACCCTAAAAGGCATATTACCGACGCCACATGCTGGAGGTTGTACCACTTGTGTGCCTCCGCGTAGTTCTTAGGCACGCCCAAACCTTTTTCGTACATGTACCCCAGGTTTAACTGGGCCGAGGCGTCTCCCTGTCCGGCCGCGAGGTAGTACCACTTCACCGCCTCCGTGTAGTCCTGCGGCACGCCCTCGCCTTTTTCGTACTCGATCCCCAGGTTGAGGTCCCCGGCACCGACAGCCGCACCCGGCAAGACGAGCAAAAACTCACCTCCCCCGCTCTTGCCGTATTGTGGATCCTGGCTAGCAGCAAGTTTCTCAGCCTCTGCGAGGGCCCAGCCCTCCTCTTTAAGAACGAAAACAAACTGACCCTCGCCGACTTGAGCCGCCTGCGGATCCTGTTCCACTCCGGGCTCGCGGGAAACGCGGTTCCGCACATAGGCCGCGAGCTCGTCGAAGCTCAAAAGGCCGTCCGGACCCCCTCCCGCCTCGTCGGCGTTTCCCTTGAGGCCCTTGAGGAGATACCAGGTGAAGACGCCGTGGCCGTAGGCGTCCTTTTCGGTCGCCTCTTGTCCCGCACGCCCGGCCGTGAGGATCTGGACCACGGGCTCCCGGATCCAGCGGGCGAGGCGGAGCGGGACCCTTTCAGTTGCCTTGGGGGCGATGCTCTTGGCCCGGGCCGCGTAGCCACTGAAGCAGGCGTCCACGGCGATAAGCTTATGCCGGGGAAGGAGGCTCTCCACTTTGTCCATGATGGTCCGCATGCCGAGGGCGCGGGCGGGGGGCCGCTTCATGTAGGGAAGTCCCCTCACGGGCCAATCGAAAACCCTGGCGTCAAAGGGAAGAAGGTAGCCGGCCCGCCTTTCATGCACTTCGGTGGTGGCGCCATGGCCCGAGAAGTAGAAGAAGAAGCGATCCTCCCCTGCCAGCGGGGGTTGAGGTCTTCTTCTACCACGCGGAGGATCGCATTCCGGGTGGCTTTTGGGCCAAGGAGCATTCGGATATTGTTCTCGGGAAAGCCCAGGCGAAGGAGGGCCGCCCTCACGGCCTTCGCGTCCTCCTCGGCATATTGTAACGCAGGAACGCGGCGGTCCGTGTAGCGGTTCACCCCGATGATGAGGGCCCAGGAGTTGCCGTAGAAGCTCTTTGCCGCTGAGGGAGGTAATGGGACGACGCCGATACTGCGCTTTTGTGCCGCAGTGACAGGGGTTGCGGCCAGGAAAAGCGCCAAGGATAGCCCGATACATGGGAGCGCGCGCCTCGGCATGGTGGTGGCCTCCGAAATGACAGGGTACATCGCCGTCCTGTTGAGATGACTCCCTGATAAAATAGTCCAGGGAAGGAAAACCTCAAAGCCCGGACACAAATTCGACAATATCATAGCTAGAGACGTAATAAGAATTTCCTCTAAGTGAAACGCGGAAGCTCTCACCTGCCATCGGGGAAGAACCAGGCTGAGCGATTGGTTGGTACCACTATCGGAGGCAGGTCAGTCGCATTTGTTTTATACTCAGTATTATCCCCAAAAGCATTGAACCTGGATTGTGCTAAACTGGTGCCATAGATAACAAACGAAACATCTCGTCTAACTGGGAGCGGATGGATGCCTGAAGTGAAAATTCACAATAAAAAAGAACTACGTGAATACTACGGACCGCCTGTGCCCCGAACCGTTCAAAGGCAACTCTCCTGCCTCGATGAGCACTGCCGCCGCTTTATTTCCCTCTCTCCTTTCCTCGTAATGGCCTCATGGGGGCCAGACGGCTCTGACGCATCTCCCAAAGGAGACCCGCCAGGGTTCGTAAAGGTAGTGGACAATACAACACTGCTCCTTCCCGACCGACGGGGGAACCGGCGGGTAGATTCGATGATGAACATTCTAGACAATCCGGACGTCGGCCTTATCTTTTTTGTCCCTGGCGTTGAGGAGACGCTCCGCGTCAACGGCACGGCGAGTATCACCACCGACGCGGTCCTCCTAGAGCACCTTGCCATGAAGGGGAAACCTCCCGAGTCGGGCCTGGTGATCACGGTGAAAGAAGTGTTCTTCCACTGTGGGAAGTCAATCATCCGCTCGAAGCTATGGGACCCCGAAACGCAGATCAAGCGAAGTGAATTTCCCACACTCGGCCAAATTGTTGTGGATCAGGTTCCTGGCAAAAACCTCAAAGAGGAAGACGCGCTGACTGAGCGTGTCTACCGAGAAGAGCTTTACTAGTCTCAAATGAATAGACAAAAAATACGCCTGTCTATGGTGAATTCCTAATAATGTGGCAATATGGAAGGACTCGCTTATTCACATTAACTCGGAAAGAATTATTTTGAGTATTTTTTCGCATTTGCATTTCCCTGTTCCGCACTCTTACGAAACCACTTGATTGCGATTTTGATGTCTTCTAGAATACCTTTTCCAAGTGCATAATTTCTACCCAATTCAAATTGCGCACTCGCATTCCCTTCTTTCGAACTCTTGCGAAACCACCTGACTGCGGATGCATAGTCTTTTGGAACACCCTTTCCTTTTGCATACATCGCACCCAGATTTAATTGCGCATTTGCGAATCCTTGTTCCGCACTTTTGCGATACCACCTGAACGCACTTATGTAATCTTGCGAAATCCCTAGTCCATCGTGATACATCAAACCCAGATTGACTTGCGCACGTGAATATCCCTGTTCTGCACTTCCGCTAAACTCTTTCAGTACAGTCGTATAGTCTTTCCGTTCTAACGCATCATATCCTTTCCAAAACCCACCCCACGCACTCTGTGACGTACTGGGAACTAGTGTTAGTATTGCTATAATCAATCCAATCTTCCTAATCAGAGATTTTTGGATCATGAATTTATCCTTTTGCGGTACGATTTAGAATTTATTGTTCTGGTTTTTATTGTGAGAGGCAACGTGAAGTCTCAATCAAGGCTCATAGCCGCAGGGGCATTGATACTCATACTGGCGGTGCCGAAACTCGCCTTCTCTGAGCAATTCATAGCCCGAGTATTCGGGGTACACGATGGTGACTCTCTTAGAGTAAATACCGATGGCGGCAGAACCATGCGGGTTAGGCTCTACGGTGTGGATTGTCCCGAGATTAAACAGCCATATGGCATTAAGGCCCGCGCCTTGACCCGCCAACTGGCCTTTGGGCGACTGCTGACCTTTGAGTCTAAGGGTAAGGATAGGTACGGGCGGATTATCGCTAGAGTGTATTTGCTGACTCGTAAGATGCTCGCACAGGAACTTGTAAAGGCGGGAGCCTGCTGGTGGTATCAAAAATACGCTCCTGATGATGAGGGACTAAAGAGACTAGAGAGAGAAGCTAAAGCGGAGATGAGGGGGTTATGGGCTGAAGAGGAGCCTGTCCCTCCTTGGAAGTGGCGCAGGCAGAAGAAAAAATGATTTACCCATAACCGTCGTGGTGTGGAGAAGGAATCAAACGGGAAAAGTCGTGAAGGGAAAATTCAATGACTAAAGCCGCCCAAAATAACTATGGAATTTAGCTTTATTGACTCTTCTTTCTGCCATGCTTCTTGTTGGGTGTGATAGTCGGTCTGCTGTTGATAAATGCGCCGGCGAGGCAAGCCATCTGTGGAACCCAACAACTACTGATAACACCTACAAGGGAAATGAAATGTATTGGGATGCAGTGGATGAGTGCGAATGGAAGCATAGGTAAAATTTTGGACGATTGACCAACTTGGAGAAAGTCCCATGAAAATTACATTAGGCATAATTTCTTCTATGGCGTTTTTCTTGCTGGTTTCTAGTCAGACTCTCTCCCGAAGAACTCAGAAAAGAATATCGATCTCTATATGAAGGGTCAAATTCCCCATAAATTTGGGTCCTGAAGGGAAGGCAATAAGGGGTTCCATGTCTTCATGGCGGAGGAGCCTAGGTGGGCAGCGCTGGAGGGCGAGATGAGGAAACCTCTCGTTTCAGGCTAGAATTATAACTTCGCCCTGGCCAGATGCGAAATCAGAGCAGGAGCATCGTTTCTGCCCGGTTTCATTCTCGGCATTCGACGATTTTTCAACCGCAACTTAGGAGACTCCTGACATTGGACGAACTGGATATTCTCGGGAAAAGTTATACGCGTGAAGACGGCAACAAAATGGTTTCGGGGGAAGCCCTGTTCGTAGAAGACCTCGAACCAGTGGGAAAGGCCCTCTACGGTGCCGTTGTCCGCGCGGGTAGGCCGCACGCTCGTATCCTCAAAATCGACACCAGCCGCGCAGCTCGCGCCGTGGGGGTCGCCTGCATATTGACCGCCGAAGATGTTCCGAACAACTCCTACGGCCCCGTGCTTCCCGACCAGCCGGTTCTGTGCGCGGACAAGATCCGTTACGAGGGCGACCCCGTGGTGGCGCTGTGCGCGGAGAATTGGGAGGTCGCCGAGGATGCCGCCCGCCTCGTCCGGGTCGAATACGAAGATCTTCCGGCCGTGCTCACAGCCGAAGCGGCCTTGAAAGAAGGGAGTCCGCTCGTCCACGAATCCCATCCTACAGGAAACCTGGTCACCGAGGGGAAGGTGGTCAAGGGGGATGTCGAGGTCGGATTCGCCGAGGCAGACATCATCGTCGAGGAGTGCTATAGGTCGCAGGCCCAGGAGCATGCCTCGATCGAAACGCACATCTGCATGGCCGAGATGGAGCCCTCCGGTATCCTCGTGGTCCATGTCTCGTCACAGACTCCGTTCCGGATTCGCGGGGATCTCGCCAAGGTTCTCCGCATGCCCATCAGCAAGGTCCAGGTGTTGAGCAGCCAGGCGGGCGGGGCCTTCGGCGGAAAGCACGAGATCATGCTCGAGTCCCTCGCCTCGATCTGCGCCATGCGGACCCGCAGGCCGGTGAAATTCCGCATGTCACGCGAGGAAGAATTCATCGCCTCGACGATCCGCCACCCCTTCACGATGGACTACAAAACCGGGGTAACCCGCGACGGGAAGATCACCGCCGTCCAGATCAAGCTCCTCCTGAACGGAGGGGCCTACGCCTCCGCCGGAGGCGGGGTCGCCGCCAAGGCCGCCCTCATGGGGCCCGGTCCCTACCGCATCGATAACGTTCTGGTCAAATTCGCTCTCACCTACACCAACAGTGGTTTCGCCGGCGCGGTCCGTGGGTTCGGCGCGACCCAGACCACCTACGCCTGCGAGCGCCACATGGACCTCATCGCCCACAGGCTGAACATGGACCCGCTCGAGCTTCGCCGCCGCAACGCTATGAAGACGGGAGATCCCTCCCACAGCGGAGACCCCATCACGAGCTGTGGCCTCGCCGAGACGATGGACAAGGCCACCCGCACCTTGGGCTGGGACGCCATCGGCCGCAGGAAAAATTCCCCCTGCGGCACCAAGCGGCGGGGGCGGGGCATGGCGGCAATGATCTATCCGGTCGCCGGATTCGGCCATGCCACCCCGAGCGCCGCCTTTGCACGGGTGAACGAGGACGCCACTCTGACCGTCATCACCGGCATCGTCGATGTTGGCCAAGGCGCCAACATCATCCTCCGCCAGGTCGCCGCCGAAGAGCTCGGGATTCCCCTCAAACACGTCAGCCTAATCAACGGGGACACCTCAGTTTCGCCCTTCGACCCCGGCTCCACCGGCAGTCGGATCGCCCATCTTGGCGGAAAAGCAGTCAAAATCGCCGTAGCGAAGGTGAAGGTTCAGCTTCTTGAAAAAGCCGCCGGAATGATCGAAGCCGCACCGGAAGACCTCGTTATACGCAGGGGCGAGGTCTTCGTCACCGCCTCCCCGGAACGGAAAATCTCTCTCCGCGAGGTGACGCTCGCATGCCACAAGGCGTCCGAGATCATCGTCAGCGAAGGAACCTATGTCTCGAAGGATATCGGGGTGGACAAGGCCACCCACCAGGGCAAGGGGTTTGAGTGCTACGTATTCGCCACCCAGTGCGCCGAGGTCGAGGTAGACGAGAAGACGGGAGAGTATCGCGTTCTCCACCTGGTGGCGGCGCACGACGTGGGTCGGGCCATCAATCCGATGAACGTGGAGGGACAGATCGAGGGCGGATCGAGCATGGGCTACGGGCTGGGCTTGATGGAAGAAATTCAGATGAAGGACGGCCGAGCGCAGAACCCTTACTTCATGGACTACCTTCTCCCGACCCCGATCGACAGCCCGGAACGGATGACCTCGATAATCGTCCAGACCGACGAGCCGAGAGGGCCGTTCGGCATCAAGGGTGTGGCCGAGCCTTCCGTGAATCCCACCGCGCCGGCCATCGTCAACGCCCTGTGCAACGCCATCGGGGCGGAAATCATGGACCTTCCCGCGACGCCGGAATCCGTCCTGTTGGCGATACGGAACGGTGCGAAGAAATATTCCTAAGACGCCAAATCCCTAATGGGTACCGCATGATCTGTGCGCGGTGAATTCCTAATCAAGCGACAATCGGCGTCTGAAACATCCCATTACAAGGTGACAGCCACGATAAATCAGTAAGTACAGTATGGATCGGTTTTCGGGGGGAAGGTCAGGGCTCCGTCTTGAGGTAATCGGTCTGTCCAATAACTCGATCGATGCCTTACGCAGTCTGTTCCTAGTCAACAAACTCCCTTTTTTCCACGGTTGCGATATTGAATGTTTGCACCACAAAATTAATTGGAATAATATATCGCGCATCCATGGGGACTTTCGAGGATTTGCGCCGAGCTCTTGGGGGTCTCCTCCCCCTCCGGAAAGAGCGACTGCAAGGTTGAAGTGAGCACGAAAAAAGTCCGTCCAAACGCTTGCCCGGACGGAGCGAAATTCGAACTCATAGATTCGAGGTAAACTCAGACGTGCCTGTTTTCGTACCTGTTCGTCACACTTTAGAGCACATATCGAGATACACCCATACATCAACCAACCGGCACTAACTCATTTGCTTTCGTGAGTTTTTCTTGATACACCATGACTATTGATGTCATTTCTTTTGACTGGAGGTCAAGGGGTCGGAGGATCAAATCCCCTCGACCCGACCATTGAACCTATTGTTTTTTTCGGAGAAATCCACTTTAACTCTTTCATCAAATTCGCGTTTTTCGGGCCTTGGTCACACTAATGGTTACGCCCTACCCTTTTCCCGTTTCCAGAGTTCATAGAGTTTCTTCCAGGTGCCCGAGATCTAGGTGGGCGCAAAGCTCTTCGGTCACCGCCTGGGATGAATGCCCCAGGAACTTCGAAACCTTAACTATAGTTGAGGAGCGAGATGCCATCTTATGAATTCAAATGTCTAAAGTGCGGAAAAAAAGCCACGCTCGTCATCCCATACTCTGATTACGAGAAAAAGAAATACAATTGCCCAAAATGTGGGAGCAAGAGGCTAGAGCGTCTGCTCTCATCGGTTCAGGTGGTGACCGGAAAGAAGAGTTGACGCTCGCCCAGCATGGACAAAAGCCAGGCCAAGTCCCTCGAAAAATGAGGAGGAAACCGTATCCCCTGGGGATGGCGGGGGTATGTGGGTATCTAGCCCGGCAGAAATTTCCCCCCAACAAACTGCCCAGGGCCGTTTCAGTCCAATATTTTCCGAGGCTTACGTCCCGCCGCGCATATGCGAGCCTCCACCCAGAGGTCTAGCCGGTCGCGTGCATTGTAGTTGCGATAGTTGTTGCGGATGAGGCGGGAGCGGGTCACCCAGCATCCCCCGCGAAATGTTTTTGTACTTCCTAACAATGGCCGGGAATAATCCTTGTATGGGTCCGGCGTGAAGCCGGGAAACGGGAGAAAATCGCTGCTTGTCCACTCCCAAAGGTTGCCGGCCATCTGCCGACAGTCGAATGCGCTGGCCCCCTCGGGATGGGCGCCCACATCGACGCATTCCATGGCCTGCCAGTCGAGGTTGGCCTGCCGAGGATCGGGGAAGTCGTCCCCCCAAGGATAGCGGCGCTTCCAGGAAACCCGTCACCTCGAGGTTGAGGATGTTGTTCGTATCGTCGGAGTGAAGGAAGCTCAAGTCATCCCGCATGAGCCGAATGTGCGCTGCTTGGGCTGTGATGAAAGGCGGAATGAAATTTCATTGTTTTCCCATACCGTCGGAATTTATTGTGAAAGGATCCCGCCATGCTGATCGACACCGACCAGCTCGACGATTACGAACTCATTGACCTGAGTCACCCGTGGGGGCACGGGGCGCCGCTCTGGCCCTATTTCCCCGACCTGAAGATCGAGCGCTTTCATTATCACGCCAAGAGTCAGGTTCTCAGTCAGCAAATCACCACCTTCATGCACTGCACCACCCACACCGATGCCCCGGCCCACGTCGTCGAAGGGACCTCGTTCATGGACGAGGTCCCGCTCAAAAGTTTTTTCGGGAACGCGGTCTGTGTCGATATCCCCAAGAAGAAGTGGGAGGTCATCACCCCGAAGGACTTCGAGAGGGCGCGTCCCGAGATCCGGTCCGGCGAGATCGTCATCATTCACACGGGGTGGCACCATCACTACGGCGACAACACGAAATATTTTCT
>CAZUHN010000157.1:0-14462 GCA_964620535.1 uncultured Nitrospinaceae bacterium | reverse complement strand
ATTTTGCCGAAGTCGTGCAGCAGCCCGGCGTAGCGAATCTCGCGCATCTGCTCCTCGCTGAAGGAGACGTCGGCGTAGCGCCCCTCCTTCATTTCGTTCACCGCCAGGGCCAACGCGCAGGTGAGGGTTGTCACCCGCTCGGAGTGACCCGAAGTGATCGGGTCCCGTTGCTCTATCGCGTGCACGGAGGCCGTCACGAATCCCTCGAAAGTGCGCTCGAGGCTTTCGACTAGCATGGAGTTTTCGAGGGCCACGGCCGCCTGGCTCGCGAGCGAATTGATGAAGTCTTCGATCGCGGGCTCGAATCGGACCACCTCTTTTTCCGCGATATCCGGCTCGGCGAGGATGACCTCGCTCGACCGCTTCGCGTTGATCAGTTGGAGCACCCCCGTGATTTCATTGTTGTGATCGCGCATGGGGACCACGAGCATGGATTTGCTGCGGTATCCAACGCTTTCGTCGAAGCTCTTGTTGAAGGAGAATTCCACGTTTCCCGGGGTGTGATACACGTCCTCCAGGTTCAGGGTCTCGCCCGTCACGGCGACGTAGCCGGCAATGCTCGCTTTCGCTGCGGGCATCACGAACTCTTGGAAGGGAATATGCTTTGAGTCGTTCTGGGTGTGCTTGAACCGGAGCTTTCTTTCTCCCTTCTCGTCCTCTTCGACGAGATAGAGGCTCCCCGCATCGCTCTTGGTCAGCCCCCGGCTCTTGGTTAGGATGAGGTCGAGGAGCCGGTGGTGGTTCTGTTCGGCGGATAGGGCGATGCCGATTTGGGTGAGATCGTCTAGGTTCTGTGTGAGCATCTGCCGCTGGTTCCGCTCGCGCTGGGCGAACAGGCGGGCCGCCGCGTGCTGGAACGCACCACGGAGGGCGAGGAGAAAGCTTCCCCGGGGGAACGGCGGCTGGAGGACGCCCGAGGTGACGGCCGAAAGGGCTGTGTCCGGCTCGACCTCTTCTCCCGGCGGAAGGATGAGAAGGGCCGAGATGGGCCGGTTCGAGGAGAGATATTTCTCTAATTCCGCCAAGCCACAATCGGTTGAGAGGGTTTCGTCCAAGAGAACGACTTTCAAGGAGTCTCCCGCATCGGCGGATATTTCGCCGAGGGATCGGATCAGCCGCGTAGCGATCCTTTGTTTCCTGAAAGAGTCATCGTACTCGTTCAGGGAAACGGTGGGAGAGTGATAAAGAACCTTGGAAGTTTGACCGACTTTCTCCTCCGCCATGACGCTCTTCCTTCGATAGGGTAAAGCCAGCGCAACGAAATTCTATGGATGCCCGGAGCCGGAAAGGAACATTCTGTCTGGTTCCTCCAAAGGTATACTATTTTTGCATATTGGAGGAGGAGTTGCCATCGCCTCTATCGGGAGGGACGGAACAAAAGGAGCAAAAAAATCTCCCCCCTTTGGCGCGCTCCCCGCCGTTTTCCGCATTTGGAGTTTCCTTGGGTAACCCCGTTTTCTCCCCGGAGGACAACCGGCGGGTGCGCCGTTACCAAATGCGGCGCCTCGGCCTGAGCCTTGGGGCCGACGTGCTCGCTTTTGCCGTTACGGCGGCTTTTCTCGCCTTTGCGCCCAGGGGCGGCTGGCCCTTGGCGGGCGGGCTCCCTCCTTTGGCCGGCGCGCTCTATCTCGCCTTCATGCTCGCGGCCCGCGCGGGAGCGACCCTTCCGCTCGACTACCTTTCGGGGTTTCGCCTTCCCCATTCCGCCGGCCTCTCGAATCAGACTCTCGGAGACTGGCTGTTGGACCAGGCGAAGGGATTCGCGCTTCAGCTGATCCTGGGCGGATTAGCGGCGGCGGCGCTCATCTGGGTCATGATGGTCCGGCCCGCGGGGTGGTGGTGGGTGGCGGGGTTGCTCGGCGGTGGGCTGGGCGCTGTGTTGGCCCTCATCGGCCCTGTTCTCCTGGATCCTCTTTTTTTCCGCTTCAAGCCTCTTTCCGATTCCGTCTTGGCGGATCGATTGGCGGCACTCCTTCGGCGGACGCGCGCGCGGGTGCGGGGCGGGGTTTGGGAGATGGACTTGAGTCGAAAGAGCAGAGCGGCCAACGCCGCCCTCGTAGGCTGGGGCCCCTCCCGCCGCGTGGTGCTCTCGGACACCCTTCTCGCTGAGTACGCCGGGGAGGAGGTTGAGGCCGTCCTCGCCCATGAGGTTGCGCACCAACTCGGCTGGCATATTCCCCAAATGCTCCTCGTCCGAGGGGCGCTTCTCTTTTCGGGTCTCTACCTGGCGGAATGGCTCCTCGCCCGCCCCGCGGGCCTCGACTGGATGGGCATTTCGCTTCCATCGTCCGCAGCGCCCGCTTCCCTTCCTGCGGTTTGGCTCACCCTGTCCGTTTGGGGGTCGGTGTGGGCGCCCGTCCTGCGGGCTTACTCCCGGGGCCTCGAGCGTGGATGCGATGCCTTCGCGGTGGAGAATACGCGCGGGACCGGGGGGCTGGCCTCCGCCCTCGAAAAGCTTTGTCGGAAGAACCTGGCGGATCCCTCCCCGCCTCGCTGGGTGGTGGGATTGTTCCACACCCATCCCGCCCCCGCCGACCGGATCCGGTGGGCCCGGCAGCGAGAGGCTCGCGAATGAACGGCGCAGGGTGCGGGACGTGATCGGGAATGCGGGAAACACGGCGCGGTTTTCTTACGATGTCATGGAGCCGGCCAGTTCGATATGAATTTGAAGATACCCGACCTCCATCTCCGGCGGGGGATGCTGGCCGCCTAGAACGTTCAGCTATTGGATGGAGGCAGACCGAACGGAGGGAGGATCCTCTCCCGCGTACCGGGCTGGGGCCTGATCGAGAAGGGCGTGAAACTTCTCTCTTTCGGCCGCCTCCCCCGCGGCTGCCGCGGGGGCAAGCTGCGGCTCGACCTTTGCGGTCTGGATGCCCGGCACGAAAGCCATTTCGATTTCCCCCTTTGCCGAAAAATGATCGCGCTGTCTATATCCCTCATCGGCGCATTCGGCGAGGAGCTTAATTTTTTCCTTTTTCCCCATCCCCGTAGGGGCTGGGGAAGGGCCGGACGCTGGCCGGAATTTCCCCGGAAGTCTCTCCGGGAAGGGGAATTTCACCTGCGGCTTACCCGCGATTTCCTCCGGATTCCAGATGCTCTCTTAGGAAAGGAAGGACGTGGCGCTTGATGGAGGGGAGCCGCGGATTGAGCTCTTCACTGCTCCCGGGAATGATGATGAGGCGGTGGGGATGTCCCTTCGCCCGGAGGGCGCCGGCTAGGGCGTCCGCCTGAAAGAGGGGATAGGTGCGCGGTTTTTTCGCGTGGAGGATGAGAACCGGCCCCCGGAGGCCGGCCAGGCGGCGGATGGGGGAGCGGATCCGGTACGCCTCCGGCTTTTCCTTCGGCGTTCCCCCCAGACGCAGGCGCATCCGCAGGCGCTCATTTTCCGAAAGGCTCCCGAAGATCTCCTCGAGGCCGTAACCCCCGTCCTGAACCGCGGCGAGACGGATGTGGGGCGATTCCACCGCGGCGAGAAGAGCGGCCGCCGCCCCCGCTCCGATGCCGTAGACGGCGATGGCCTCCGGGCGGACCCGGGAGTCTTGGGCGAGGAAGGCGGCGGCCCGGAAGATGGCTGCCACGGCGCGCGGCCCGTTGAAATCGTCTGGGCCCGTGGACGCACCGGAGCCGGGCAGGGAGATGGCCATCGCCACCACACCCCCCCGGGCCAGCGTGAAAATGGGGGAGCGGAAGCGCTGGGCCCGTCCCCCCGCCCCGTGGATGAGGAGGAGGGCGGGGTGGCGGCCTTTCTCCGCGGGCCACACCGCAAAGGCCTCGATTTCCCCTCCTTCCCTTTCCAGGAACCATTCCTTGATGCGCTCCCCGCGCGTGGAGGTGGTCTCGTATCCGCTGGCGCAGCCGGCCGCGAGGGTGGTAGCCAGCGCGAGGGCGGCGGTTAGGAAAACCCTTCGGCGGAGCCGGCCCGGGGCGGGATTCCAGATTCGGGTGAGGAGAGGCGCTCGCATGCCCGGATTTATAAAGGCGGGCGGGGGAAATAGAAACCCGCGATCTCCTTTCCCCAAAGCCCGGCCCGCCGGCTCCGGCCCCTCGGGGAGAGAAATCCTACATGATCGTATTACTAATTTCTCATTTTGGGACATTGTGTCAAAAGGGCTGCCCTTCGCGGAAAATTTCGGAAAGCCCAGAGGCCGGGGAAAGGGCGCTCCAAGGTCCGTGGCGCATGAATGTCCCGGCCGGAGAGGGAGAGAGCCGTGAGAGCGAAAGCCAGATCTTCCGTGACCCAGGCCTGTCTCTACAACCTCAGAGAATTCCTCGAAGGGGCGATCTCCTCTCCGGAGTGGACCCGCCACCTGGAGGAGTTCGAGAGCCGCCTCACCCCCGAGCCCGATCTTCCTTTTGAGGAGTCCGCCCTTGTTTCCCCGGATTCAGACTTGCAGGAGAACACGGGCCGCCCCAAGGTGGCCTAACGGAAAAGCGGACCGCCCCATCGTCCGTTTCAAGCCGAGGGGGCGGGCCCGCCCGCCGTGAACCCCCCTCCTCATTCCGCATCCCGACCGTCGGCCGCATCTATTCCAGGAAACCGATTTCACGCCCAGGGGCGGAGCGGCGGGCTCATTATCTCCCCGCAATCCCCTCCCGGGAGGAGGAGAGACAACCCCTTCCCCCGCCGGTAGAGGGACGGGACGAGAGAGTGTCATTCTTCTACCAAAGCCCGCTATGGGGTAATCTGCCTCCGTTTCGTTTCTTTTGAGGATTCCCCGCCCAGAGAGGATGAGCCCATGAAGCGCCCCCCGCTCGCCCGGCGGCGGAATATCGGGATCATCTCCCACATCGACGCCGGAAAGACCACCGTCACCGAGCGCATCCTCTACTACACCGGGACCATCCACCGGATGGGCGAGGTCCACGACGGCCAGGCCACCACCGACTGGATGGCCCAGGAGCGCGAACGCGGCATCACCATCACCGCCGCCGCCGTCACCTGCAACTGGGCCGGTCACGAGATCACCATCATCGACACCCCCGGGCACGTGGACTTCACCATCGAGGTCGAGCGCAGCCTCCGCGTCCTGGACGGCGCGGTCGCCATCTTCAGCGCCGTCGAGGGGGTCGAGCCCCAGAGCGAGGCCGTCTGGCGCCAGGCGGACGCCTTCGCCGTCCCCCGCCTCGCCTTCGTGAACAAGATGGACCGCGTCGGGGCCGACTTCGAGCGCACCGTGCGGATGATCCGCGAAAAGCTCGGCGCCCGCCCCGTCCTCATGCAGTGGCCCGACGGGGAGGGGGAGGCCTTCCGCGGCCAGCTGGACGTCCTCACCGGGGAGCATCTCGCCTGGGGCGGGGAGGACGAGGGCCGGACCCTCTTGCGCGCCCCCGCCGGGGGGGGGCTCGCCGGGAAGGCCGCCGCCCTGCGCGAGGCCCTGGTCGAGGCCGCCGCCGACTTCGACGAGGGGGTGATGAAAGCCTTCCTCGAGGGAAAGCCCGTCGGGGACGAGGCGCTCCGGGGCGCCCTGCGCCGGGCGGTCCTCGCCGGGAGCTTGATCCCGGTGTTCTGCGGCTCGAGCCTGCGCAACCGAGGTATCCAGCCCCTCCTCGACGCCGTGACGGACTACCTTCCCTCCCCGGTGGACCTCCCCCCCGCGGTGGGCCGTTCGCCGGAGGAGAAGGTGGGGGAAGGCGGCGCGGAGGAGGCCCGCCCCCCCGAGGGGGACTCCCCCTTCTCCGCCCTCGCCTTCAAGGTGCAGATGGACGAAGGGCGCCGCCTCACCTACCTGCGTGTCTACAGCGGGCGGATGAAGGCCGGGGACGAAGCGTGGAATCCGCGCCGGAGGAAAAAGGAGCGCCTCGCCCGCCTCTTCCGGATGTACGCCCACAAGCGGGAGCGCATCGGGGAGGCCGGCCCCGGGGACATCGTCGCGGCCGCGGGCCTCAAGTTCGCCGCCACCGGGGACACCCTCTGCGAGGAGGCCCGCCCCGTCCTCTTCGAGTCCATCGCCGCCCCCCAGCCCGTCATCTCGATCGCGGTCGAGCCCCGGGACGCCACTGGCGAGAAGAAGCTCGACGACACCCTGGAAAAGCTCGAGGCCGAGGACCCCACCTTCCGCTGCGCCCGGGACCCGGACTCGGGCCAGCTGGTGATGAGCGGGATGGGCGAGCTCCACCTGGACGTTCTCACCCGGCGCATCGGCGAGGAGTTCGGGGTGGCGATCCGGGTGGCCCCCCCCCGTGTGGTCTACCGCGAGACCCTGAAGGAGGAGGCCGAGGCGGAGACCGTCTTCGACCGGGACTTGGGGGGAAGGCCCCAGTTCGCCCGCGTGCGGCTCCGCGTCTCTCCCGCCCCCGGGGCGGGTCTCCGCTACGAGTGCCTTGTCCCCCCCGCCGAGGAGGGAGGGCAAGTTCCCGAGCCTCTCCTCGCCGCCGCCGGGAGCGCCGCCCTCGCCTCCGCGAGCAGCGGGATCCTTGTGGGCTACGAGATGAGCGACGTGCGGATCACGCTCCTGGAGGCTGATTTTGACCCTGACAAGTCCACCGAGGGCGCCTTCGGCGCGGCCGCCGGAGGCGCCTTCGCCGAGGCTTGCCGCAGGGCCGGGGGGCAGCTCCTCGAGCCCGTCATGGCGGTCGAGGTGACCGCTCCCGCGGAGTTCACCGGTGCCGTGGTGGGTGACCTGAACGGTCGGGGCGGGCGCATCGAGGGAATCGAGGAGCGCGGCGGCGCCCCCTACGCCATCATACGGGCCTCGGTCGCCCTCGCCCGGATATTCGGCTACGCGACCGCCCTGCGGAGCGCCACCCAGGGCCGCGCCACCTTCACCATGGCCCTTTCGCGCTACGAGGCCTGTGAGTTCGCGGGGGTTTGAGGGGAGAGGAGAAAGCGGGAAGGCGGGCGAGGGGCGAATCTTTTCCCCGGGTCTATCCCCCGGGGGCTGTCTTCAAAGGGAGGTCGACCCCCCCCGGGGGCCCGGCCCGCCCTGGGCTGGAAGTTCCTCTCCGCCGGCACCCCCGGCTACGGCTGGCCCCGAGAGGACGCCGAGAAACGAGCCGAGGAGGCGATCGCAGGGTTTGGGGGGTGAGGGAGGGGATGGCCTGTACAGATGTTGAAGCGAAGAATTTCTCCTCCCTCTCTCGGGGGAAGGGGGGACGAAGGATTCTTCGCTTGGAACCCGAAGCGACTGGTCTCCAAATTCCGGCCGGGAAAACCTCAGGCCGCGCCTTCGAGCAGACTCGTCTTGGTGTAGATGGCCTCCAGTTCGAAGCCCTTTTCCTTTAAATTCTCGCTGCCGCCCTCTTCCCTGTCCACGAGGCAGATGATCCTGACCACTTCGAGGCCGGCGGCGCGGACGGCCTCGACGGCCTTCAGGGTGGAGCCCCCGGTGGTGACGACGTCCTCGATGATGGCGGCCTTCATCCCCTCCCGGAGGTTTCCGAAGCCCTCGATCATGCGCGCGAGGCCGTGGCCCTTGGGCTCCTTGCGTACGATGAAGGCCGGGAGGTCCGCCCCCGCGAGGGAGGCGATGAGGGAGACGGCGGTCACCATGGGGTCGGCCCCGAGGGTGGGCCCGCCTACCGCCTCGACCTCGGTGCCCCGCAGGCGGGCGTAGATGAGCCTTCCGGTGAGGATGGCCCCCCGGCCGTGGAGGGTGGCCTGGCGGCAGTCGATGTAAAAATCGCTCTCCCGGCCCGAGGCGAGAGTGACCTTTTTCTTCTCGTAGGATTTTTCTAGGAGAAGCTGGCGCAGCTCCTCCCAGTTGTGATCAACACGGTCCATGGGGCCGCCTTTCTCTTTTACCCGGGTGAGGCGGCCTCATGCCGCCTAGCCCTCGGGGTCTTCGGGGCCGGGGGGCTCCCCTTCCCCTCCGCAGATTTGTCGGGCCGCCGCCGCGAAGGCCGCGGGCACCAGGACGCGCACCTGGCCCAGCCCCGCCGCGCGGAAGCCGTAGACCGAGCCCGCCGATTCGTAGTTCAGGTGGACGGGGATGCGATCGGCTTCGAGCCGTGCCTTGAGGACGAGGGCCTCCGCCTGGCCGTCCACGGTCTTGACGAGGCAGAGGGCGGGGAGGTCATCTTCGCTTGGGCGGTATGTCCTGCTCAACGAATTCTTTTTCCCTCGGCCCGATGTTGATCTCGACCACGCTTCCGAACGCCCGGCGGCGGACCATGACGGTGGAGATCCAGCCGGTCTTCTCGAAGGTCAGGGTGGCCTGCCCCCGCTCGAAGCTGCTCACGAGCTTCCAGCCGTGGTCCGGCATTTTTTCCCGGTAGAAGCCGACGACATTTTCGTACTTCCGGTAGCCCGTGTAAACGAGGTGTCCGGCGCGCGTTCCGGGCGACTCGAAGATGAAGGACTTCGGCAGGTCCAGCGAGAGGCCGAGGGGGATGGGCAGGTCGGGGAAGCGGAAGTTCTTCGCTTCGCGTTGCTCGGCAGAGGGGCCGGAAGCCGGGCTTCCCAGCCTCGCGCATCCGGCAGCCGGGAGGGTGAGCGCGAGGGCAAGGGCCATGCAGGGGACGGCGCGTCGTTTCATGGGGCAGGGGCCCTCCTCGGGGCGGGCGGAAACGCGGAACGGGGCGGTGGGGGAGGTTCGGGCCGGGCGGGAGGCACCCTTTCTATTTCCCTTTCCTTACGGGAATTCCGGGCCGCGCGCAACCCTCGGCTTTCCCCCTTCGATGGCCAGGCGGACGGCGAGATGTTACCTTGGCCGCGTCGAACCCTTCAGGAGGATTTTCGTTGCGAAAGTGCTGGACGGCCGCCCTGGCGGGCATCCTGGCCGCTGCCGGAGGGGCTGCCTGCGCCGCCCCGGCGGGGGCCCAGGCCCCGGCGGGGACCGTGGGGGGGGCTCCTCCGCCCGATCCGGTCCGGTTCATCCTGGCCCTGGACCCGGGCCACGGGGGAAGGGACGCGGGCAGCCACGGCCCGGGCCCCGTCCTCGAAAAGGACTTCACGCTCCGGATCGCCTCCCTCCTCGCCGAGCGCTTGCGCCGCCGGCCCGGGGTCAAGGTCATCCTCACCCGGGAGCGGGACACCGAGATATCCCCGGCCCAGCGCGCCGCGGTCGCCAACTACAACGTGGCCAACCTTTTCATCTCCATCCATGCCGACGCCTCCTGGCGCAAGGGCGCCCGCGGGCCCGCCGTCCTCGTCGCCTCCCCCCAGCGGCCCCCCACCGCGGGGGGCGAGTCCTCCGAGGCCGCCGCCGCGCGATGGCAGCGGGGGCAGAACGTCCACCTCGCGGCGAGCCACCGCTTCGCCCAGGGCCTGACGGAGCGTTTCCGGCGGATCCGGGCGAGGGTCCGGGTGCCCCTTCGCGTCCTCCCGGTGCGCGCGCTCGAGGGGGCGAAGATGGCGGCGGTCTATGTGAGCATGGGGGTGATATCCACCCCGGAGGAGGTGGCGCGGTTGAGGGAGATGAAGATCGGAAACCCCTACCTCGGCGCGCTTGAGGCGGAGGTCGCGCGCTTCGCCCGCCTTCCGGAAAAGGCGCCGGAGGCGAAGCCCGGGGCGGGCCTCCCCCCCGGAGCGCCTTCGGCCGTCCCCGGCGGCGGGACCGTCCCCGGCGGGGGAGGGTGATATGAGACGGCGGGTGCGGCTCGGAATATTTTTCCTCCTTCTCGCCCTCGTGGGGGCGGGGGCGGTGCTCTCGAACCCCGACGCCGTTCTGGACCTCCTGGAGCGGGGGGGGCGGGCGGCCCTCGGCCCCGCGGCGCCGGAGGAGGGGCTCGCCGCCACCCGGAAGGTGGACCTTTTCTTTGTGAGCGCGGAGGACGATCTCCTGAAGCGCTATTCCGCCGCGCTGGAGGACCGGAAGGACCGGATGGGGAATCTCCGCGCCGCGGTGGAGGCGCTCGTCGCCGGCCCCCCGGACGCGTCCCTTTTCCCCGTAGTACCTCCGGGCGCGAAGCTGCGCTCCGCCGTCATCGGCCCGTCGGGGACGGTCTACCTCGACTTCGACAAGGCCATGCGGGAGGGACACCCGGGGGGGGCGTGGGCCGAGATGCTCACCGCCCACGCGGTGGCGAACACCGTCCTCATGAATTTTCCGGAGTACGAGCGGGTGGCCATCCTGATCGACGGCCAGGAGGCCGAGACCATCGCGGGGAGCTACTCGATCGCGGGACCCCTGCGCGCCCGGGAGGATCTTATCGCGGAGGGAACGCCCTCTGCGGAGGGTCCCACCCCGGCGGAGGGAACGCCCCCGGCGGTAGATCCGCCCCCTGTTGTGGGCGCTCCCGCGGCGCCCCTTCCCCCGGTGGGCGTGCCCGGCGGCGGGGGCTAGAAGCGCGCCGCGGCCTCCTCGATCGACTCCCCGATCACCTCCACCATCCAGCCGATCTCCTCTTCGCCCGCGCAGTAGGGGGGCATGAGGACCAGCACGTCCCCCAGGGGCCGGACGGCGAGCCCGCGCCGCCGGGCGGCCTGGCACACCCGGATCCCGGCGCGCTCCCCGTAGGGGTAGGGCGTGCGCATCTCCCGGTCGGCCACGAGCTCGACCCCGGCCATGAAGCCGATCCCGCGCACCTCCCCGACGGCGGGAAGGGAGCGCAGCCCCTCCAGCCTCTTCCACAGGGCGCCGATCTTTGGCCGGAGCCCTTCCAGGGTCCGGTCTTTTTCGAAAACGTCCAGGTTCGCCAGGGCGGCGGCGCAGCCGAGGGGATTTCCGGTGTAGGAGTGCCCGTGGTAGAAGGCGCGCCCCGAGTCCGGCGCGCCCCGGAAGGCGTCGAAGATCTCCTCGGTGGCGAGGGTGGCCGCGAGGGGGAGGTAGCCGCCCGTCATACCCTTCGCGAGGCAGAGGATGTCGGGCGCGACCCCCGCGTGCTCGCAGGCGAACATCCGCCCCGTCCGTCCGAAGCCGGTCGCCACCTCGTCCGCGATGAGGAGAACGTCGTGCGCCGCGCAGGCCGCCGCCACCCGCCGGAGGAATTCCGGCGGGTGGACGATCATCCCGCCCGCGGCCTGGATCATGGGCTCGATCACGACGGCGGCGAGGGTTTCGGCGTTACCGGCGATGATCGATTCGATCTCCTCCCCCGCACAGACGGGGCAGGGGTTCTTCTCCCCCCCCCGCGGGCAGCGGTAGCAGTAGGCCGTTTCCGCCCGCAGGGTGTCGAAGAGGAGGGGTCCGAAGGTGCCGTGGAAAAGTCCGATCCCTCCCAGGCTGACCGCCCCCACCGTGTCCCCGTGGTAGGCGAGGTTCAGGGCGAGAAAGCGCGACTTCCCGGGCCGGGCGGGGCGGCGCTGCCGCTGGTACTGGAAGGCCATCTTGAGGGCGGTCTCGACGGCGGTCGCCCCGCTGTCCGAGTAGAAAACGCGGGCAAGTCCCTCGGGGGCGATCTCGGCCAGGCGCGCGGCCAGCTCGATCGCGGGGGGGCTTCCCATCCCGAGCTGGGTGGAGTGGGCCACGCGGGAGAGCTGGCCGCGGATCGCGGCGTCGATCTCCTCCCGGCGGTGGCCGTGCAGGTTCACCCAGAGGGAGGAGACACCGTCGAAGTAGCGACGCCCCTCCACGTCGATGAGGTAGGCCCCCTCGGAGCGGTCCACCATGATGGGCGGGTCCTCCCGCTCCCACTCCTCCATCTGGGTAAAGGGGTGCCAGAGGTGGCGCCGGTCCAGCTCGGTGAGCCGGCGGAGCCTCTCGCGCTCGTCGCTTCCGCCGGGGGGGGTCATCGGGTTTGCGCCGTCCCCGGCTGGGGCGGGGAGGAGACGGCGGGGGCGCTCTCCCTTCCCATGCGTCGCGCGGCGGTCTCGAAGCGCCCCACGGCCGGCACGGCGCGGGTGGCCTGCGCCAGCCCGAAGGGGGGCATGTTCCCGTAGATCGTCTCGTACCGGCCCCGCTCGACAAGAAAGGCCTCGTGCCAGATCCCGACGCTGCCGTCCGCGCTCACCGTTTCGTTGAACCGGCGCCACGGGCCGGGGTGCGGGTCCTCCGGGTCCCGGGCGAACCTTTCCATGTCCTCGTACGAGCGCCAGTACTGGATCATCCCGGCCTCCCTCCAATAATAGAAGTACCTTCCCCCCAGGTACCCTTTTTCCGGATTTTCGGAGAGCGTCCGCATCATCGGCCGGATCGCCCTTGCGACCGAAAGCCATTTCGAAAAGGCGAACAGGCGGTTGATCCGCATTCCGAGCAGGTAGACGACGAACGGCTCGTCGTGCTGGGCGGTGAACCGGCCCGGAGCCACCTTTTCCATGGATACGCTCTCCTGTGCGGTTCGAATGAAAGAACGCGCGCTCGCCGCGGCTTGAACGGATAATTCGTACTGCCGGGCAGGGCTCACTCGGATAACAGAGCGCAAAATGCGCTTATTCCCGGCCGCCGTCCCGTCCCGGGATCGCGCCGGGGGAAAATCACAAGGCGCGAGCATATCGGGGAGCGGAAACCGCCTCAAGGGCGGCGGCCCCCCTCTCTCCCCTCTCAAGGCCCGACGCCGGTGAACCAGCGCAGGGGCGTCAGGCTGATGGCCGAGACGTAGGTGATGAGGAGGAGGGCGAGGAGGCGCCAGGCCAGGAAGGGAAGGGTGGCGCGCCAGATCTCGCCGATGGGTTTGTTGAAGCGGTTGCTCGCGATGAAGAGGTTGAGCCCGACGGGGGGGGTCATGTAGCCGATCTCCAGGTTGGTCAGGAAGATGACGCCCAGGTGGACCGGGTGGACCCCGAATTCCCGCGCGACCGGAACGATGAGGGGGACGACCACGATGATGGCCGAGAAGACGTCCATCAGGCAGCCCACGATGAGGAGGAAGATGGTGAGCCCGAGGAGGAAGGCCCACCGCTCGGTGAGGAGGGTCCGCATGGCCTCCAACAGGTGCATGGGTACCTGCTGGTCCACGAGATAGTTCGTCAGGCCGAGAGAGGCCCCGAGGATGACGAGGATGACCCCGACGAGCACCATGCTCTCCCGGGCGATCCGGGGGATGTCCCGCCGGAGGTCGAGGTCGCGGTAGACGAACACCTCGATCACAAAGACGTAGGCGGCCGCGACCGCCGCCGCCTCGGCCGCCGTGTAGAAGCCGCCGTAGATGCCTCCCATGATGAGGATCGGGAGCGGAATTTCCCACCCGGCGGCGCGCGCCGCCCGGCCCAGCGCGGCGGCGGAGAAGGGGGTGCGGGGAACGCCCAGCGCCCCGACCCGGCGGACGCAGTAGGCGGCCAGGATGGCGATCAGCAGGATTCCCGGAACGATCCCGGCGAGGAAGAGGTGGTCGATGTTCACCCCCGCCACCACGGCGTAGAGGATGAGGGGCAGGCTCGGGGGAAAGAGGAGGCCCGTTCCCCCGCTCGTGGTGACCAGGCCGAGGGAGAAGCGTTCGGCGTAGCCGTCCTGGAGGAGGGAGGCGAAGAGGAGCCCGCCCAGCGCCACGATGGTCGCCCCCGAGGCGCCCGTGAAGGCGGTGAAGAAGGCGCAGGTGGTGAGGGTTACCACGGCGAGGCCGCCCGGCATCCAGCCCAGCGCGGCGCGCGCCAGGTCGGTGAGGCGGCGGGGGGTGCCCGCCTCCGCCATGAGGAAGCCCGCCAGGGTGAAGAAGGGGATCGCCAGCAGAGTGGGGGCGTCCGTCATGCGGTAGAGCTCGATGATGACCGCCGCCGCGCTGATCTCCTCCGCCCAGAACCCCCAGAGCCCCACCGCGGCGATGAGGGTGAAGAGGGGGGCGCCGAGGAGGGCGAGGACCGCGAGGGCGAGGCCGCCGAGGACGATCACGGCCGCTCCCCCTTCGGAGGACGGCCCGCGAGGGCCGCCGCGAGGAAGCGCAGCCCCATGAGGAGGAAGCCCGCGGGCAGGACGATCTGGAACGCCCAGGCGGGGAAGAGGCCCGCGATCTGGGTTCCCGCCTCCCACTCCTCCGCCAGGAAGAGCCAGGAGGCGCGGACGAGGAGGGCGCAGATCGCGGCCGCGAAAAGGTCTGTCAGCCGCCGGGCCCGGCTCGCCCAGGGATCGGGGAGGGCCCGGGTGAGGATGTCGATCTCGATGTGGCGGCCCCCGCCGCGCGCGCCGAGAGAGGCGCCGAGCATCCCGAGCCAGAGAAGGCCCTGGCGCAGGAGGAGGTCCCCCCCGAAGATCCCGGTCTGGAAAAAATTCCGGAGGACGACCTGGAGAAAGCCCGCCCCCACCATGGCGGTGAGGAGGGCCGCGAGGAGGGCGCCCTCGGCGCGGGCGAGGGAATTGTCGATCCCCTCCCACCAATGATCCACGGGCGGCCCGCTCCCCTCCTTCGCCATCCGCCCGGGCTACCTTCCGCCCCGCCGCGCGGCGAGGACCGCATCGATCCGGGCCATCAGCTCGGCGGGGATGGGCCCGCCCTTCCCGACGAGGGTTTTCCGCGCCGCCCGCCCCCGCCGCCGGAATTCTTCAAGCACGGCCTCCCCGGGAGGGGGGGAGAGGGCCACGCCGCGCTTTTTCATCGCCTCGACCGCGCGCGCGTTCTCCCGCCGGGTGAGGCGCTTGAGGGCCTCCATGTGCGCGCGCGTTCTCCCGCGCAGGATCCTTTTTTGGGCCTGGTCCAGGCGGTCGAAGTTT
>CAZUHN010000156.1:0-10943 GCA_964620535.1 uncultured Nitrospinaceae bacterium | reverse complement strand
AACGAGCGCCTTTGCTGTAGTTTCCAGGGCATTTGCGTTCATAATGGCCCTCCGAGATATGGGATGGAAAAATCCTTCACCGTTCGGGATGCGTCCCTGTTTTCATGTTTTCCGTTTGCAAGGAACCGGCCTTGGCCCGATTCGCCTGCGGGACAGATACTGAAACGTTGAGGATTCGGACCAAACGCCTCAATATATTAACAATATTTGTTTCCGTCGCGGTTTCGTAAACCGCAAATTTGATTGGTCGTTCACGGGAAGTAAATCAAACACCAGCAAACTAAATTATATCAAAGAGGATTGGGGATGGGAAGGGTTGGCCGGATGGCTCCGGTTTGAAGGCGAAAATTGACCCGCGCACGCGGGAGATCAGTCCATGAAAAAGGAGATTCCCGCGCTTGCCGTATGGCGGATGCCCTTCTTTTATTTTACGCACTTTTTCAGCGTGGGTGTTCTCCTTCCTTTATTGAACCTCTACTTCCATGGGCTCGGCATCGGTGGGGCGCAACTCGGATTGCTGAACGCCGCGCCGAGGTTCGCCACCGCCCTGGCACCTCCCCTCCTGGGGGCGGTGGCCGACAAATTCCGGAGCGGCCGGGAGGTCCTCTTCGCCTGCAACCTCCTGAGCGTCATTTTTATTCTGGGGATGTGGGGGACGAGGGCGTTTCTTCCCCTCTTGGCGCTCATCGTCCTTTACGCTTCCGCCAAGGGGGCCTTGCTTCCCATCGCCGAGAACGCCTGCCTCCGCGACCTCGCCGAGCGCGGCGGGCAGTACGGCCGGGTCAGGTGGTGGGGTTCACTCGGCTTCATCGTGGCGGCGCTCGGCGCGGGGTGGTTGGTCGAGAAAACGTCGGCCGGGGTGATCTTTCCCCTGGTGGGGGCGAGCGGGCTGGCGCTTTTCTGGGTGATCTATCTCCTGCCCCGAGAGGAGGGTGGCATCCAGAGTCATTTCGGGGGGGAGCTGGCGGGCCTCATGAAAAACCGCGCCCTTCTCGTCTTTCTTGGCGCGTCGATTCTGGCGTCGGTCAGTGCGGGCCCCTTTTTGATCTTTTTCAGCATCCACTTGTGGGAACTGGGCTTTTCGGCGGGGGTTATCGGCCTGGCCTGGGCGGTCGGCGTGGTGAGCGAAATCTTTTTCATGTTCTACGCGCAGGCCATACAGCGGCGCTTCGGCTTGCGGGCGATGATCGCCGCGGGAATTATCGGCACGGCGCTGCGGTGGGAGCTGGTCTCTTGGACCACGGCCGCCGCTGCCCTGGTGGCCATCCAGACCCTCCACGGGGTGACCTTTGGCCTTTATCACATCGCTGCCGTCCAGTACGTGGACGCCCTGAGTAGCCCGGCCACCAAGAATACGGCCCAATCCTTATACAGCGCCTCCACCTTCGGCCTGGGATCCACCGTGGGGGCGTTACTCGCCGGCTGGCTGCTTCCGATCTGGGGATTCGTCTCCCTCCTCCATGCGGGAGCCGTCCTGGCCGCCTTGGCCGGATTACTGTTCGTGTTGTTTTCATATCTGCCCGGGCAAAAAGACGTGAAGAAAGATGGCGGCCACCCAGCGGGGAGAAGGGGGCTTGCCCCATGAAGCCGGATGCAGAATCTCCCTTTTTCCGGGAAAAGGCCGGGCTATGAGTGAGCCAGCCTTTTTTCTCACCGGAACTGGAACGGGCGTGGGCAAAACGGTGGTGGGCTGCGCCCTGGCGTCGGTCTGGGCGGCGGCCGGAAGGGACCCGCGCGTGCTCAAGCCCGCCGAGAGCGGCTGCGAGCGGCGGGCGGGAGGACTGCATCCGGCGGACGCCGCGGCGCTCCGCGCGGCGGCGGGCGACCCCCGGCCCCTCGAGGCGGTTTGCCCCTACCGCTATTCCCTTCCCATGGCACCCGCTCACGCCGCCGAAGAGGAGGGAAATCCCCCCGATCCGGCGGCCATCACAGCGGCGGCGGCGGCGCTTCGGAAAGAGGCGGGCCCCCTCCTCGTCGAGGGAGCGGGCGGCCTACTCGTTCCCTTCTCGCCCGGGGTGTGCATGAGCGATCTCGCCGCCCGGTGCCGCCTCGATCTTCTGGTGGTCGCTCCCCTCGGCCTGGGGGCCCTCAACCATACCCAGCTCACCGTCCGTGCGGCCCAGGCCGAGGGCCTCCGTGTGGCCGGGATCGTCCTCAACGACCTCAAGGGAGAGGAGACCCCCGCGGCGCGGAGGAACCCTTCCGCCGTCGGGGAACTCTGCGACGCCCCTCTATTAGGTGTCTTTCCTCACCTCCCCGGCATTGGCACCGCCATCCAGGAGGGAGTTCCACCCGGCTCGCTCGCCGCGAAAAGGCTTCGCCACGCCGCGGAAGGGCTTGACTTCGCCCGGCTGGAGGAGATCTCTCCCGACTAGGCGCTGTCCACGAATTTTCGGAGAGAATTCACCTGATCCTTGTGGCCGAGGGCGTAGAGGTGATCCTCGGCCTGGATGATGAACTCCGGCCCGGGGTTGAAGTTCATTTCGCCCTCCCGCCGCCGGACGGCGATGAGGTTCACCCTCGTTTCCTGGCTGATGCGGGAGTTCTTCAGGCTCTGCCCCACCAGTTCGGATTTGCCGGGAACCCGCAGGGTGTCGAAGTCCAGATCCGCGGTGGTGTGGCCCGCGATTTTGCTGAGAAAGCCCACGAGCTTGGGGCGGATGAGGGTCTCGGCCATGCGCATGCCCCCCATAGTGTAAGGGGAAATGACATGGTCCGCCCCGGCTGCCTCCATCTTCGGGATGGAACTCTCCCGGGCGGCGCGCGAGACGATGGTGAGGCTCGGGTTCAGGGAGCGCGCGGACAGCGTGACGAAAATATTTTCCGCGTCGGTGGCGAGGGTGCAGATGATGCTTTTCGCGCGCCCGATGCCGGCATTGGCGAGGAAGCTGTCATCCGTTGAATCCCCCGGGACGACCAGCTTTCCCGCCTCGTTGAGGGTGGCGGCTTTTTCGGCGTTGCCTTCGATGATGACGATGGGCTCGCCTTCGCGCTCCAGCTCCCGGCACACGACAAACCCGATTCGCCCGTACCCGCAAACGATGTGGTGCCCGTTGAGGTTCATTATTTCGCGCACGCGTTTCCGCCCCCCAAGCACTTGCCGCATCCGGCCTTCGATGATTGCCTCGGCGATGCTGGCTGTCCCGTAGAATATGGTTCCGATTCCCATCAAGAGAAGAGCCACGGTGAACAACCGCCCCGCCGGACTCAGCGGGTACACCTCCCCGTAGCCCACTGTGGTGAGGGAGATCATCGTCATGTAGAATGCTTCGTTCAGGGTCCACCCTTCGATCAGGGTGTATCCCGCGGTACCGAGGACGACGATCCCCAATGCGGCGGCGGCGATGTAAAGAAACCGCATAGGTCTGATTCTCCCGGCGTGCGGCCTTACGCTCCACCGATAAGGTTGAAGAGGTCCTCCCCCAGTCGCTTCCGAGTCTCCTCGATGACGGGCGAGACCGCCGCGGCGAATGCGGCGCGCTCCCCGGCGGTGAGGTCCACGAATTCCTTCCCCTCTTCCTCCAGCATCTTGCGGAACTTTGCTTCTCCCTCCGCCGCCGCCCTGCGCTGGAACGAGGCGGCCTCGCGCACCGCTTCCCGCACGGCGGCCCGGATCTCAGCCGGCCAGGCGTCGAAGCTCTCCTTGTGGGCGAAGATGCCGCGGGCGCCGTAAAAGTGGGCGCTCATGGTGATAAAGCGGTGATGCTTGTGGACGTTGTAGGTCACGGTGTTCGCCAGGGGATTCTCCTGCGCGTCGACCTCGCCCGCCTCGACCATGGCGATGCCGGGCTTGAGGTCTGCCTCGACGGGTTTGGCGCCCAGGAGGCGGAAGGTCTTCGAGTGCGCCGCATTCGGCTGGAGGCGGATGCGGAGTCCGGCGCAGTCGGCGGGCGTGCGCACGGGACGGAGGCGGTTTGTGAGATGGCGGAAGCCGTTGTCCCAGAATCCGAGGACCCGGTAGCCTGTTTTTTCTTCCACTTTTTCGGTGAGGAACCCTCCCAGCGCGCCGTCGAGGGCGGCGTGGGCGCTCCCGGCACCTTCGAAGACGAAGGGAAGATCGATGATCTCGAGCTCGGGGACGCGGCCGAGCAGATAGCTCGTGGAGAAATAGCACATGGTCAGCATTCCACACTCGACCATAGCGAGTAGGTCACCGGCGCGGTAGCCGAAATCGAGAACGTTCCAGAAAATGTCCACTTCCACCGCCGCCCCAGCCCGCTCCGCCAGGGCCTCGCGAAACCGGAGTGCCGCGCGGCTGTGGGAGGTCTCGGGGGGGGAGTAGCCCCCGAGGCGGATGTGGGTGGTTCCGGCCATGATCGTCTCAAATAAGGCGAGGATAAGCTTGGGCCTCCAGAGTGTAACACGGGAGCGCCCTCTCCCGGTTCGGGCGGGAGGATTGGCGAAGGGAGGATAAATTCGGGATTCCGCCTTGACTCCCTCTCTCCGCTGCGGCAATTTCTCCCCTGTTCGGTGAACGTATTCCGAAAGGAGAAGGGGTGATGTCATTACTTCAGGAACAGCTATTCGTCCAAGCCGCAGCCGAGTCGTTGCACCGCCTGACCAAGGATTTACAGGGAAAGTACGAGCCCAAGAAAGGAGATCGATTCAATATCAAGGGAATCACCTATGAGATCGGCCCGCCCAAGTTCCTCGACAACAAGATTCAGTTCGAGATAAGCAGCAAAATACCGGGCGAAGAGCTTCCCGCGGGTTATGACGAGGCGAATTACTTCAAGAAAATAGATAAAATCTGCGCCGGGGCGAAGAAAAGGCCCGTCGCCTCCGACATGGAGAACATTATCCGCGAAACGCGGGATCAGGAGAAAAAAGAGCGCGACTACGTGAAGCTCACCTACCAGTACGCTTCCGAGGATCTTTTCGACGAAAAGGAGGTCAAGGCCGAGGTTGGGGCCTACGCGAGGGACCCGAACAAGAAGCCGCCCCCCGAGTTTCCCGGCACCCTCACTTTGGCCGGCCGGGTCATCCTGCACAAGGTGGGAAGCTCTCTTTATGAGGTGGCGGAGTCGAAAATCAACGAATTGATCAGGGCGAACGATTCGGTTCGTTCCGATCTGAAGAAATTCCAATCGAGATAGTTTTCCCCCTATTTCATGGCTTCCCCCCTCGCCCTCCTCGGATGCGAGGCCCGAACACCCACGGAGCGCATTTCCGACGCACTCCTCCTGATCGAAGGGAAGCGGATCGCCTACGCGGGACCGCGGAGCGGCGTTTCGGTTCCGCCGGGCGCCGAGAGAATCGACCTCGCAGGGGCGCTCGTCTCGCCGGGCTACCTGGACCTACAGGTGAACGGCCTCGGGGCGGATGCCCTCCTCCCGGGCGAGAAAGAGGCCGTGGCCCGCATCGCCCGGACGCTGGCCCGGCGCGGCACAACGTCCTTTCTTCCCACAGCGACCACCCACGCCCCGGAGGTCCTTCTTCGTGCCGCCCGCGCCGTGCAGGCGGCTTGGGAATCCGAGGAGGCGGACGGGACTCCGGGCGCTTCCATCCTCGGATTGCACCTCGAAGGGCCCTTCCTCGAGCCGGCCATGCGCGGGGCCCATCCGGAGGAGCACATTCGGCCGGTCGATTTGGAGGAGGTCGAGCGGATTGCCGGCGCGGCGGGCGGTTGGGGCACCGCCGGGCGTCCCGGCTTGGCGATGGTCACCCTCTCCCCCGAGGTGGAGGGGGCGGCCGAGGCGGTGCGCGCTTTGTCGGCGCGCGGGGTGGTGGTCGCCATGGGCCATACGGCGGCACCGGAGAGCGCCGTCGCCGCGTTCCTGGAGGCGGGCGCGCGGTTCGCCGTCCACGCGTTCAACCGCTACCGGGCCCCAGGGGAGGATCCCTCCCTCTCCGGCCCCTCCCCCGCGTCCCTCTCCTCCGATCCCATGCGCACCGTCCGCTCCGACCCCCGCCTTCGGGCGGGAATCGTCGCAGACGGAGTTCACGTCAAACCGGAAATCCTCGCGGACTTCGTCCGCGCGCGCGGCGGGGACCGGATCGTGCTCACTTCGGATCTGGTTTCCGACGGAGGGCTGTCGGGAGAGGGGGGGAAAGTCGCGTCGGGTGCTTCGGTTTGGCGGGACGGCGTGCTTGCGGGCAGCCGGCTCTCGGTGGGTGAGATGGTTCCCCTGTTGAAAAAGGAGTGCGGCCTGGAGGCGGGGGCCGCCCTGGCGGCCGCGACGGCCAACCCCGCAAAGGTGCTGGGCCTCGAGAGGCGCTTAGGGTCACTCGCTCCCGGCTTTCCGGCGGATCTTTGCGTCCTCGATCCTGAAAGCCTGGAAGTCCGCGGCGCCATGGCGGGGGGAAGGTGGGCCTCGCGGCCCGCTTGATTGCGATATGGCGAGGTTTTTCCGATAATTGTGCGGTATCAGACGAATTGCGCGACCCGTGCGCTCCCCTCTGCCCGTCTGACGGATGGCGCCATGTTCGACTTCCTCTTCCGCGAGGCCTCGGTTTACGACGGGACGGGCGGGGAGCCCTTCGTCGGCGACCTCGCCGTTCGGGGAGAAACCATCGCCGCCGTAGGGGGGCGGATCGGCGGGAAGGCCTCCCGCGTGGTGGACGCAGCGGGGCTGGCGCTCTCTCCCGGCTTCGTCGATATTCATGGCCACTCCGACTATTTCCTCCTCCTCAATCCCACCGCTGAGGCAAAGGTGCGCCAGGGGGTGACCACCGACGTGGGAGGGAATTGCGGCTATTCCGCCGCCCCTATCGGCGGCCCCGCGCTCGAGGAGCGCCGGGAGGTCTACCGGGAGCAGTACGGCCTCGACCTCCCGTTTTCCGGCCTCGACGGCCACTTGCGCCTTCTTGAGCAGGCCGGCGTCTCGGTGAATTACGTCTCGCTCGTCGGACACAACACGGTGCGCGAGAGCGTCATGGGAGGGGCCAGCCGGCCGGCGGATCCGGCGGAGATGGCCGAGATGGAGCGCATGGTGGACGAGGGAATGGAGCAAGGCGCGTTCGGCCTTTCGACGGGTTTGGTCTACGCGCCCGCCTGCTTCGCCGGGCGGGACGAGCTGACCGCCCTCTCCCGCGTCGCGTCGCGGAGAGGGGGGCTTCTTTCTACGCACATGCGGAGCGAGGGCGATCAACTTCTCGAATCGATCGAGGAGGTGATAGGCGCGGCGGCGGAGGCGGGCCTTCCCCTTCAGATCAGCCACCTCAAGACCGCAGGAGAGCAGAACTGGAACAAGCTCGGCAGAGCCATCTCCCTCATCGAGGAGGCGCGCACCCGCGGGCAGGACGTCACCTGCGACCGCTACCCCTACACCGCGTCGAACACCCACCTGAGCGCCCTTCTTCCGGACTGGGTGCTCGAAGGGAGCCAGGCGGAAAAACTCGCGCGCCTTCGCAAACCTCCGGACCGGGCGCGCATCCGCGCCGATATTTTGTCCACCCATCCCGAGCCGGAATACTGGGACCGGATCATCGTCAGTCGGGTTCTCACCGAGGCGAACCGATCCTTCGAAGGCCACACCCTGGCCGGGGCCGCCCAGATGCGGGAGGCCGATCCGGTGGAGGCGATGATGGATCTTCTCGCGGAAGAGAAAATGAGTGTCGAGATCCTCCTTTTCATGATGAGCGAGGAGAACATGCGCCGTATTCTCAAAAAGTCCTACGTCATGGTGGGGTCCGACGCGGGGGCGCTCACCCATGAGCCTCCCCTTGGGAGCGGACACCCACATCCGCGGAATTTCGGAACCTTTCCCGCCGTGCTGGGAGGGCTTGCGCGCGACGAGGGTCTTTTCCCGATGTCCGAGGCAATCCGGAAAATGACCCTCGACCCCTGCCGCCGCCTCGGCGTCCAGGACAGGGGCCGCCTGGCCGAAGGGATGAAGGCGGACATCGTACTGTTCGACCCGGAGCGCGTGGGGGATCGGGCCACCTACGAGCGACCGGTCGCCTATCCGGATGGACTGGAGATGGTTCTCGTCAACGGCGAAACCGTCGTGGAGAAGGGCGCACACACGGGAGCGCGCCCGGGACGCGCCCTCCGGCATCGGCTCCGCGCCGCATAAGGAAAATTATGCCGAACTTGTATGTGATCCTGGTCCTCATCGGCGCGCTGGTGGTGGTATCGATCGCCTTGCTTGGAATTTTTCTCCGGTGCGCCTCCCGGCGGAACGACTTTCCGGCCGAAACCTGGGATTCGTTCTTGGGGGAGGGCGAGGACTCCTCCGCCGAAGAGGAAGAAACCGGAGTGGAGAAAATCTCCGAGGGCGCCTCGCGGGAGGAGGTATCCCTGGCGACGCCTCCCGCGCCGACGGGTGAATCCGACGCCGTCGAGCATATCGTGAGGCCGGAAGCGGCCGGGGACGGAGGTGCGCCTTCTTCTTTTGAAGAAGCGGGAGAAGCGCCCCCCGTTCCCGCCGCCGAGCCTGACATCACGACGCCGGGCGCCGGGCCTCTGAAGGATGATTGGTGGAAGGGTATCCCCGCCCCATCGGATGTTCTGCCCCGCCGCACCGTGGCCCAGCTTATGGGGATGGCGGTGGCCGAGGCGGTGCCGCATGCGGAAGAGTCAGAACCGACGGCCGGGTATGCGGCGGAGGCGGCTACCGCCCCGGGAGAGGATCCTCTGCTCGAGGAGGTCGAGCCCGAGATCGGCCTGGAAGAGTTCAAGGGGCTTGAACCGGCAGAGGGCGCGGCTCCTTCCGGGGTCATCGAAGAGGAAGATCCGCCCGTCGCCGAGTCGGAAGGCGGTTTTGAGATCGAGGAACTCCAAGGACAAGAGGAAATCGAAAGGGCGGAACCGGCCATCCGGAAGGAAGGGGAGGCGGCCCCGGTGGAGGCGGCTGAAGAAGCGGGGGAAATCATCGAGCTGGAAGAGACCGATCTCCTCGCAGCGTCGGAAACGGCCGAAGGGGAAGTGCGAGGGGAGACAGAGGACCTGTCCTCGGAATTGGAGGAGCTGGCGGCGGCCGAGGAAGTGGAGATGCTCCCTGATCCCGAAGCGAGTCCTCTCGCCGCCGGGGGGGCCTCAGGTGAAGAGGAGTTGGCTTTCGGCGGCGGGATGGAAGAAGTTCTCCTCGAGTTGGAAGAGGGGGAGGTTCTTCTCTCGGACGCCGACACGGAGGAAGGGGCCGAATCCGAGTTGCCGATGGCGGAAGAAGAAAAGGACGATGTCTTTACCGTTCTGAAAAAGGAGCGTGAGGGTGAAGAAGATTTCGGCGGAGAAATTGAGCGCATCGAAGAGATCGAGGCCGTCTCCGGGGCGGAGGAGGCTCCCGCCCCGTCAGCGGAGGAAATTCCCGGCCTTTCCGAGGAGGATGAACCCTCCGCCGTCTGGGCCGATGAGGCGCTTACCCAGGATGCCTCACAGGAGGAAGGTGAGCCGATCGTGGCTGCCCTCAATGCGCCGCCCGGCGCGCCCGCAGCCGGTACGGCTTTCACGCCGGAGGAGCGGGAGGCCGTGCCGGGTTCCGCCGCATTTCCGGAAGCGCCGGCCGAAGGGACTCCTTTCGAGAAGGTCTCCGTCCTTATCGCCGTCCTGGTCCCCGGCGATGTTCTTGTCATCGAGGAGGAAGGGGCCGGTTTGCCGGATTGGGCCGCCGCCCTGGCGGATGAGGAAAGCGCCGACCTTCAAAGCCGCGAGGGTGGAAGGCTCCCGCCGGAGGGGGGGGAATATTTGCGGCTGGGGATCTTGGAATATCTCTTGGGTCGTTTTGATGGCGCAACCGATCGACTCAAGAAGGCCCTCCGCCTCTCGATCGATTTGGGCTCCGTCTTGAACGCGCTCGCCGTGGCCACTTATGCCCGAGGTCGGATCGACCCGTCCATTTCGTATTGCAGGGAGGGGATTCGCGAGGCCGGTGGCGACCCCGTTCTTGAAGCCGCCCTCTGGCGCAATCTCGGATTTCTTTATCAGGCGAAAGGGGACTTCGCTCCCGCCGCCGAGGCCTACGTCTCCGCGCTCGGCCGCATGGACTCGGATACGGACACCCTTCTCCGCGCCCGCCTGCATACGCGGGTCGGGCAGATTACCCGGCGGCTCGGCGACCCTCGCCGTGGAGAGCAACACCTTTCCGAGGCGGTCAACCTGTACCGGAAAGAAGGAGATGAGAAATCCCGAATCCGGGCGCTCGTCGCCCTTTCGTCCGTCCAAAGTGAGCTTGAAAGTTTCAGCCTCTCCCTGAAAAGCTTGGAGGAAGCCGCCGCGCTTTGCACGTCCACGGGTGATGTGTCCGGCGGGGCGCTTGTCCTCGGGCAGATGGGTATCGCCTATGCGGCACAGGATCAATACACCCGCGCTCTCACCCACTATGAGAAGGCGCTCGCCGCCCACCGCGAGCTGGGCAACCGGAAGGGCGAGGCGGCCATGCTCAGCAATATCGGCAATATCCATTATTTCCGAGGCGATTTGGACGAAGCCCTTTCGGCCTATGAAGGGGCGCTCTCCATCAACCGGGAGGAGGAGCATCCCATCGGGATCGCGACGAGCTTGGGCAACCTGGGCCGGCTAAACCTGGAGAAAAGAGATTTGTCGCTCGCCCGTGATCAGCTTACCGAGGCACGGGACATCTTCAAAGAAGCGGGCGCACAGGCACAACTCGAAACTGTCCGCGGAACCCTCGAAGACTTGGACCAAACCGAGGGGGCCTCCCCCGCCGCTTCATAGCAGCCGAAACCTCCCCCGCCCCGCCGCCTGTCGACGGCTGGAGGTGTTTTCGAGGGACGATCCCCGGGAGGCGGAAATCAGCAAAGAGAGGAAAGAAGACGGAGGGAGCAGAATGAGGAGTGCGGAATTTACTTGATCAGGCTGTTGGCCTCGCGGAGCTTCCGGGAAAGCTCTTTGGCGATGTTCACCGCGACCTTGTAGCCCAGGGAGGGCATGACGTCTGTGAGGATTTCCCGTTCGATGCAAAATACCAAGGATTTTTCCGTCGCGGTGGCGGTTGCGCTCCGGGGCGCATTCTCCAGGACCGCCATTTCGCCGAAGATCT
>CAZUHN010000155.1:0-4396 GCA_964620535.1 uncultured Nitrospinaceae bacterium | reverse complement strand
CCAACACGGACATCCAGGTGTCCGGCGCCTCTCCCTACGGGGCGAATACCACTTTTTCGCCGCCGGGCAAGAAGTACCGCATCATGAACAACCGGTGGAAGAAAAACATGGCGGCCCTCATTGCGGTGGGGCACACCAAGTGCCCCTATGTGGCCACGGGCGACGCCTCCTACCCGGCCGACCTCATCGACAAGGTCCGCAAGGGACTTGCCGCCGACGGCCCGGCCTTCATTCACACCCTGGATCCGTGCCCGAAGGGTTGGGACTACGATCCTTTTTACTCGCACAAATTGGGCGAACTGGCCGTTGAGACCGGCCTCTTTCCGCTCTGGGAGATGATGGAGAGCGACTTGATCTTCACTGGCATCTCTGCGCGCCAGGTGTACGGAAACCGCAAGCGCAAACCCGTCCGCGAGTACCTCGAGGCGCAGGGGCGGTTTCACCACTTCATCGACGAGGACTACGAACTCTTCCAGACGGAAGTGGACAGACAATGGGAAGAATGGATGGTTCCCGGCGTCATTCCCTTCAAGGTCGTGAATCCAAGCAAGGAGTAAAGGCAGGGGAGAGGTTCCCCGCTTTTTCGCAACGGATACAGGCGGGGGCCCTTTCGGGCCCCGTCTTTTTTCATCTCCGAGCAAAAGGCTGCCGCCCAAAGGAGCATCCCGGAGAGGGCGATGAACGATTCGTTTGAAGAAAAGGAAAGCTCGGATGGCAACGTGATGATCCGGATCCCCGAAGGACCGTTTCTCATGGGGGCCGACCTGGGGAACCACGACGAGCGTCCCCAAAGGGAGGTTACGCTGTCGGCATTTTGGATTGGCAAGTTCCAGGTAACGAACGAGCAGTACCGCCGCTTCCTTGAAGAGACGGACGCCTTTCCGCCGCCGCCCTCTTTTTCGCGAGACGACTTCACCGGCCCCAACCAGCCCGTCGTAAGCGTAAGCTGGGAGGAGGCGGACGCCTATTGCAAGTGGCGGGGGAAGCGCCTCCCGACCGAGGCCGAATGGGAGAAGGCAGCAAGGGGGACCGACGGGCGAACCTACCCCTGGAAGGAGGGGACGCCCTTTCCCGGCATGGCGAATTACCATGGCGCCGAGGCCCAGCGCACGGCGGATATGAACGCCTTTGAGCAATCAGCCTCGCCCTTCGGCTGCGTCCAGATGGCGGGGAACACATTTGAGTGGGTGGCCGACTGGTTCGACGCCTTCTACTATCAAAAGGCCCCTTCCGCCAATCCCAAAGGGCCCGAGGTCCCCACCTTCGAGGTGGCCGTAGCGCGGATTCCGGTATTCGTCGTCCCGGTCGGGGGAAACCTGACACTGGGGGAGGCGAAGCGGGGCGAGCGGTACGAAATCCTGAGCCGGGATAAAAACAACTTCAAGATCCTGTTCGGAGATATTGAGGGTTGGCTTCCCCGGAAAGCGGGCTACGCCTGGACGGCGCGGGCTGTCCGCGGCTGCGGATGGGACTACATCGACGACAACCTGCGTTGCTCAGCCCGGGAGGGCTTTGAGCCCTGGTACAAGAACCTCAACCTGGGCTTCCGATGTGCTATGGACGTCTGAGAGAAAATGCTTCGGGAAGCCGCCGGCCCTTTCTGCTTTCCTTCTTTTTCCGAAGCGAATGGGTTGCGGACGCCTCATCCGTCCGGGCTGAGGCACCCTTGGGGGGGGGCATTTGATTGTTCAAATTTATGGCATAACGCCCACCGAGTGAGAATGCCTCATGGCCCGCCGCCTTGCCCATCGTTAGGGCCCATTTCCGGATCTGTATCTACGGTTCCGGGCCCAACTTCCGTTGAACCCGTCAATGACCCTCGAGATGCCATCAGCGCGGCCGAAGAGCGAGGTGCCTCGACTGGGTTGGTCGGTCATCGCGCCTCCGTTATAATGCGACTCTCCTCCAGGGACTTCCCTGACAATAAGGAGGATTTCCACATACCCGTCAGGAGTGACTTGCCGTGATTAGCGTGGAAGAAGCCCAGGAGACCATTCTTTCCAAAATTCGCCCCCTGGGACGGGAGAAAGTCCAGATTCTCGAGGCGCTCGGCCGGGTGCTGGCCGAGGACATCCATTCCCCGCGCTCCATTCCCCCTTGGGCCAATTCGGCAATGGACGGCTTTGCCGTTCGCGCAGAGGACGTGAAGAGCGCAACGCGGGACAGGCCGATTACGCTCCGCATCGTCGAAGAGATTCAGGCGGGTTTTACCGCTCGCCGGGCGATAGGCCGGGGCGAGACCATCCGCATCATGACGGGCGCACCCATACCGGAGGGGGCGGACGCCGTTGTCCTTGTGGAGGAAACCGAGCGTGCCGGCGAGGCTGAAGTTCACGTACATCTGGCCGCTCCGCTCGGAGAGGCCATCCGTATCGCGGGAGAAGACGTAAAGAAGGGCGAGAGGGTTTTGCAGACCAATGATCGGCTGACCTCCGCCGCCGTCGGAATGCTGGCCAACCTCGGCCGGGCATTCGTGCATGTGTACCAAAAACCCCGCGTGGCCATCCTCGCAACGGGTGAGGAACTCGTCGACCTAGACCAGGAGCTCGGGATCGGCCAAATTTACAATTCAAACTCTTACGCCATCGCCTCCCAGGTAGCCGAAGCCGGTGGAGTGCCGGTGCGGTTGGGTATCGCGCGCGACAACGCCGAGGATCTGGAGCGACACTTTCGCGACGGCCTCAATGCGGATCTCATCGTGAGCAGCGGCGGAGTGTCCATCGGGGAGTTCGATCTTGTAAAGGATGCCCTCGGCGGCCTCGGGAACGAGATGCACTTCTGGCGGGTTCGGATGAAGCCCGGAAAGCCTTTGGCGTTCGGGACGATTCAAGGAATTCCCGTTTTTGGGCTGCCGGGAAATCCGGTTTCCACCATGGTGTGCTTCGAACTTTTCGTCCGCCCCTCCCTGTTGAAAATGCAGGGGAGGACCCGCATGTTCCGCTCGGTGGTCGAGACCACTCTTTTGCACCCGCTACGGAAAACTCCGGAGCGACGCCATTACGTCCGCGCGGTGATATCACATGACAATGGAAGTTGGACGGCCCGCGCCGTCGAGGCGCAGGGATCGCACATCATTCATTCCATGGTGCGGGCCAACGCGCTCCTTGTTTTTCCCGAAAATAAAACCGACCTGCCCGCGGGTAGTCAGGTTGAGGCGATCCTCTTAGAGGAAGACTCCCCCCTCGGCGCCGCGCCATTGCGCGGAAGCGGGGCGGAAACGCTCGTTTCAACTACCACTGACATGCCAGGGAAATGTTGAGAGGCGGTGCCGCGTATGAAGGCCGCGATTCTCGCGGGGGGCAAGAGTAGGCGGATGGGGAAAGACAAATCCCTCCTTGCCATCCGGGGGGAGGCGTTGATCCTTCACGTTGCCCGGGCGCTGAGAAGAATTTTTCCGGATACTTTTGTTGTCGCGAATGAGCCGAGGTCATATGAGGCAATGGGATTCGAGGTGACGCCGGATTCCCTTCCCGGTAACGACGCCCTCGGCGGACTGCATGCAGCGATATCTCGGGCGGGCGGTTCTCACGTTTTCGTTGCTGGATGTGATATGCCTTTTCTCCAACCCGATCTTTTAAGCGCTATGGAGGAGTTGGGGGAGGGGTGGGACGTTGTCATTCCCGTGCGGGATGGATATCTAGAGCCTCTTTGCGCCCTTTACGGGAAGGCTTGCGAGGACCCGATCCGGCGACGGATAGCGGCCGGGCAACTCAAGATGATCGACTTTCACCAGGAAGTTCGGGTCCTCCGCATCGAGGAGGACAGGTGGCGCGCTTGGGATCCCGAGGGACTTTCCTTCTGGAACCTGAACACGCCGGAAGAGTACGAGAAGATTTTTTCAAGAATTTCCGAGGAGGAGAAGAATGGCTGTTGAGGAAAAATTCAAAGAATTGGACATTGTTCTACCGGAAGCGGCGGCTCCTGTGGGGGCTTATGTTCCTTACGTGCAGTCCGGAAACCTGTTGTTTATCTCGGGGCAACTCCCCGTGCTCGACGGCAAGTTGCAGCACAAAGGAAAAGTTGGCAGCGACATGAGTATAGAGAGCGGGAAAGAAGCCGCCAAGCTGTGCTTCCTCAACGCCGTCGCCCAGGCGAAGGCCGCCCTGGGAAACCTCGACCGAATTAAGCGAATCGTTCAGTTGAGCGGATTTGTGGCAAGCGCAAAGGATTTTACGGACCAGCCCTTGGTCATGAACGGGGCATCCGAATGTGCCGTCCAAGCGTTCGGGGAAGCAGGAAAACATTCTCGCCTCGCGCTCGGAGTGGCAGAATTGCCGATGGGTGCCGTCGTCGAAGTTGGAGCTATTTTCGAGATCTCTTAGTGTAATCCATTGAAATAGATAATGATAGAGATATTTTTCAATCTCGGCAATGGAACACATCAACTCGCTCTACC
>CAZUHN010000154.1:0-7610 GCA_964620535.1 uncultured Nitrospinaceae bacterium | reverse complement strand
AGTCCGAGCTGGACCGAATGGTATCCGCCCGCCGAAAAGGGTGTCAAACCATATGAATTCTAGCCGTCCAAAGGTTCGCCCGAAGAAAATATTTCTTATCTATCAGGCGCAAGGGAATATTGACAAAAGTCCGATAGTTAGTATCGATAATAGTTATAAGGGTAATGTCCCGATTTCGGTGGATCTATCTCTGAAAAGAACCATAACCGGTGGGGAACCGCATGAGTCTTAGACTCCTGCTGAGCGTTCCGGTTCCTGAGAGCCCAAAAATATCTAAAGGAGAATATATAGTTACGAATGAAACTATTGTTATTATGTCCCTTGGAGTCTCTCCTCTTCTACGGGCCGCCGATTCTGCGGATTTCCTTCACCTCGAACGAAACCCCGATCAAACTCATTCGAAGGTTCAAGTCTCTTGAGAAATACCTTAAAAAAGGACTCGGTATGAAGGTGAAGTGCATCCCGCTCGCTCACTGTTTGCGATCCCCAGGCCGTCGGTAGTCCAACGCCACGGACGGGGGGAGCGGCCATCACCCGGTCGGTGGCAGGGGAAACCACTGGAGGGATCCAACTTGTGCCGGCAGCAGGCCTTCGGGTCCGACCCCGCGGCCCGTTGCCTCGACCGCCTGGGCGTGCCTCCGCGCGTCCTCGATCAGATCCGCCAGTGCCGCTGCGGGGATCGAGGCGCGATGAGTTGAAAACTCGGGCCCTTGGGGCGAAAATCCAACTTCGTCCAACCTCATGATCTCCGGTTGAACCTCTGCCCGGTGCCACCAGTTCCCGGTGCGACAATCGAAATCGTAGGCCGGTAGCAACCTCCAGCCTTCTGTGGCGATCCACTCGATGGCCCCGAGGATAAGATCGACCTCGTCGTCGGTGTTAAAGTAGTTGAGCCCGAAGCGCGTCCACCCGGGTTTTACGATCTCGTAGCCGGCGAGGATCTGTTTCTCGTACTCCTTGGAGGTGGCGAGATCGATCTCCAGCAACCGGTGGCCGTAGGGGCTGGCGCAGGAACAGCCGCCGCGCGTCTGAACGCCGAAGAGATCGTTAAGTAGCGCAACCACGAACTCATGATGGAGATAGCGTTCGCCGTGGCGTACGAGAAAGGAGATGATGGGTAAGCGGTCGGCGCTCTGGTTACCTAGGATCTTGATTTTCGGGTTCCGCGAAAGCCGGCCGATGGCGCGGCGGGCAAGCGCCTTTTCATGCTCGACGATCCTCTCGGACCCCACCGTCTCCTTGAGTCCGAACACCAGACCCGCCCGAATGGCACCGACGATATCAGGTGTTCCGCCTTCCTCGCGATGGACGGGATCGGTGAGATAGCGGTGCTCCTGGGGGTTGACGTAGCTGACCGTGCCGCCGCCGGGAACCACGGGCACTCGGTTTTTCAGGTGATGGCGCTTGACGATCAATACGCCGGGCGTGCCCGGTCCCCCCACGAACTTGTGGGGAGACAGGAAGATGGCGTCCTTTTCCAGGCACTCGTCCTCCCTCCCGCGCGGATTCATATCGATCGGCGCATAGGGTGCCGCCGCCGCATAATCCCAGACCAACAAAGCACCGTGACGGTGCAGAAGCGCACTCACCGCCCGCGTATCTGTAAGAATGCCGGTAACGTTCGAGGCGGCCGAAAAGCTACCGATCTTCAAGGGACGCTCGCGGTGCGTCTCGAGCGCTGCCTCGAGATGATCGAGATCGACATGACCCCCGGCGTCCTCGCCGATCACCACCACGTCGGCCATCGTCTCGCGCCACAAAAGTTCGTTGGAATGGTGCTCATAAGGGCCGATGAATATGACGGGCCGTTCCCGGGTCGGAATCTGTCGCGAAAGACCGTAGCGCCGATCAAGATCGTTGGGGATGCGCAGATTTAAGATGTTGATGAACTTGTCGACCGCGCTGGTCGTGCCCGGGCCGCAGAAGATCACGGCGTCGCGCTCGTCGCCGCCCACCGCGCACCGAATGATCTCTCTCGCGTCCTCTCGAAAGCGCGTCGTCTGGCGCCCCGTTCCCGAGGTCTCGGTGTGAGTGTTGGCATAGAACGGAAGGACCTCGTCGCGAATGAAGTCCTCGATAAACGAGAGCGCACGCCCCGAGGCTGTGTAGTCCGCGTAGACGAGGCGGCGGCGACCGAATGGTCCCGAAAGAGCCTGTTCTGAGCCGATCACCGATCGGCGGATCATTTCGACGAGGCCAACGCCTTGCATTGTCCACCCCACGAGGTCGGGCTTGCCGCGAACTCCCACCTATCAATCTGCCACAAAGCGCTATCTCCGCACCACCTCTCCATCGGTACCGCTTGGCTTTGCGTCGGCATCAGTTAGCGCGTATATCAAACCTGCTTGTACATCTGCGTGGAGACGGCGGCGCCTACGAAGTGAGATCGGGCAGGCTGTCCGGAAAAGGTATCTGAAGGGTGAGGGACGAAAACTGTTTTGGGAGGAGGAGCGTCGGTCCTGTCTCGTCGTTCCCGAGGGAAAACATGAGTCCGACACCCTTCTGTGCGGGTATTTTCTCCTACCTCACCTCCTCCGATGAGCTGCTCGACGCGACCCTCTAAGGGGGCCGCAGCCTCCCATCAATCGAAATAAATCGCCACGGCCCTCACGGGCGAGCCCGTGCCGTTCCGTATCTTGAGGGGGAGGCAGGAGAAGATAAATTTCGTCCCCACCACCCCCTTGAGGTTCGCCAGATTCTCGGTGTTCAAAATCTTCCGCTCCCGGCACACCTTGTGCGCCCAGTACGCCTTTTCCGTCATGGCCCGGGAGGAGTCGATGCTCGGGGCGTCGAAGCCCACGTTGATGACTCCGCGGTCGGCGAGCCAGTTCATGGCCTCTTCGTTGAGACCCGGATATTTGTACAGCCAGTCGCCGAAGTCACCCCCGTAGTATTTGTCATAGTGCCCGGTCCAAACGAGGACCGTCCCCTTCTCGGGGACCTCGAGGCCGCTCTTCTTGCAGGCTGTCTCCACTTCGTCCGCCCCGACCCAGGCGTCCGTGCCGCAGAACTTCGAGAGATCGATGCAGATGGCTTCGGTGAAGAACCACTCGATGCCGATCTGGTCGATCGTCTGGGCGTCGGGGCGGCTGTCGATGTGCCGGAACGAATCGACGTGGGTTGGGCCGTGGTCGCTAAAGATGACCGTGTTCGCTGTGGAGGAATGGCTCGAGGGAGAGTTTTTGAAGACGATGGCGCTCTCTTCATGAGTCTTCGTGGGAAAAATGGCCGTTCGCTGATGGCCCGGATATACGGGCATTCCGTTGTAAATCTCCTGGGATAAATCGACGATCCGAAAATTCATCGAAGCGTTCTCCTCGAATTCGGGAAGTACCAGAAAGGATGGAGAACTGTATCGCCCGTCCGGAGGAAGGGCAACCGTCGGATGAGGAATGAAGCGTTTATGGGGAAAAAGGAAGGCGACGGATTAGAAACAATTTGGCTTTAGGCGGTTTCCGTCTTCCAGAGCCGGCCTTGAAGTATTATTCCGCCAAACAGCAGAATAAGAATCGCACTCGCGACGTAGGCCGCCCGCACCGAACCCAGCATTAGACTGTCGGCGCGAAATCCGCTGACGGCGACTCTACCCACAGAGTAGAGGACAAAGTAAAGGCAGACCAGAAACCCCGGTCTGTGGGACATGAACCGGAGTCGGCTCAAGACGAGGAACCAGATGAGGTTCAGGAACAGCTCGTAGAGCATGACCGGGTGGGTGGCGATGCCGGGAAACTGCTGGCCGGCAATGCTGGCGGGTGGAAACATCACCCCCCATGCCATCGTGGTGGGCATGCCGTGGGCGTCGCCGTTCATGAAATTTCCGAAGCGGCCGAACGCCTGGCCCAGGACAATGACGGGCGCCACAGCATCGGCGAACTGCAGGAAGGGGACGGGACGGCGACAGAGGTAGAGCCAACCCGCCAGTCCCCCGCCGATTAGGCCCCCGTGAATGGCAAGGCCGCCGTGCCAGACCTGTGGGATCTCGGCCGGAAACTGCTCATAAAAATCCCAATTGAAGAGGACGTAATAGATTCGCCCCCCGGCGATGCCGGCAAATATCACGATCATGGCGAAGTTCATGATCTCGTCGTAGGTGATCGGCAAGGCTTTCCGATCGGTCTCCTTCTGGACGAGCCAGACGCCCACCAGAGCGGCGGTGACATACATCAGGCCGTACCATCGGAGAGCGAAGGGGCCGATTTGAAAAATGACGGGACTCAAAAATTCCTCGGACAAGCGCGCGTATGATCGTGAACTGGTGCCTGGACGGATCCTGTGGCCATCATGCCGATGTGCGTCTGCAGTGAGAGGCCACTAGTTGACGTTATTATATAATTCGCTCTTCGGTAGCAATCTTTCCATCCAAGCCAGAAAGAGTGGGTTCTTTGAACCGGCGTGAGGCGTTTGCTCTTCAGCGACTCGTCTAGCGACACTACCGTCAACCGCTGCCAGGTTGAGCCCGTCTCGCTATCTTTTATGAAGAGGCACTCCTTCCCTCCTTTTTGGGGTCCATGAATCGTTTGGCCTTTTCCACCGAGACGAAAGTGAGATTGTCGACGGAGGGGATGGCGTCAAAGGGAAGAACGGTCCGAATCTCGGCGGCGGCTTCCGGATTGGCGGACGGGATATCAACCGTCAACGCGAATGCCAGTCCGAACGATAAGACAATTGCCATTACGCTTGGAATGACCCGCATTAGAAATGCTCCTTCTCCGGCAGGCGACAAAAGAAATTCTGCCACGACTGTCCTTTTCCGGCCCTGCCCCTACTTCATCCGGATCGAATGCAGGACCATGAAAAAGATACGCTCTCCTCTGGTTGAGCCGCGCGCGATTTTTGCCAAAATGTCCGTGCCGGCCGGAAGCCTGTCGAGGAGTTTTTCAAATTCCTCTATCTTCCTAACTGCCACCTGAACCGGAGCGGTTCGCTCTCCGGGCGCGCGGTACCGAATTTCCCGGATGGCCATGCCGGCGCGAAGTCCGTCCCGGAAGGCACGGCTCCCGACTTTGACCTCGTTTGCGAGAATCCCCTTGCTGGATGCGAGGTGATTCTTCTTCATGAGCTCTGGAGTGAGATTCTCAAGACTGATGCCGTATTCCTTGTCGTCCTCGGGCTCCTGGGCCGGCGCCTTGACCTCTGGTTCTTTGCCGTCGGGCAAGCGGGCCAAGGTGGCGGATAGTTTCTTTCGTTTTCCGTTGCGGATGACATCCAGGTCCACAGGCTCTCCCGGGGGCGTCCAGCCCACGAGGCGCTGAAGATGCAAGGTGTCGAGCACCCGGCTCCCGTTCAAGCCGACGATGACGTCGCCCGGAACGATGCCTGATTGCATCGCGGGACCGTCCGGGAGCAGTCTCCCCACCAGGGCTCCCTGGGGCTTGGAGAGACCCAACAGGTGCGCCATGTCATTTTCGATGGGTTGAATTGTTACGCCGAGATACCCACGGGGGAACGTTCCCTGGCGGCGGAGATGGCCCACCACCTCACGGGCCATGTTGATGGGAATAGCAAAGCCGAGACCGCTGCTGGGCGAAGGGATGGCCGTGTTGATGCCGATGATTTCGCCGTCGATATTCACGAGCGGGCCGCCGCTGTTGCCGCGGTTCATCGCGGCGTCGGTCTGAATGAAATTTTCATACCGGGCCACCCCGACCCCCGTGCGGCCGATGCCGCTGATGATACCTACGGTGAAGGTGCGCGAAATGCCGAATGGGTCGCCGACGGCGATGGCCCAATGGCCTACTTGCGCCTTATCGCTGTCACCGAGTTGAGCGACGGAAAGTTTCCCCTTCGGATCAATTTTGATGAGCGCTAGATCGGTATAGGGATCGGCGCCCACGATGCGGGCCCGATATTCGGACTTGTCCGCCAAGCGGACGCGAAGGCGCTTCGAACTGGCCACCACGTGATTGTTGGTTAGGATGAACCCCTCTTTATCGATAATAACGCCTGAACCCGAGGAAATTACCGGAATATTGGGATGCGGAATGGGATTTTCCCCGCCAGGTTCTCGGCGCGGGCCCTGCTGCGTTCGCGTCTCTGATTGAATGCTCACCACCGTAGGTTTCACCCGCTGGGCGATCTTCACGAAGGTGGACTCGATCTCCCGTAGGACCGATACCTCCGCCTCGGCCCGTGCGGCCGCTAGGACGAACGATAAAAGAAGGATTCCGATAAAGATTCGGCGGATTTTCATGCTCTGTTTCGTAGCCTCCCAGGCGACACAGAAAGGAAAATCACTCTAACCCAGATTATACCTTCTCGTTTCCGGGTGAAAAGGGGGCGGGAGGGACGATAGGGGAAAAAGGACCCCGAATCTGGGGCTCTTCGGAAGTGAAAGAGGACGCCTACCACCTCGCCTACGTCCTTCAAGAAAGTTACCGACCTGACCGCGTACCGGAAAATATTTCCCAGCAGGAGGAAACCTCCTGAACATTGTTCGAGCGAATTCCAAGGGGTTATTGACCACGAGCTTATACGCCACCATCGCTTCAGCGAGCATGGGAAGGGGGATCGGAACGGCGCGGTGGCAAAAAGTCCACCCTTGCACCGATAGCGCAGCCACCGCCGCGGCCGTCGTAACGGACCTGAGCCATGCGGAACTCCGCATTATTTCCCGGTACAGACTTCTGAAGATTCGCTTTTTCAGGATTTCCGGGGCCTTCGGGGCAGGTTCGTTCAATTTTTCCCTGAGCGTCCGCTTCAGGGCCAGGATTCTCTAGTGTTCGGCTCGAACGCTCGCGTCCCGGGAAATCCAAGACTGAACCTCGATTGCTTCCTTCACATCGAGTTCATCGTTCGCATAGGCATTCACAAATCGGAGGGCTTCTTCTCTATCCATCGTCTTTCATCCTCTTCGTTACTGTCGTCTTTTCGGCAGAACACCCGAAGTTTTATCGTATCTTCCCCCGTTTCCCGATCCTTTACTGATCCTTCCCGCCGGATTTGCAAAGGGAGATATTAACGCCGTCACCGGAGTAACATTTGATCCGGCAATACATTCAACCCACTCGCCATCAATCTAATGTTCAAAACGTCATGGGCCGATCCTGCACCGGGAGCTATTGTATATAATCCGCCTACCGAAATCTCATTTCTAAATTGAAAATGATCTAATTATCGAATCTAAAACATAAGATACATAATATAAACTATTGTTTATCAAGGATCAATTCTTTTAATATCTTCCTCGACCGGTAGAGGCGGGACGTCACTGTTCCCAACGGCCCCTGGCCCCTCCGAGTTAGGATTCGCCTTGACCGCCTGGAATTCGTAGTAACTCTTCGAACCGTCGAGTCCGCCCTCGGTATGGGCCCTCTCCTCCCGTCGATATCGATTGCTGTGGGGATTCTGGAGAATCCAGAAAAGCCATGCGTGAATATTTGTTCCGGGCTAAAATTGATGGAAAAACCGGTAGGTTCAAAGATAGACTCCTTGCACCAAATCCTCTACATCGGCAGGCTGGCCCGTCATCCGGAGCGCCGCTTGGTAGAGCGAGTTGATGTGTTCCATTGCCGGGATTGAAAAATATTTTTATCATTAGCTATTTCAATAGATTACACTAATAGATCTCGAAAATGACTCCAACTTCGACGACGGCACCCATCGGCAATTCT
>CAZUHN010000153.1:0-2690 GCA_964620535.1 uncultured Nitrospinaceae bacterium | reverse complement strand
GGGTGATGTTCAAGCCCACCTACCTCAAGAAGCGGCCCTGACCTGCCCTCCGAAAACCGGTCCGTACTGAACTTAGTAATTTTTCGTGGCTGTCACATTGCCGAGGCCTGTTCCAAACGCCGATTGCCGCTTGATTTGGATCCAAACATCTTGGTGGTGACCGCTGGAATGATTCTTTCCCGGTACGCATTGGCGAATTGAACTATGGCGCTTGGACTGTTGCCCCTCCGGGCCGCCAGGATGGTGCGGTAGACCCCTTCCGGGTCCATTGGTTTTGCTTATTGTTTTCTGGTCAACGCTTTTGTCCATCTGGCTGTGTGCATCAATGAAATAAAATTCTGTGGCGAGGGCGGGGGAAGTCAGAGCAAGGGCCGAAATGAAAATGATGAGCAGGAAAATTTTCGGCGGGAGAGAGATTTTCCGCATTTTCGGATTCTCCTTCTCCGCCTCTAAGTCATTGGTTTATTTTGAGACGAGATTTTCCGTTTGGGTACATGAGTGACACCGGTCCGGCACGATTGCGACACACCCCTGATTTTTCACCGGTTCATTCTATCGTGGGGGCCGGAAAAAAATCCCATTAGGATGATGATCTGATTTTCTCGATGGCGCGCGCGGCGGGCAGGGGCCGAGGTTCCAGCCTGAGCGGTGAGGGTATCCGCCAAGAGGAACGTTCCTCGGCGGCGAGGATGCCGCCTGGCCACTTCAGACGATGTAGTAGTCGTAGAGCGCTTCGAGGCCCACCTTGACCATGGCGGCGAGGGGCACGGCGATGAGGACGCCGACGAAGCCGAGAACTTCCGCCCCCACAAGCACCGAGAAGATGATCACCACCGGGTGAAGCCCCACCTTGCTGCCCACAACGCGCGGCACGATCAGCGCCCCCTCCGCCGAGAACACTATTACAAATACCAAAAGAATCATGAGCGGATGGATGAAGTCCTGATGCTGAATGGCGGTGAGCGCGACCGCGGTCGGAAGCCCGACGATGAGTCCCAGATAGGGAACCATGCTTGCGAGTCCCGTCACGATGCCGAGCACGAGCCAGAGTGGGACATCCGAGAAGTAAAACCCCACTGTGTAAAGAGCGGCGAGGATGAGGCCGACGATGAACTGACCCTTGATGAAGGTCCCGAGGACATCATCGAGGCGTGTCAGCCGATTTCGGACCTCATCCCGGTAGTCGCGGTGAATGAAGAGGTAGAATTTTTTCCCAATCTCATTGAGGTCCCGGAGGATGTAGAAGGTCATGACGGGGATGAGCGCGATGAAGGCGATCGTGACGAGCAAGGAGAGAAGACCGGTTGTCGTACGGATGAGGACGTTTCCGCCCGCCCGGAGCGCCTCGAGGGGGACGCTCGCGATGACGGCGAGATTTTGAGAAATAAAATCGCTCATCTGGCCTGACGAAAGGATTTCAAACCGGTTGAGGGTTTTCTCGGCCCAACTCTCTATCACCTGGATATAGCCTGGAACGCTACGGGAAAAAGCGAGGATTTGCTGCTCCACCAGCGGGGCGACGCTTACCGAAAGGAGGACCAGCAAGACGACCACCGCCAAGAGGACGAAGATCACCGCCGGGGTACGGGGGATTTTTTTTCTCTCCAGAAACCCCACGACGGGATTCAGCAAGTAGGCCAGGATAAAAGCCGCCACCACCGGCCCCAGGGCGGCCCGTGCGCTGACGAGGAGCCAGATTGCCGCTAGGAGAATGAGAATCAGCCAGATCCGCTTCCATGTAAAAAGGGGGGGCAAGCTGGTTCCAGGCACGAGGCGGAATTACCTTTTGAGGGCCGTGGCGGGAGAACTCTCCCCAGCGGAGATGGCGGAATCCTTCGGGGAAAGCATTCGGGCGCCGACGAAAAATACGTAATGCAGGCCGGAAGCGATGGTGAGCCCGCCCGCCAACCAATATAGAAACGCCAGGCCCGGGGCTCCGTTCATTCCGCCGGCCGCGACCGCCAGGGCGGCCAGCACCGTCGCCATCTGCGCCACGGTGGTCGCCTTGCCGAGGATGGAGGGAGAGGGGGTGACGAAGCGAACCGTGAAGGAGAGCGCCATATAAGCCGCGCAGATTAGGACGTCCCGGCTCACCACCACGATGGCGAGCCATTGGGGGATAAGGCTGTAGGTTCCCATGAGAACGTAGGCGGAGAAGATGAGGAGCTTGTCCGCGATGGGATCCAGAAGGGCCCCGAGGGGGGTCATCTCTCCCCGGCGGCGGGCGAGGTAACCGTCCACGGCGTCGGCGAGGCTCGCCAGGAGAAATACCGTTAGGGCGAACCCCGGCTTTTTGTAGGTCAAGCAGATGATGAATGCCGGGATGAGGAGCACTCGAATCACGGTGATTTTCGTCGCTAGGGTAAGACTGTTGTTTCCCTGGGCGGCCATGGCTCGGCAGATCTCTCCGGACAATAATGGGTTTTTCCTGTCGTCTCCGACATCATATCATAGCCTCCGGACCGCTGCCGCTTGGGAGCGGGGGGCTTGGACATAACGCGGCGGGTCGGAGGATGCGCCCGCCGCACCTCGAAGAGGAACGTCGCCGCCAACTCATCGCCCGCCCTCGTGAGGGTCGCTTCGTGGTCCTGGATGTGGCCTGTGGGCCGGATGCGCACCTGCTTCGAGCGAAAGGCGAGCACCCTCCCGTCCTTCGCCCGGATTGCGCGGGCGCTCGCGAAAGCGGCGAA
>CAZUHN010000152.1:0-6711 GCA_964620535.1 uncultured Nitrospinaceae bacterium | reverse complement strand
GGGTGATGTTCAAGCCCACCTACCTCAAGAAGCGGCCCTGACCTGCCCTCCGAAAACCGGTCCGTACTGAACTTAGTAATTTTTCGTGGCTGTCACATTGCCGAGGCCTGTTCCAAACGCCGATTGCCGCTTGATTTGGATTTCATCTTTCCACCTCCTTTTGATTGAGAAAGTTTGACTGAGAAAGTATCACGCCTTGCTGTAACGGGAAAAGATTCAGACAATCGCTCCGTCGCGCTGAAGCTGCTCCCGAAGACGGTCTACGTCCAACTCACGCGGGCTCACTCTCCTTCCCATGCACATGGCCGCGGCGGTGCCCGCCGCTTGTCCAATGGCCATGATGTGGGCCACGTTGCGCACAGAGCCATTCGCGAAACGATCGCTCGAGACGCAGCGTCCCGCCACCAGGCAGTTCTCCACCTTCTTCGGCAACATCACCCCGTAGGGGATCCCGTAGGATTCGCCGTTCTTGATGTGCTTGTGCTCGATGACGCCGGAGGCCTGATGCACGTCGAGGCAGTAAGCCCCTCGGCCGATGTCGCGGGGGCCTTTGCGGCCTTCGACGCAATCCTCCGTGGTAAGCGTTTCTTCGCCCTCGATCCGTCGCGTCTCGCGCACCCCGAGCGCGGCAGCCGAGTCGAGAATGAAGGATTCTTCGAACCCGGGCGCATACTTCTTGAAGAACTCGTGCGCCTTGAAGACCTGCTCGCGACCTTCCAGGGCCACCTGGGTCAAATCCTCGCTATCCACCCCGTTGTATCCCAGCATGCTCGTCGAGTTGATGGTGACCACGCCAGGAATGATGGTGATGGAGAACACCACGCGCTGGCGGTTCGGGTGGAACTCCCCCCGGGATTGGGCCAGCTTGACCGCGTCGTAGTAGCCGGTAACGACTGGAAAGTCCTTGTGTGTCCTGAGGTCAGCGGCGATCTCCGGACGCGTCTTGCCGATATAAGGGTCTTCCCCGAGCATGAACTGGTCCGGGTTCGCCTTGACAAACTTCAGGTGCCTCTCCAGGTCGACGTTTCCCGCGCGGAAAACGAGAGAAATGGACATCGTCTTGCCCTGCTCGTCGCCGAGGTGAAAGGGCGCCCCCGCGCGGGCGGCGATGTCCGCGTCCCCGCTCGCGTCGATGACGGTCCGCGACCGGATCTCGCTCTTTCCGCTCTTGTTTACGATCCGCGCTCCTACTACTTGGTCGCCCTCCATAATAGGGCCGAGCGCATAGGTACCGAGAACAAGTCGAACATCGGCGTCGACGCACATTTTCTGGGTGACGAGCTTGAGAACCTCGGCGTCGACGGGCGTGACACTGTAGGCGTTCCCGTAGGCGTTGTGAAGGTGCCCTTCGGGGAAGGCACCACCGAGCTTTATCAACTCGTCGATGATCTCCTGGGGAAGGCCTCCGGCGATATGCTCGCCCTTCATGTTGTGAAAAGTGAAGAGGGTCCCCAGCAACCCAGCCGTCGCGGTCCCGCCCAGGAAGGGATACTGTTCCGTGAGGACGGCTCGCGCGCCGCCGCGCGCCGCGGCGACGGCGGCGCAAACACCCGCCATGCCGCCCCCCACGACCAGCACGTCTACCTGTTCCCTCTCGGCCATTCTCGCCTCCGCCCCGCTAATCCGGCTCCCATAGCGTCGGATGGACGAGGAGCGTTACATTTCTTTTTCGCGTTGATGTTCCCTTAGACAACTACGCCATCGCGCTGAAGCTGCTCCCGAAGACGGTCTACGTCCAACTCACGCGGGCTCACCCTCCGCTCCACGCACATCGCCGCTGCGGCACCCGCCGCCTGCCCCATAGTCATGACGTGCGCCTGGTTGCGCACCGAACCGTTAGCGAAGCGGTCGCTTGAGACACATCGGCCCGTCACAAGGAAACTCTCCACTTTCTGGGGGACCATTACCCCGTAGGGGATTCCATAGGACTCGCCATTTTTGATGTGCCTATGCTCAATGATACCAGAAGGCTGGTGCAAGTCCAAGCAATAGGCACCCCGGCCGATGTCGCGGGGTCCCTTCCTTCCCTCGATGCAGTCTTCCTGGGTGAGAATCTCTTCTCCGATGATCCGCCGGGTCTCTCGCACACCGAGGGCGGCGGCCGAATCAAGAACGTAGGAGTCCTCGAAGCCGGGAGCGTATTTTTTAAAGAAATCCCGCACCTGGAATATCTGTTCCCGCCCCTCAAGGGCGACCGCGGTGAGGTCATCGTTGTCGACCCCGCTGTAGCCCAGCATGCTGGTCGAATTCATAGTGACGACGCCGTGGATGGGGGTGATCGAAAAGATCATGCGCTGGCGGTTCGAATGAAGCTCACCCCGCGACTGGGCCTCCTTAACGGCGTTGTAGTAGCCCGTGACGAGGGGGAAGTCCTTGTGCGACTTGAGACCAGCGGCGATCTCCTCCCGCGTCTTTTCAATGTAGGGATCCTCACCCATCATGAACTGTTGGGGGTTGGCTTTGACGAACTGGATATGCTTCTCCAGGTTGACCTCACCGAGCCGGAAGACGAGAGTGATGGACATCATCTTTCCTTGTTCGTCACCGAGGTGAAAGGGTGCACCCGCCTGAGCGGCGATGTCCGCGTCCCCGCTCGAGTCGATGACGATCCCGGCGCGGATTTCGCCCTCCCCGCTCTTGTTGGCGATCCGCACACCCGCCACCCGGTCGCCTTCCATGATTGGTCCGAGAGCATAAGTACCGAGGACAAGCTGAACACCCGCATCGAGACACATTTTTTGTGTGACGAGCTTGAGCACTTCCCCGTCGATCGGAGTGAAGCTACCCGCATGACCGTATGCGTTGGGGAGATGTCCCTCCGGGAAAGCGCCCCCGAACTTGATGAGCTCGTCCACGACCTCCTGGGGAATACCATTGGCGATCTGCTCGCCCCTCATATTGTGAAAGGTGAGAAAATTCCCCAGCAGGCCCGCCGTCATGTTCCCGCCCAAAAAAGAGAACCGGTCGGTGAGGATGGTTTTTGCTCCGCCGCGCGCCGCGGCGACAGCGGCGCACACCCCCGCCATTCCGGCGCCCACAACAAGCACATCCACTTGAACTTTTTCTGCCATTTTTTCTCCCGAGGTGTTCTAAGTGTTTGCCACCTCAAGATATCTAGATCGGCTTCGTCACCGCTTGCGTCTCGCCGTAGGTGGGGAAAAAGAGGGTGTGACTGCCGGGCCCTCCCGCCACGGCGATGAGAATGCTCTCCGGGGAGCCCGCAACCGGAACGGCATCGGGGGAGCCCTCCTCGAAGAGGCGGCGGCGCTTCGTCCGCACGCGCCCCGCCACTTCCGTGGGAAATCGGGAGAGCGGAACGCGGGCGCGCTCAAAGAGCGCCTCGCGCACCTCCTTTTTTCCCCACCCATCCTGCGACAGGAGCGAGGCATGCTGCGGGCTGATTACGACCAATACCTCCCCTCCCCCTTGGGCGTTGTTTGACCCAGGGTAAGACATTGACTCAGCGATCATTTGAAGAACACTCGCCGGACTCTCGCTCGCGTAATCGTTCACATTCACCGGCGCGTCCGCCGCCACGACAGTCACCGCGCTTTGACCGGCCGCAAACCCCCGTTCCACGTGAAGCGGATCCCATGAGCTCTCGGCCTCCGCGATGCAGGCCGTGAACTTCCCTCCGTGCCCGAAGGTCGCCATGTCCGTCTCGGCTGGAACCGCCTCTCCGAGCCGCATGGCCGCCAGCCGAACCGCCCGGCCGATGGTGGCATTCGCCCGAAACCCCGGCCCGAGGCATCCGCTCCCCGCGTGTATTCCCAGCTGCGCCGCAACCGGGCCGTTCACCACAAGGAGGGGAGAGGCGAGCTCGGTCGTCGCCTGAATCGCCAGAAGGTTGAACTCCGGGTCCATGATGGCATCAAGCGCTGCCACCACAACAGGGAAGTAGGCCGGCTTGCAGCCGGCCGCAACGGCGCAAACGGCCCCTTCCTCGACCGTGACCTCGCGCATCCCGGGCGCCATGACGCCCAAGACGTGATTGGGCGAAAGCGAAGTTTCGCTAAGCGCCTGGCGCACCGCCTCCCGCGTTGGGGGAACGACGGGAAGACCGTCTCCCATCTCTCCCTCTATGGCAGCGTCCAGGAGGGCCTCGACGCCGGGGGGGAGGTCTGCATGAATTAATCCGGCCATCGCGGCTACGCCACCTTTTGGCTCACGGACAGGTGGTTGATCGCCCCTGGCGCGAACAGCGAGTTCGGCCCCGGCCCTCCGTGTACCATGATGTGGAGATCTTCCTTATTCTCGACCACGGGGATGGTGGCGTTCTCCATCGTGTTCGTGCCGTAGAACTTTTTCTTCCATTCGCTCCACCGTTCCCTGGATTCGGGCGGGAAGGATTGGACTGGCATCCGGTAAACCTCATAAATGAAGTCACGTATGAGCTTCTTATCGAACCCTTCCTGGGCAACCTTCTGGGCATGCGCCGGGCAGAAAATGAGCATGTGCTGGGTCCGGCCGAACATGGGCCGATTCCCCGAGCAGGCGAGCGCGGTACCGAAGGTGCCGAGGATCCCCTGGGCGGTCAGTGCGCTGTGGTCGTCCACCATCTGGATCGGCTCCACCGTGTGGACGGTGACCACGCTGTCGGACTCGCGGAAGCCGCGCTCGACGTGGAGCGGCTCCCACGGGCTCTGCTCGACGTTTTCGGTAATCGCATCGGCCACCTTTGCGAGGTGTCCCTGGCAGAAAGCGCCGCGGGTCTCAATATCAGAGGCGCAGTTGTTGAGGATGAGGCGCACGGCGCGGCCGATGGAGGCGCATGGGTGCCAGCCCTTCGGGGTGAGGTCTCGTCCGTCGGTCATCCCGACCTCTTTGGCAATCGGCCCGTTCACGACAACCAACGGGAAGAGGGTGTGCGCCGTGGTGAGCACGTGATTGATGCTGAACGATTCATTCTCCATCGCTTTCACGGCCGCGATGAGAATCGACATCATCTCGGGTTTGCAGCCGGCCATGATCACGTTCGCCGCGATGCGCTCGACAGTGGCGTCCGCCATGCGCGGCATGAGGCGGGCGATCACTTCGTCTCCCCGGCAGCCCGAGGCGGCCACAAAGCGCTCGACGAGCTCAGGCGTCGGAAGAATGACGGGCAGGCCGTCTGTTACGCCCCTGTCGAGCAGCTGCCAATTGGCCGCCGCAAAATCCCCGTCGAGAACAAAGAGGGACTCTTGCGCCTGCGAGCCGCCGTTCGAGGCAGCTTCCTCGCGGGCTCCACGGCTCCATTCGGAGGCGATGGAGTCGACAGAATCATGCGCAATCTGATTGAGTTTTTCGCCGCCCTGATGGGCGACGGTGTCATCTACGATATGGAGCCTGAGGTCGGGCAGCTTATAGGCGCGCGCGAAGCTCCGCGCCGCGTTTTCAAAACCCTTTCCGACCACTACGACCGTGGGAATGCCCCGCTTTTCCAACTCTACCGTGTCGTGGACACTCCACGACGTGCAGCCCCCTCATATTCCGAAGCCGGTTACCGCCACATCGCAATTTCCGGCGATCTCGTCGAGCAGTTCTTTCCCGGCGCTACGCGCCGTCCACTCCCCCTTGTCCCGTTCGATGGAGATACTCGTGCCATACTTCTTCGCGAACGTTTCCCCCACATAATGAAGGAAATCTCCGGAGTGGGGCATGTTGTTGCTGAGAAGGCCGACCCGAAGACCTTCGATCTTCTCAACGCTATTGCCCCCCTTCACGCTCTCGCCGCTCTCGGATACGTAGGCAACCGGATTGACAACTTCGATGGTTCCATTATTGCTCATGTCCTTCCTCCAAACAGAGAAAAATTTTTCAGAATGTTCTGAATCGAATGTCCTCGGCAACGGACCGGTATTGGTCCGCGACTGGCGGTTTCCCGTCCTGGGATTCGGAGCACAAGGATTTCCTCCTGGAATGATTCCAACTCTAACCCATACTTGATCAAATATCAAATTTATCAACCAAGGGGTGCATGGCGAATCGATAGTTTTATTTTTTCATTAAGGCATTTCGTCGCCTTGCCCCTAATATCCATTCCCTCTAACCTCCCCCGCCATGAAGAATTTATTCTTCGTTTTCACCCCCATCCTGGCAACGATTGCCAAACTGCTCAGGCTTAGCGACACGAGGGCCCTAGTCGCCGAGAATCTTCTTCTCAAGATGTAGCTTCTCATCATCAACCGGTCCCGGAAGCGGCACCCAATTTGTCAACGCTTGACCAACTTTGCTTGGCGGTCGCATGGCAACGGCCTTTTTCACGCACCGATGGCCGCTTGATTAGGAATTCGCCATCCACAGCCCCAAGCCCCTTTTCTGAAAAGGCTTTTGATGCGATCATTACGCTTCACCCTCCACTGAAAAAAGGAGAGAATTTTCCTTCATAAGCAGAGCGTTCCAACCTTTGAAATTCCTTGTCGTCGCCGGAGCCGGCAGGATCGACTGAGACAAGAAGAAGTTATTTGAGATAAGCGGAAAAACCATTATATTCGCAGTCGTTACATGGTTATAATATAAATATAAATTACCGATATCAGCGCGGAGTTTCGTGATGTTCGTATCAGGCAGATGGACAGAGGTTCCATTTACCCGGAATTATGCGGCAACGCTCTCTATTTCTCGAATTCCGGTCTACTTACCCTTTTTCGGGCGCTTCTTTCCGCCGATAAGCCAATAACGTTTGCAGAAGATACTCCCTCGGGCACCCTTCCATTCAAATTCACCGTGAAT
>CAZUHN010000151.1:0-12215 GCA_964620535.1 uncultured Nitrospinaceae bacterium | reverse complement strand
GGCGGGCAGGCGGATTTCATTGGAGAAGATTTCCGCTACGAGGGTGAAGAAATTGTGTTCATGTTCCGGCGAAGAGAGGTGAGGATGGGTGAACTCCGCCTCCGGATACCCGGCCGCCACAACGCTTATAATTCATTGGCTGCCGCGGCGGTGGCCAATGTGCTCGATGTTCCCTTCGAAGCGATTCAGACCGGCCTGCGGAAATTCCAAGGAATCAGCCGGCGGTTTGAGCGCGTGGGGGAGATTAGGGACGTCCTTGTGGTGGATGACTACGGCCACCATCCGGAGGAGATTCGCGCCACCCTACGGGCCGCACGCGAGGCGCATCCAGACCGGAGATTGATCGTGGTGTTTCAGCCACATCGGTACACGAGAACATCTTACCTCGGCGAAGCGTTTCACACTTCCTTTTACGATTCTGATGTTCTCCTTGTTGCACCGATATACGCGGCCGGCGAAAACCTCATCGAAGGGATCGACTCATCGAATGTCACCGAAGGGGTCCAGTCTCACGGGCATAAGTGTTGCGAAGAAGTCGATGGGCTTGAGGAGGCGGTCAAACGTTTGATTGAGATCGTGGCCCCGGGCGATCTCGTTCTCACGCTCGGGGCGGGAACTGTTTGGAAAGTGGGGCAGTGGTTTATCGAACAGATGGCACGCAACGAAAAACGGGCGGAAAACATCGGATGAGAGTAGCGGTTTTGGAGGAGACGATGGCGTCCAAAATGCGAGAGAGGCTCAAAGGGGTTGCCTGCGAAATCCGTTTCGCCGAGCCCCTGGCGCCCTATACCACTTTCCAGATCGGAGGTCCCGCCGATGCTATCGCCTTTCCGAAAAGTGAAACGGAAATGGTGGAGCTTATTGAACGCGCGCGGATGAATGGCCTTCCGGTCACCGTGCTGGGCGGCGGAGCGAATCTTCTTGTAGGAGACGGCGGTGTGCGCGGGTTGGTCGTCACGCTTTCCTATGGCTTCCGCCAACTTGATCTGTCGGAGGGTGAGCCGAGCGAAGGGGAGGCCCTTCTGGAGGCAGGCGCGGGGGTGAAAACCCCCGCCCTTGTCCGCTATGCCGCCCACCGCGGTTTGATTGGATTGGAGTGCCTGGCAGGGGTACCGGGAACGGTGGGAGGTGCGCTGGCCATGAACGCCGGTACAGCGGAACGGTACCTGCAAGATGCGGTGGAGAGTATCCGGTGGATTCGCATATCAAAAGGGGCTGTCGAGAGTCTTGCTTCGGAGGCGCTTGGGTTCGACTACCGGCAGACCGAATTTCCCGAGCCGGGGATTGTGGTTGCAGTGCGGTTTCATCTTCGCATGGAGGAACCGGCCGCTCTGCTTTCATTCCTTCGGAAGGATGTAGCGGTTCGGCGTGAACGGCAACCTTCGGGATTCCCGTGCGCGGGATCGATTTTCCGGAACCCTTCGGGAGACCAAGCGGGGCGCCTCATCGAAACGGCGGGCATGAAGGGCCGCCGCGTGGGAGGAGCAGAGGTAAGCCATGCTCATGCGAATTTTTTCGTGAACCGGGGCGGTGCAACCGCCGCGGATGTTATGTCCCTGGTTGAAGAGGTGCAAGGAGAGGTTCGCAAACGTCACGGGGTGGCGCTTGTGTTGGAGCTGAAAAAAATCGGTGAGGACGCGACGTGATCCGATCATCGGCGCGAAGTAGTTCCTGGATTCGAACTGCGATCGGCCTTCTTGCGATGGCGGAAGTCCTCCTTTTGGGGGGGCACGCACTTCGCTGGGCGTGGTCAAGTCCGCATTTCTTGGTGCGGGAAGTAGTCTTTGACGGCCATCGGGCGGTTGATCTGCAAACCCTCATGCGCATGGCCAGCTTGAAGCCGGGAATGAACCTTTTTGAGGTGGACCTAGAGGCCGTTCGAGAACGGGTGGAGATGCATCCTATGATCCGGAAGGCAAATGTGCGAAGGCAACCACCCCAAGGCGTGTACGTCCAGATCGAAGAAAGGCTGCCGATCGCTCTTTTGCAGAGCGGAGATCCCATTGGAGTGGACCGCGAAGGAGTGGTTCTTGGTCGCCTTCTTTCAAAACCCTCTACATGTTTGCCGCTATTGGAAGGACTGGACCTGGAGGAAATACGTCCGGGCGAAACCCTTCGAGATCCCGGCTTCCACTTGACCCTTGAAACTGCTTTGCATTTTGCGCGGGTGCCGCTTCTTCGAAAAAGCTGTTTTTCAGCGAGGCGGCGAAAGGACGGGATCATCTTGCTGCGTGTGCCGGGCGGAAGGTTGGAGTTTCTCGTGGGCGAAGAGGGGATGGAGCGTCAAATCGAACGATTCCGCTCGGTAGCAAATCAAATTTATAATAAATTTACGGACGGCACCGCCGACCGCCTCGAACTTAATTTCATGTTTCCAGGCCGAATTATCGTCCGGTCCCTGGATAAGGATGGAGGATCAAATGGATGAGTAGACGGGCGGAGGTGTTGGTGGGTCTCGACATCGGCACTTCGAAAATATGCGTCATCGTGGCAGAAGTGAGCGAGGACGGCTCGCTTGAAATTGTCGGACTCGGGAAACATCCATCAAAGGGTCTCAATCGCGGTGCGGTTGTCAATATTGACCAGACGGTCGAATCCATTCGCACGGCGGTGGAGGAGGCAGAGTTCATCAGCGGATTGCCCATTCGCAGCGCCCTCGTCGGTATCGCAGGAGGGCACATTCGAAGTTTCAACAGCAACGGCATCGTCGCGATCAAGAACAAGGTGGTAAACCAGGATGACATCAATCGGGTAATTGAGTCCGCCCGGGCGGTAACGATGCCGACGGATCATCAGATTATTCACGTTCTGCCGCAGGAGTATCTCGTCGATGATCAGGAGGGTATCACCGAACCCATCGGCATGGCAGGCGTCCGCCTCGAGTGCAAGGTGCACGTCGTAACAGGTGCGATCCCCGCCATTCAAAACGTCACGCGAAGTGTCGAACGGGCGGGTCTTATGGTGGAGCGCCTTGTCCTCCAGCCGTTAGCCTCCTCCATGGCGGCTCTAACGGACGATGAACGTGATCTCGGAGTGGCCATTGTGGATATCGGGAGCGGGACTGCCGATGTTGCTGTAATCAGCGCTCGATCCCTCCGTTATTCCGCCATTGTTCCTCTGGGTGGAAACCATATCACGCGGGACATTGCCATCGGACTGCGAACTCCCGACTACCAGGCGGAACGGATAAAAATGGAATACGGCTTCGCCCTGGCTTCTAAGTTGAATCACGACGAAGAAATCGAAGTTCCCAGCGTGGGGGGTAGGCCTCCGCGCTTCTTGAGCCGGCAGATGCTCGCCGAAATTATTGAGCCGCGTATGGAGGAAATCTTGGTTTTAATCCGCCGGGAGATTCAAAAGAGTGGGATGGAGGATCTACTTCCCGCCGGAGTTGTGCTCACCGGTGGGGCGAGCATTTTGGGCGGAACGGTCGATCTGGCAGAACGCGTGCTCGAACTCCCCGTCCGGCAGGGGATGCCCAGCGGTATCGGCGGTCTCGTTGATATGGTGAACGGTCCGATGTTCTCAACCGGGGTCGGGCTCATCTTTTACGGATTGCAGTCCGGCGTACGTGGAAGGCGTAGCTGGACTGCAGCAAATGGCGGCAACGGTTCGCTGAAATACACCACAGAGAAAATCCGGAATGTACTCGCGGGGATTTTCAAATGATAACAAATTCGTCCGAATCTCTGAAATGGGGAGAGGAGAGGGAAGATGAACAGAATGATGTTTGAGCTTGTGGAAGAAATTCCCTGCCGTGCCAAGATCGCGGTCATCGGCGTGGGAGGTGCTGGCGGAAACGCGGCGGATACGATGATTGCTTCAGGAATGGACGGCGTCCAATTCGTCGCTGCGAACACAGACGCGCAGGTTCTCGAAAAATCACTCTCACCGGAAAAGCTACAACTCGGCGCCGAGCTCACGGGAGGGCTCGGCGCAGGAGGGAATCCCGAGATCGGCCGGAAAGCGGCGCTTGAGGACACTGAACGCATCAATTCCCTGATCGAAGGCCTTGACATGCTCTTCGTTACAGCCGGGATGGGCGGCGGGACGGGGACCGGTGCGGCGCCTGTCATCGCCCGAGTGGCGAAGGAGGCGGGCGTTCTCACTGTGGGAGTGGTTACTAAACCTTTTACGTTCGAAGGCCGAAGACGGCTTGCCCAGGCAGAGGCTGGCATTGATGATCTGCGTGATGCAGTGAACACTCTTATCACCATTCCCAACCAACGGCTTTTGGGGATGGTCGAAAGGACGACCACAATTGTCGAAGCGTTTCAAAAAGCAAACGATGTTCTTCTCCAGGCATGCCAAGGAATCGCAACGCTGATCACTACACCGGGCCTCATCAACCTCGATTTCGCTGACGTTCGTACTGTCATGCGAGACATGGGCGGGATGGCGCTGATGGGGAGCGGTGTCGGAGCGGGTGAAAATCGTGCCGTCACGGCGGCCCAAAACGCGATCAGCAGTCCTCTATTGGAGGAGGGAACCATACAAGGTGCCCGCGGGGTCCTCATCAATATATCGGGTGGAAGTGACCTTTCATTGCATGAAGTTAGCGAGGCGTCTTCTCTCGTCCAGGAGTCAGCCCATGAGGACGCAAACATTATTTTCGGCTCCGTGATCGATCCTTCCATGCAGGATAAAGTCCGTGTAACTGTCATTGCCACGGGATTCGGTCAGGAAACACTCAAAGCCGTCTCCCCCCCCGTCGAATCCGAAGCAACAGGTACGGACGGCAAGAACCACGAGATTCCTGCCTACGTCCGAATCAAAAACGCCTCCGAGTTGGATCTCTTCCGGAAGAAGGAAGGAACCTTGAGCTACCATATGGAAGAGGAGGATCTGGACATTCCCACATTCCTTCGAAATCAAGCGGATTGATCCCCCACGATTCCGCTGGGAGAAGGACTCCTTCCTTCTCCCAGCGGGTCGCATCCCCACGACCGAGCCGTGGGGGGATCGTGCCCCCCCGGCCCCCCCCCCGCGTGCGATAGGGATTTATTGAAAAGGGCTGCTCCTGAATTTATAATGATGATCTTCCGAAGAGGGGAGATGACTTGTATCCCATTGATTCTTATGAATATAAAGGGGTAGCCCTCTTGAAATCCTCCCTCCTGGATTCTCTTGATTTCGTGGGCCACGCATTCAGCACCCGCCGGGGCGGGGTGAGTGAGGGACGATATAGTTCGCTGAATCTGGGGGATGCGAGAGGTGAAGATCCGGAAAGGGTAAAAGAAAACCGGAAGCGTTTTTTCGGGGCGGCGGACATCGAGGGTTTTCGTATTGCCGAAGCGCAACAGGTCCATGGAACAGAAATTGTAGAGATAAACGCTTGTCATATCGGAACCAAACCATGCGCCGATGCCTTGATGACGAATGTTCCCGGAATCCTTGTTACGGTACAAACTGCCGACTGCGTTCCTGTTCTCATTGCGGATCGGAAGCAACGCGCGGTGGCGGCGGTACATGCGGGCAGGCGGGGAACAGCCGCGGGGTTCTTGAACGAAGTGGTTCGCAAGTTGAAAGAACGGTACGGTAGCGAGCCGCCGGATCTCGTTGCCGTTCTTGGGCCGGGAATTTCCGGGCCCCGCTACGAAGTGAGAGAAGAGTGTCTGCCTCCGTTTCAGGAGAGATTCGCGGACTGGCGGATGTTTTGCGATCCCCATAAGGGGGGAAAGTGGCTGCTCGATCTTCCCGGCGCCATCCGGCGGCAGATTATCGCCGCGGGCGTTCCCGCCAAACAGGTGGGGTTGTCGGGGCCTTGCACTTTTTCGGAAAATTCACGTTTCTATTCCTACCGCCGGGACGGTCCCTCAACGGGCCGGCTTATGGCGGCCATCGCGATACGTTGAGGTGGGTCACCGGGACAAGCGGCGGCATATTGTTCTCATGGGTTCTATTCGGGAAAATTTGAAAGAAGTCCGGGCCCGCATCGCCGCAGCGGCGGAGAGGGTGGGCCGCGCGGACGAGGAGGTGCGCCTCGTGGCCGTGAGCAAGACCCGTCCGCCGGATCGTCTCGCCGATGCGATACTATCGGGCGTCGAGATCCTCGGGGAAAACCGCGTTCAGGAGGCGAGGGAGAAAAGGGCCAGGATGGATCCGGCATTGGCGGACAGTGCGCGTTGGCATCTTGTCGGTTCCCTCCAGAAAAACAAGGCGCGCCTGGTGCCCGGCCTTATTGATGCGGTCGAGTCGGTGGATTCCCTCGCTTTGGCCCAGGAGTTGGCGCGCAGGGTGGAAGGAAGCGGAGCGGCACCGCTAGAGATATTCGTCCAAGTGAACACGGGCGAAGAAGCGCAAAAGGGAGGCGTGGCGCCGGGAGAAGTGCAGGATCTGCTTAAGGAAACAATCCGCCTTCCCGCCCTCAAGACGGTCGGTTTGATGTGTCTTCCCCCCTTCGAGGATAATCCGGAGAAAAGTCGCACACATTTCCGGCTTCTCCGGAGACTTCGCGACGAGGCGCTGGGAGCGGGTATCGAGACGGTGGCGGATCTTTCCATGGGGATGTCTGCCGACTATGAGGTGGCCATCGAGGAAGGAGCCACTTTCGTGCGCATCGGAACGGCGATTTTCGGAGAGCGTTCTCCGGGCTTGGCTTGAAGAAAATTCCACTCAGGCTTGGGCGACGGATGGATATATGTTGGCACGACAAATTCAGTAGGGTGAAAAAGTTCGGAAACAAAGTGTAATTTAGCGGATGAGGTGAAAATGTTTGACAATCGAATTGCCTTGATCGGCGGCGGGAATATGGGGGAGGCGCTCGCTGCTGGCATGGTGAAGGCTCAGTTCACGCGCCGGGAGAATATCCTCGTAGCGGAGCCCGTTCCCGAACGCCGGGAGTACCTGAAAAAAACCCACGGTTTGGAGGTGTTTGAGGACGGGAAGACCGCGATTTCCCAGGCGGAGGTCATTCTGTTCGCGGTGAAGCCCCAGGTTGTCGATCATGTCATCTCTCAAATGGCCGATGCGGTTAAGGACGCACACCTGCTAATCTCTATTGTCGCAGGTATGCCAACGAAACGTTTCGTCGATGGTTTTGGCGTAGGCACACGCATCATTCGAGTCATGCCGAATACGCCCGCTCTTGTGGGAGCGGGGGCGGCGGGTCTCTGTAGGGGGGGGGTCGCGAGTGAAGTGGATCTGGATCTCGCAAAGGGAATCCTCGAAGCGGGGGGGCGGGTGATCGAGGTACCCGAGGCGCTCATGGACGCGGTGACGGGTCTTTCTGGCAGCGGGCCCGCTTACGTGTTTCAGTTCATCGAGGCGCTCGCGGATGGGGGGGTTCGGTTGGGTCTCCCCCGGGACCAGGCGATTCTCCTTTCCGCCCAGACGGTTTTGGGTTCCGCCAAGATGCTTCTCGAAACGGGAAAGCACCCAGGGGTTCTCAAGGATATGGTGACCTCCCCGGGTGGGGCGACCATTGCCGGTCTCCACGCCTTGGAAAGGGAAGGCCTGCGTTCCGCCGTGATGGCCGCCGTGATGGCCGCCACCAAGCGAAGCGAAGAGTTGGGGAAGGGCTGAGCCGATTCAATATTATTTTGGCGAGAGGGGTATATCGTGTTTGTGGTCGGGAATTTCATCGACGGTGTAGCAACGATACTGAATATTGTCCTGAATATTTATTTATTTATCATCATCGCCCGCGCACTTATCTCCTGGGTGAGTCCGGATCCCTATAATCCGGTCGTTCAGATTCTCTACCGCCTCACCGAGCCGGTGCTCGCTCCGATCCGTTACCGGATGCCCGATATGGGCGGGATCGATATCAGTCCCATCGTCGTCATGCTGGCAATCATTTTTTTACAGAGCTTTCTCGTTGCAAGCCTTCATGGCATGGCGAGGGTCATGCGGTGAGTGGCAGTGCGGCATGATCGCCACTCGGCGCGAGGCCGGCGGCTTGAGTTTTGAAGTGACCGTGAAGCCGCGCGCTTCACGGGTAGGGATAGAGGGAAGCCGGGAGGATGGCCTGCTCCTCCGGTTGTCGGCCCCTCCGGTCGAAGGAGAGGCGAACAAGCAGTGTATTGAAGTGCTGGCGAAGGCCCTCGGGGTTCCCAAAAGTGCCGTTGCCATCGTATCGGGGCTGCGCTCCCGTCGGAAACGCGTTTACGTCAAGCATGGTGACGCCTCTTACCTTGAGGCGGTACTTTCCTCGCTTGAGAGCGGATGAGTAAATTGACGCTCGACGGAAATTTTCACACCCTCGAATACTGCGGGGGGGCGCTTCGCCTTATCGATCAGCGCCGTCTGCCCGCCGAAGAGACCTATGTCGACTGCCGCACAGAGGAAGAGGTGGCCGATGCCATCCGAACCATGGTCGTCCGCGGCGCGCCCGCCATCGGAGTTGCTGCGGCCTACGGCATGGCGATCGCGGCCGGAAGGCGGTCGGCATCGTCGTCAAGAGAAATGAAAGCGACCCTCGATGAGGCGGCCGACCTGCTTGCGGGAACCCGTCCGACGGCGGTGAACCTTTTTTGGGCTCTCGAGCGAATGCGGGCGGCGGTCCGGGAGAGCGGCGCCCCCGACGGGAGAACTCTCGCCGCGGAGCTTCTGGTTCTCGCCGAAGAGATGCACCGTGAGGACGTGGAGATTTGCCGGCGGATCGGAGACATTGGCGCAACGCTTTTTTTCGGAAAAACGAACGTTCTCACCCATTGCAACGCGGGGGCGCTCGCAACGGCGGGCTACGGGACTGCATGCGGTGTCATTCGCAGCGGCTACCGGGATGGGAAGGTGAATCAGGTTTTCGTGGACGAAACCCGGCCCTTTCTCCAGGGAGCGCGGCTCACTGCTTGGGAGTTGAGCCGGGACGGCATCCCCGTCACCTTAATTACGGACAATATGGCAGCTTATTGCATGAAGCTCGGCCGGGTGGGTGCGGTGGTGGTCGGTGCGGACCGTGTGGCGGCGAACGGCGATGTGGCGAACAAGATCGGAACCTACGGACTCGCCATCCTGGCGAAGGAGCACAGGGTTCCTTTTTACGTTGCCGCCCCGGTAAGCACGCTCGACTTTCGGACTGCCTCAGGCGATGACATCCCCATCGAGGAAAGACCGGAGGAAGAGGTGCGCATGCACGGGGGCCGGAAGGTGGCGCCCGACGAAGTTAACGTTTTCAATCCCGCCTTCGACGTGACACCCGCCCGCTTGGTGGATGCCCTCATTACGGAGGCGGGCGTGATTTGCCTCTCAAAAGGGGAATGCTTGGGTTCACTTCTGGAGGAGGATGGGGCTGGAAAATGAAGGGTCCGGCGGAATGAGGTCATGAAAAGGGGAGCGATTTGCCCCTTTTCTGGAAGGTTGACTTACCCCGGGGGGCGGGATATAAACCCCTCGTTTTCCCGCCGTGTGGCGAGTTTTCCATCGGGGCTGTAGCGAAGTCGGTTTATCGCGCTGGCCTGTCAAGCCAGAGATCGCGGGTTCGAGTCCCGTCAGCCCCGCCAAGAAAATCAATTGGTTGGCTAAAGCCGGCCTTTTTTATTCTCCGATCTTGTCGTCATCTTGTCACGGCACATCTCAAACGCCTCCAATGCCCGCGAGGCGCTCCTCTACGATGCGCGTGTCGTCGTCCATCTTCTTTGCGTAGTAGTTCAGAGTCATGTCGATCTTAGCGTGTTCCGTCCACCCTTGAAGCACCTTGGGAGGCACTCCTCGGTTTGCGAATAGGCTCGCGAAGGTATGTCGGAGGGCATGAAGCGAGATCTTCGGTAGGTTGGGATTCGCCTTTAAGATGTGTCGGAGTGATCTGCGGTAGGCTCCTCCCATGAAGGGAAAAACACGCACACATTTGGAAGAATCGAGAGAGGCAATCTTCCAGGCGAGAAGTGATCGCCGAACGTCGGGCAAAATGGGAATGCTGCGGAATGCCGCCCTCGACTTGGGAATGACGAATCCCTCCTCGCGGTCCCAAGCGCGCTGGACGGAAAGACAGGGAATCTTCCCTTCAAGATCGAGGTCACCCCATTGAAGCCTAAGAAGCTCTCCTTCGCGGAGGCCTGAGAGCACCGCTTGCATGAAGAAAGTGCCCCATGGGGAGGGCGGGGGGAATAGCTCCTGCGCCGTCTCGGTGAAGAGGTGGACTTGTTCCTTGGTTTTCAGAAAGACCTCATTCCGTTTAGGTTTCATTTTTTCGGTTTGTAGTCCTCCGCCACTTTCGGGACCCGTAACCCTGCGCAGGGGTTAGCGAGGAAGAGAAGGGATCATTGCGCCCCGAAAAGGAGGAAATCGCTTATTCACCGTGATTTTGGCTATAGGAGCCGCCTCAGAGGGATCTTTCAGTGCACTTGATGGACTTCTCGGCGGGAGGCACCGCCGAGGAAGGGTAAGTGGGTCGAAATTTGAGAAATGGAGAGCATTGCCGCATAATTCCGGATTATACAAAGGCCCTCCGCCCGAGGTGGACGGAGGGCCCTCGCCTCTTTTCCTTTGATGGTTTTTCCTGTTTCTTTCCCTTAGGCGCTTTCCCCGAATACCGGCCGGAGTTCTTCTTTTGATTGCGCTGGTGTGAGGAGGCTGAGCACCACTGTTGCGATGAGACCCAGTACCACCGCAATTAGATACCGGATAAACCCGGAACCGGTGAAGTTCCAAAAGCGGTCACCGAGATACACGGACAGCGGAACGATGAAGCCCGCCAGCGCGCCCCAGAAGTTCACGCGCTTCCACCACAACCCCAGTATGAGGGCGCAAAGGAAGGTAGAGCCCATCACGCCGAAGCCGAGGTAGAGCATGAGCGCAAGGAAGGGCGGCGGCCAGAAAGCCAGTACCGCGCTGATCGCGGTTACGACAACCACGATTACCCGAGAGATCACCAGTAGCCGTGCTTGCGAGACTTCCTCCTCGCTGGAAATGAGTTCCTGATAAATGTCCCGCGCGAAGGATTGCCCCACCAAGATCAGGCCCGAGTCTACCGTGGACATCACCGCGGCTACGATGGCCGCAAGTATGAACGCGGCAAGAGCGGGATGAAGAATCTTAAGGATGAGGCTCGGCATGGCGGTGTCGAAGTCCTTGAGGCCCGGAACCACCACGGCGGCGATCAAGCCGCAAACCACGGCCAGTGAGAAAATCGCGTGTGCGATCGTGCCCAGGACCACGCTTTTTCCGAGAACGCCGGGGCCCTGCTTGTAGGTGATGAACCGCACGATCATGTAGGGAACGCTCACCGCCCCCAAGCCCACGACGCCCCAGGCTCCGAGCATGGCGGGCAACCATAGCCACTGTTTCGGCCCGGTAAAGTTGAGCATTTCGGGGTTGATCTCCGCTAATTTCGCGTTGAGCTCACCGAAGCCGCCCACGTACACGATGGCGGTGATGCCGACCAGGAGCATGCCGGCCATCATGATGAAACCCTGGACCGCGTCGGTCCAGGCGACCGCGAAGAATCCGCCGAAGGCAAGATAGGCCGCGACGATGACCGCGAAAACTACAACTGATGTTTGAAAGGAGATACCAAACATTTGCGAGAAGACGACGCCCACGCCCTTGAACTGGGCGACCATGATAAAGAAGCTTCCGATGATGATCACAATAGCCCCGAACGCCCGGAGGAGCTTACTGTTGTACCTTTTTTCGAGAATATCGCAGAGGGTGAGCGCGTTGATCCGCTCAGCCGCGTCGCGGAGCTTCTTGGCCGCGATGAGGTGTCCCAGGACCACCCCGATGGTGCCCGCCCCGAAAATGTGGAAGACGGACCAGCCGAACCGGTAGGCAAGTCCGGGAACCCCTATCCAAGAACTTGCGCTCGAATACGTGGCCACATAGGTGAGGGCCAAGACCATCGGCCCGAGAGTGCGACCCGCGACGTAGAAATCCTCAACGGATTTCGTTCTCCTGCTGGCGTTGTAGCCAACGACAAGGATAATGATAAAATAGACGCCCAACCCGAACCAATACCATCCGGATGTCACCATTCGGAATCACCCCCCTTCGAGGCCAGAAACAGCGCCAGACCGATAGGCAGAATAAAATAGAGGGCAACGACCCACCATGGCATATCCCTTCCTCCTCCTCATTAAGAAAAGAAAGTAACCTCATTAAGAAAAGAAAGTAACCTCTTTTCCTCCTAAATTCAGGCGGAACGAAATATTTCTACACAGAAAGCTTCCTACGCAAGCTGATGTCGATTATGCCAAGCATACACTCCAGAAACTGGTTCCCAACTTTTGGGGATAGGCACATGTACACTAAAACCCCGACATTCGGTGTGAATACCC
>CAZUHN010000150.1:0-13083 GCA_964620535.1 uncultured Nitrospinaceae bacterium | reverse complement strand
GCTTTACCTTGGCCCGTATCCGATCAAGAGCGCAACTCACCTATGCCGGGGCGGGAGCGGTCCTGGAAGATCGGGAGATCGAGGAGACCGCTGAAACCCGATCCGCCGCCTCGTTTGAGAATGAGCTCCGGGCGCTGGCCGCGTTGGCCGAGAAGCTCCATTCACGCCGGATGGAGGAGGGAAGTTTTGACCTCGATCTTCCAGAGGCCTATGTCCTTCTTGGCCCAAAAGGTGAGCCCGTCGCTATCGCGCGCACCCCGCGGAACACGGCGCACAGGCTTGTGGAAGAGTGCATGCTCGCGGCGAACCGGGCCGTTGCCGATTGCCTGGAAGAGGCAGAGGGCGCCGCCGTTTACCGTGTTCATGACCCGCCGGATGGAGAGAAGCTGTATTCTGTCCGGGAGGCTCTCTCAAATATGGGTCTGCCCGCACCCCCGTCGGAGAAACTCAAGTGCCCAGGATCGCTCCAAGACGTTCTGGATGCCGTCCTTGGAAAAGAGACCGAGCGCTTCGTAAATCTCCTCGTTCTTCGGTCCATGAAGCTCGCTACCTATGAGGCTGCCCCTTCCATGCACTTTGGGCTCGGCTTTGACCGTTATACGCACTTTACCTCGACTATTCGGCGATATGCGGATCTGCTCGTTCACAGGCGTCTCAAACAACTGATGCGTGGTGAACGGGGGGAGCCGGATAGAAAGCGCCTCGCGAAAATTTGCGCGGAAATCTCTAAGGCAGAAAGGTCAGCGGAGGCCGCTGAGAGAGAAATGATGGATTTCCACAAGGCGGTATTCATGAAGAAGCGCATCGGCAAGCGCTTCGCAGGGCATGTATCGGGGGTGACCGCCTTCGGCGTTTTCATTGAACTGGATGAGGTGTTCGTTGAGGGAATGGTGCCCCTCGCTCTGATGACGGATGACTACTATTCCTTCTTGCCCGAAATTCATGCTGTTCTTGGGGGGCGTACGGGAAGGCAGCTTCGCCTGGGAGACCCGGTCAGCGTACGCATTGAGGATGTTGACCTCGGCCAGCGGCGAGCGACCTTTCAACTTCTTTCAGGGGGAAGCCGGGTGGAGGGAACGGAAGAGTCCGGCATTCGTCGCAGGGGCCGTCTGCGCGGGATGCGGCGGCCTGCGAAGGCGCGCGAGTCAACATCCCCCAAGGCCCTCACCAAAGGGGACAAGACCCTGAAACGCAATCGCATTGGCTTAATAAAAAGAGCGAGAAGGAAGTAGCAGCGGGGAAGATTGGATGTTGTGGCAAAATTGACTTATATGGCCTATATTAGTCACCGATAGGTTCTGGAGGGAGCGGAGGCTCCCTTTTTCTTTTTCTCTCTGAATGCGGGGAAGTTGGGAAAACGAGAGACGGGTGAATGTTACAATGGCCGGGATCAAGATAGTCGCTGAGAACCGCCGTGCCAGAGCCGAATTCGCGATTGAGGAAACTTATGAGGCGGGGATTGTCCTTGTGGGCACTGAGGTGAAGGCGCTTCGCGAGGGAAAGGCGAATTTGAAGGAAAGCTACGCGGATGTCCGCAATGGAGAAGCTTGGCTCATTGGGTGCCACATCAACCCTTACGAAAAGGGAAATATTAACAATCATGAAGCTACCCGTTCCCGGAAACTCCTCCTGCACAGTGAGGAAATCAAACGTCTGCTCGGCAAAACCCAGGAAAAGGGTTTTTCGCTCGTTCCCATGAAAATGTATTTTTCGAAGGGGAAAGCCAAGGTGGAACTGGGCCTCGGACGCGGGAAGAAGCTCTATGACCGTCGCCATGAATTGAAAGAGCGGGTTGCGAAACGGGAGGTGGAAAGAGCACTACGGGAGCGCCACAAGGGGGCTTGAAAGGAACCATGCCCTTTTGGCGTCTTCTAAATAAAGTATATTCAGCTGGGCGAATCCGGGTTGCCGTCCGGTTGGGATCATTATATGGGGGCGACTTGGATTCGACGGGAGGGACTGAAGCCTGAGCTGCGCGCCGGGGACGCCACTTGGCCCCGTTACCAATGTGGCAAAATACACCAGCCGACACTGAGCTGGCTCTCGCTGCCTAAAAGCTAGCGAGCGTCCCGCCTCTCCTTGTCCGCGGGAGGGGGCCGGGGCGCCATGAAGCGGACTGGCCGCCATTTCCTTCTGTCCGGAGGCGGTGGCGGCGAGATTGAATCGGACTAGCCTGGGGGGCAGCTCCGCCGGTGGGCGCGAACCCGGGCGAAATTCAAATTGCCGGCTACGCGCGTAGAGGTTCACGGCAGAAACCTTTCGGACGCGGGTTCGATTCCCGCCGCCTCCACCATTTAACTATTTATTTTTCAACTGCTTGTTGAGATGCCTCCCCCTCTGTGGGGGAAAGTGCCGCTATAGTGCCGTGATTATCCAGAAGTTTGACGGCGTCCTGCCTTGCATCTGGACTCAGGTGGGCATAGCGCATCGTCATCTTGATGTCTGCGTGTCCTAAAAACTCCTGCACGGCCTTGAGGGGCGCTCCCTATTTTGGATTTCATCAGAAACTCTTTGATTTTGACTTGATCGAGTTTTTGGACAGGAGGGCAATACGCGCCACGGCACGATAGCGGCACTTTTCTCGGCGCAACGAAAAATGCTCATATCTTATTGAATTGCAAAGACTTAGTGGAGGCGGCGGGAATCGAACTAATACTTATAAAAAAAGTTATATCAACCAGTTACAAACATTCTTGCGCACCAAAAATTGAGGATACCCCCTTTGATACTACCTGCCATCGGCACTCAAATTGAAGTGTCCAACCGATCAGGCAGATATGAGAAGTTACGGGAATTCGTTCATCCTATCTCGTCCTGTTTCATCCTATCCTGTCCCTTCCCGTACGTCCGGCTTGCGGCACGATAGCGGCACGAGGATTAAGTGGGGGGTGAGACTGTGCAGGGCCTTCGCGATCACGCTCTATGAACTTTGCATTGCGAACTACTAATTTTATTCGGAATTCTAGATATTTTAGGATTCCGTTGATTTTTTGGACGGGGCAGCGTAGATGGGGGCATCCTGTGAATGGTGAATTCATAATTCGCCGGGCACAGTGAATTATCAAGGATATGCACCCTGTCCTGTGTTCGGTCGAATTATTGGACAAGTCGGTGTTCGTCAACTACTGCCCATAGACATTTTCTACAGTCCGTCGCGTGATAATACCGTTCGCCGAGTCAAGGCGTACCTCTTCTCCGGGCCGTTTCTTCGGATTTCCATACCCTCCTCCGCCTGGAAGCCTGAAGGTAAGAATGTCTGCCGGGTTCAGCCAGAAGGTGCGCCCCGAGGGAATGGGCTTTCCGTTCAGAAGAATATCCCCTGGTGCACCCGGCCCTCCCTCAGCCACCCCCTCGGGAGGGAAATCCCCCCGCCGGTAGACCAAGGCGACGCGCCCAGGGGTATCCGCCAGCATCTGAAAGCTGACCTCTTGGCCCGCTCCGCCGCGGTATCGCCCTGCCCCGCCGCCGTCCGGCCGGATCGCCTGGCTAAGAACCCGGAGCGGGAATTCGCGTTCCATAATTTCAGCTGGGATGCATGAAATATTCGTCGGGAAGGAAAGGTTCGCCAAGCCATCCGACATGGGGTTGGCCCCCTGTCCGCCTGCGAAGAAGAAAATGCCCGAGTAAGGTTTTCCGTTATCGTCCACTCCGCTCAGTACGAATCCCGAGAAAGGAAAGCCGGCTTCGCCGGGGATCCGATCCGGAATGGCAGAGGCGAGAGCTTTATACACCGCTTCCGGAAGGTAGTGGCCCGCCGAGGCGCGCGCCGCCACAGCGGAGGGGCGCTGCGCATTCAGGTAGGAGCCGGACGGGGCGTACACCGTGATGGGCCGGAAGGACCCCTGATTGTTGGGTACCTCCGGTGATAGGAGGCACTTCAGGCCGTAGCAGGTGTAGGCAAACGTGTAATTCATGACCGCGTTGAGGGAGGTGCGGGTCTGGGGAGAGGATCCGGTATAGTCCACCCGGAGCCTCGACCCCTTCACGGTTAGCGCAATACGCAGGGTGAGGGGCTTCCCCGGTTCGTAGCTTTCCACCATCATCTCGGCGCGGTAGGTTCCGTCAGGGACCTCCCGGATGCCCTTCCGCATGGCCATTTCGGAACGATTCTTCACCTCCGTGCCGACGGTGCCCAGATCCTTCAGACGGTGCTCGTCCAGCAACTCCGCGACCCGGGTTTCGATCCGGGCGCAGGCCCCGAGCATGGCCCGCACGTCTCCCATCACCTGCTCGGGAACCCGGACGTTGTTCTCAATGAGTTCAACCACGAAGGGATTCCACTTCCCCGCTTCGATGAGCTTTACCGGCGGGATGAAAATCCCCTCCTCATGGACGTCGCGGCTGTCCGGGCTTCGGTAGCGTCCGCCGATGTCGGTCATGTGGGCGATGGCGCCGGCGAATCCGATGAGCCGCCCCCCCTGGAACAGCGGAATGGCCATCGTGATGTCGGGCAGATGGCCGGTGCATAGCCACGGATCGTTCGTGACGATGACATCGCCTTCCCGCAGGGAAGAGGGCGGGAATTTCTCCAGGAATCCCTTCACCGAGATCGGGAGGGTACCGATGAAGCTGGGGATGCTCCGACCGGACTGAGCGAGACTGTCCCCCTCGGCGTCCAGCACCATACAGGCGTAGTCGTGGTTCTCCCGGACGATGGTGGAAAAGGAAGAGCGGTGCAGAATACCTGCCGCCTCGTCGCAGATGGCGATGAGGCGGCTCCAGACCACTTCTAGCGTGAAAGGATCGATCCCCTTCTTCGAAGTCCGCTTCGTTGATCGCGCCATACCGATTCCTTTTATGATTTCAGACGAATGACGAGGTTCCCGTAGGAGTCCACGCTGAACCCCCCGTTTTTACCGACCAACGCCGTACTCTCACGCTCCTCGACGAGGGCAGGTCCGCGGTACTTCCTGCCGAGGGCTAGGCGATAGCGGGAATAAACGTCCGCGTTGCAAAATCCCCCCGCCTCTTTCAGATAGATCCGGCGTTTTCCGATAAGGCCTGTTTTTCTTTCCTCATGCGTCCCGTCGGTGTGCTGCCAACGCAACCGAAGAGACGGGCGAGGGCCGCGGGCGGACAGGCGAAGGTTCACCATCTCCAGCGTGACGTTGTCCACCGACCGTCCGTAGAGCTTTTGGTATTCCCGCCAGAAGGCGCGCCGAATGGCTGGGATGCCTTTGGCGCTCAGGGCGCTGGGTGGGAGGGGAACACGGATCTCGTAACCCTGCCCGGCGTAGCGCATATCGGCCGAGTAAACCAGAACAATTTTCTTTTCCGGAACCCCGGCGAGCTTGAGATAGCTCTTCGCCTCCTTCGAAAGGTCCACCTGGGATTTCCTGAAGCGCTTCCAATCGAGTTCGTCCAAGGAACCGTAGTGGGTCCGGACGAGATCAAAGGCCATCGGGGCGGTGAGTTGGCCCAGGGAAGAAATCACTCCGGCGCCTGCAGGACAGATCAGTTCACGGATGCCCAGCTTCGCAGCCACGGAATGTGCATGCAGCGGACCTGCCCCCCCGAAGGCCATCAAGCTGAACCTACGCGGGTCCTCTCCCTGTTCAGCGATGTGGACGCGCGCCGCGTCGGCCATATTTTCGCTGACGAGATCACAGATCCCCGCAGCAGCCTCCTCAAGCGTCACCCCGAGGAGGACAGCGCAATGCTCGCTGATGGCCCGTCGGGAAGCGTTTTCGTCCAGCACCATGTCTCCGCCCAGGAAATAATCAGGGTTGAGATAGCCCAATACGAGGTTGGCGTCCGTGACAGTGGGAAGCGTCCCACCCTGGCAGTAGCAGGCCGGGCCCGGATTCGCTCCGGCACTGTCGGGCCCCACTTTCAACAAGCCCAACTCGTCCAGTCGAGCAATGCTCCCACCACCCGCACCGATCTCAATAAGTTCGATGGCCGGAATACGAAGGGGGAAGCCGGAGCCCCGCTTGAACCGCTTCACGCGGGCCACCTCGAACTCCCGCGCTACGGCTGGCGCGCCGTCCCGGATGAGGCAGAGCTTGGCCGTCGTTCCTCCCATGTCGAAAGAGAGGAGATCCGGCCGGCCACTGATCCGGCCAAGAGCGCCCGCCGCGAGAACACCGGCTGCAGGCCCCGATTCGATGATCCGGACGGGAAACACCTTGGCCGCCTCCGCAGCCCGCGCGATCCCCCCGTGGGAGAGCATGACGAAAAGCTCGCCCTGGAACCCTTCTTTCCCGAGCCCCATCGCGAGCCGATCCAAATAGCTCTCCACAAGCGGCTTGACATAGGCGTCGATCGCAGTGGTGACGGTCCGCTCGAACTCCCTCGCCTCCGCGGCCACCTGAGAGGAAAGGCTAACACTAATACCAGGCGCCGCCTTTGAAACAATCTGCGCAGCTTTCCGTTCATGTTCTGGATTCGCGTAGGCATGCAAGAAGGAAACCGCGATCGACTCGACACCGGCGCGCTTCAGCTTACGGGCGGCGGCTTCGACTTCATCTTCAGAAAGGGGTGCGACCGTCTTACCGGAAGGATCAATCCGCTCGTCCACCTCGTGGCGCAAGGCCCGAGGGACCAAGGGCTCGGGAAAAGCGATGTACAGATCGTAAATGTCGTACCTGAGACCCGTTCCGAGCTCGAGCACATCTCGAAATCCCTTCGTGGTGATAAGTCCCGTGCGTGGCCCCTTGCGCTCGATGACGGCGTTGGTGGCCACCGTGGTAGCGTGGATCACCGCGCGAACCCGGTCGGGAGAAACACTTCCTTTCGCCAGGAGGCTCCGAAACCCTTTCAGGGCCCCCAGCGATGGATCCTCGGGGGTAGACAAAACCTTCTCTGCATAAAGAGTTCCCCTTCCCTCCCGCCAAAGGGTGAGGTCGGTGAAAGTGCCGCCGATATCGATGCCCACCAGCCAATCACCACCGCTGATGGACGACTTGCGTTTGTCCTTTCTGCTTTTCGATCCGGGCAATATCCTTCACTCCTCACAAAAGGTTGGCCAACCCCGCCGGAACTCCATCAAAAAAGAACCAAAACCACACGCGGGAACCGATCATCCGGGAGACTGGACACGTTCCTCAACAGCAATCACCGGAGCCGATTTCCGCCGCGTCCACTGTGAACGTAGAGCGATCAAAGCGATTGCCAGACCGGCGAGGTCCGTCACCCACCCGGGCATGATGAGCACCAAAGCACCCGCCAAAAGGAGCAGGCGCTCCAGAAGGTTGCAATGGATGAAAAAATATCCCGTCAATGAAGCAGAAAGGAAAACGACCCCTACAACGGCGGTAGCGACCACAAAAAGCACTTCGGGCCAGGAAGCCTGCATAATGAGAGAGGGTGAATATACGAACATGAATGGAAGAATGAAGCCGGGAATCCCGAGCCGAAAGGCGAGGAATCCTGTCCGAAAGGGATCGGATCTCGCGATTCCAGCGCCGGCGTATGCGGCCAACGCAAAAGGCGGAGTGATGTTGGAGATGACTCCGAAATAGAGGATGAACAGGTGGCCCGCGATCGGGAGGACGCCCATTTCCTTCAAGGCGGGCCCCACGATGAGGGCCGGGATCAAATATGAAGCGGTGACCGGCAGGCCCATCCCCAATATCAAGCATGTGATCATCGTTAGAACCAACAGGATGAATATCTCGCCTCCCGCCAGCTTCACCATAATCGAAGAGAGCCGGAGTCCGATTCCCGTTAAATTGATGATGCCCAGGATGATGCCTGAGGTAGCGCAGGCAGCTACGATCGGAAGCGAGGAGAGCGCCCCGCCTCTAAGCGTTTCCCAGAACTTTTTAGGTCCCATGCGGGTTTCGGGGCGTATCATCCCGACCGCAATAGAAGTCCAGAGGGTCCAAAAAGCCGACATGGACGGCGAATATTTCTGCACCCCCATCAAGTACACCAAGGTGACGGGAGGGATGAGGTAGTACCAGCGGGTTCGTATCAGGGTATAGAATGAGGGTATCTTCTCCGGAGTCAGACCCTGTAAATTATGGCGGCCCGCCTCGAAATCAACCGCGCAAAAAACAGCCACATAATAGAGAATCGCGGGAATCAAAGCCGCAACGACTACGGTGAAATATGAAATCTGCAGAAGCTCGGCCATCAGGAAGGCGGCGGCTCCCATGATGGGTGGCATGATTTGCCCACCCGACGAAGCCACTGCTTCGACGGCCCCGGCAAAGATAGGCCGATAGCCGATGCTCTTCATCAAGGGAATCGTGAAAGAGCCAGTGCCTACCACGTTGGCCACGGCGCTGCCTGAGATGCTCCCGAAAAAGCTGCTCGCCACTACGGCGACTTTGGCCGGCCCTCCACGAACGCGGCCGACAAGAGAAAGCGCCAGATCAATGAAAAATTGACCCGCGCCCGTTTCCTTCAAAAAGGCGCCCAGGAGAACAAAATTGAAGACAAGGGTAGCGGAGATCCTCATCGGAAGTCCGTAGATCCCCTCCGCGGTGAGATAGAGCTGGCTGAATATCCGGTTCACGCTGAAACCGCGGTGAGCGAACAAATCCGGCATGTGATTGCCGAAATACGCGTACAGAAGGAAGAGGCCACCGATGATCGGGAGTGCCATGCCCGTCGTCCGGCGGGTTGTTTCAAGCACGAGTAAAACCATCACGACACCGGAAAGAATCTCGTGGTCATAATAGTCGCCGGCCCGCCATTCGATGTCGATGTGATTCCAGGCGATGTATGCGGTCAGCCCGACAGTTATCGCGATCAATACAGCATCGGCGGACCTCCCCAACTTCCTTCCCCGCCCCCCGGAAGAGCGGAGGGCGGGAAAAAGAAGAAATACCAGAGAAAAACCGAAGGCCATATGGATAGGCCTTTGCTGCATGAGGGGCAAGACCCCGAAATAGCTCGTAGCGAGCTGAAAGACCGACCAAACCACCGCGACGATGGAGGCGAGAACCCAAACAAAGCGAGATTTTCCCTCCTGGAGAACCTGCAGGTCCTCCGGGGCGTTTTGCGATACCTCTTGGCTCATGTCCCTACCCTAAATGACACCTTGCTTACTTCAATACACCGACTTCCTTCAGATATCGCTTCGTGCCTTCATGGAAAGGTATTACGAAAAGCTTCTTTGCGTAGTACCGCTTGGTCTGCGCCAACGAGATCATGGCAGCCGCCGGGTGAATTTTTTTCAACTGGTCGTGGTTGGCGAAAAGCGTTTTGACCGCCTTGTAGATCACATCGGGTGAAGTGTCCTTATGGGCATGGACGAGACCGTGCCGGCCGGCGACGATGACCGCCTTCGGTTGTCCGGAATATGTGCCCGCCTTGAGCGTCACGGACCTCCACACAGGACTGGCCGCCTCGAAGGATTTCACCGCGGCTCCCGAACTGAATCCGATAATCCGCCCGCCCACCGTACTGGTGAACTCCATGGCTGTGCGGTTGATCCGGTGAACGACCATATAACCTGCGGCGATGTTCTTATCCCGCAAACCGTTCGACTGCTCCGTATAGGAAAGGTAGCGAACAGAATAACTCCCCGGCATTATCCCGTGGGCCTTCAAGAACGCTTCCATGGGACGCCTCGACGAGGGCGAAGAAACGCCGAGTCGCTTCCCTTTGAGATCCCCCACCGATCGAATGCTGGAATCCTTCCGTACCAAAAATGCGTCCCCGATGTCGATGAAGGCCATCACGGCACGTAGGTTGGTTTGCTTCTTCTTGAATCCCTTTCCTCCGTTCCATGCCCGGGCCACCGTATCCAGCAGACCCGAGCCGATGGTCAATTCTCCACTGTTGACGAGGCGAGCCGCGTGGGAAGACCCTTTCGTCGACTGCACCGAAGGTTTGATCCCCCCTGATTTGTCCTCCAGTACCTTTGCCATGGCCGTCATGACAGCGTAGTAGGTCCCCCCCGGCGCGCCGCCTCCCATTGTGATTCGGTTTGCCGCCTGGGCCCATTGGCCAAAAAACAACACCAGACTCATCGCAACTACTACCAACCCCACCTTTCTGGTTCGCATGTCATTCTCCTTTCAAACTAGGTGATAACTTGCGGAGTGTCATGAGTGACAACTGTGAAGGAGACCGACTCCCCCGCATCTCATGAACACCATCCTTCTCCTCCTTACTTCGTTGGTACGCTTCGTACATCCAAGCTTTCTCGAAAATTCCAAACACTATGCGCGGCGGGCCGCGACGCGACCGCCGATCGCCTCCAAAACAGCATTCAGCGTCGGCTCAAACATCTGCAGCGGAGGAAGCCCACGGGCCGTCGTGGCGGGATCCTTGATCCCCGCCGATGTGAGAATCGCTACCACGCCGTTCGCCCAACTTGCGCGGCCCTCTTTCGCCAAGCGCTCCAAGGCGGCCAGTGCAATGACGCTCGAAGCCTCTCCATAAAGACCCTCTTCTCGCGCGAGGGTATGTTGCATCGCAAGGATCTCTTCTTCCCCTACCTGTACTGCGATTCCGCCGGATTCAAGCAGGGCGGCGCATCCCTGGTAGGTGCTCCGTGAAGTGATGAGGTTGAAAGCAGCAGACTGACCAACCTCACTCTCTCCCTCCCAAGGGCTCCCTTGTTCCAGAGAACGGCTCAGCCAGCCCGAGACCTCCGCCGCCACCATCTGGGGGCAGCGATCTGTAAGCCCAAGTGTTTGAAGTTCTCTGAATCCTTTCCAAATTCCGTAGAGGCCATCTCCGTAACAGGTAGGTACGATTACAGCGCCGGGAACCTGACGCCCTCTCTGTTCCCAAATTTCATAGGCGATGGTCTTGTACCCCTCGATCCCATGGAAATTGCTCCCGATGGGGGGAGAAACATAATTGCTGATTGGAAACCAGCTTTCCCGTTCCACCCCTTCCCCCAAGATCACCCACCGATCGGCGGGCTTGGGAAGAGCAACGATATGAGCACCCGTAACCTGTATCGCTACACGTAACGGCTCTGGAATTGACGCCAAGGTGAGCACCACGCAGGAGAGCCCGGCCGCGGCTGCGTAAGCGGCGAGTGAGGCACCCTGGTTGCCGGTCGATGAGACGGCAACGGTTCTCGCTCCTGATGCTCTTGCCTTCGCTACAGCGACGGCACAGAGCCTGTCTTTGAAAGAGCCGGTGGGGTTGCGCGATTCGTCCTTGAGCCAAAGATCCTCACAGCTCAGAGCGGTCCCGACGCGCCTGGCGGGCAACAAGGGCGTCCCTCCCTCCCCCAGTGTCACCGCGCGTTCTGCTTCCACAGGAAAAAGGGGATGGTATCTCCAGATCGAATTTCCCATCCTTGGATCGGGATCTGAGATCGCCTTGCCTGAAATTTTGTCGTAATCGTAGGTGAGCGTCAGATTCGAACGGGAATGATCCGTATCACAATTTGTACATCCCTCGAACCAAAGGTCCGACGGATGAGATGCTGTGCAACGAATGCAAACCGTTCCCGATGGTATTCCCATCCCCATCAACCTCCCTCTGCACGACGAAAAGCGAAGGTTCAGGCCGTTCCGATCTGTGTAGCCTCCCAACAGGCCGTGATCTCGCGGATGTCGTCGATCTCTTCGATCGAGGCCATCAGCTCCCAAAAATCTTGCCCGCCCAGGGGCTTATCGCCCGCGTTCAGGCAATCTCGCACTTTTGCTTTGAGTTCCTCCTCGCTCATGGGCCAGGAGGGAGAGCCTTTTAGCCGCTCACATCGGGCGGATCGCTCCCCAGAGGCGCCACGCACCGTGACAACAGCGGGCAAGAAGAACGTCTCAGAATCGGGCTTTTCTTGACGGCGAATATGGACACGCCCGATAAGGGCTGACAACTCGGGAGGAAGCTCCCTTTCGCCAAAATCTTCGAGGACCACCTCACCCCGGAGGAGGGCAACGGCCACCACATAAGAGAGGCTGAATTGCCGGTCCACCGTCGTAGCCCTCTCCAAGGGAAAAGATCGGGAGACATAATCCAGTGACTTGACGGGAGGTACGGAAACGAAGACCTCTGAGATCAAATTCTGCGGGATAGGACCCATCTCACACAGCTTGATGGCAGCGTCGATCGCAGGATGAACATAGCGGCAACAAGGATATGGTTTGAAGCCGACCGAGGCGGACTCGAACCGAGAACCCAAGCCGCCCGTCAATGCCTCACCATCTCCCTTTATTCCCCCGAACGCCGCAAAAAACCCGGAAGGGCCGGAGAACACATTCCGGGGTCCGGTCATTCCCCCCGCAGCCCATAGCGCAGCCTCGAAACCACCCCGCGCCGCGAGGCCCGGCTGGAGGCGCTTGGTGAGCACCCCATCCGCCAGACCCTGGCGCGTTCCCCCAGCATAACTGAAAGCGATCCCCAATGCGTTACAAATTCCATCTGGGGAAAGACCCAAAATCCTCCCCGCCCCCGCTGCCGCACCGAAAACACCACAAATCGTAGTCCGCTCAAACGCGAGGCTCTCGTCTAAAGATACCCCGATGCGGCAGGCCACCTCGGAACCCGCGATCAAAGCGACGAAAAATTCTCTACCGGAAACCCCTCCCCTCCGCTCTGCGCAGGCGAGAACTGCGGGCAACACACAGGCAGAGGGATGAACCACCGCGCGGTCGTGGGTGTCGTCAAAATCCCTTGCATGAATCTGAAGCCCATTGCAGAGCGCCGCATAGGTAGCCGGGATTTTTCCTTCCGAACTTCCGATTACCGTGGCTTCAGTTCTCCCCCCCCATCCACGCACTTCATCAAGGACACCCTTCACCCCGGGAGCGGTTCCGCCCGCGAGCGCTACGGCAAAACTGTCCACGCAGGCCCGCTTCGCCACATCCACCACCGTTTCCGGAAGGTCGGCGAATTCGAGCTCCACGGCGAACCGCGCGAGTGTTTCGGATGGATCCGTCAACGAAGTCATCTCACTGTCTTTTCCAAACTATGTGCCTTTCGATTTGCGGACCGAATAATCGACCATCAGATCCCGGATCAACTCAAAATTATCGACCGGCTCGATCACCAGTTCCTCGGCGTCCTCGGGTAATTTCTCGAGACAGGTCAAACGGGAACGGCCGTTCACCTTGGCGAAGCAGGTGTTGCACATTGTGTCTCTGCAAAGGTAACGGCGGTGTTCAAGTGACGGGTCGACGAAGGTGCATATGTACTCGAGAACGTCAAGGACGCGAAGCTTTC